>CAUTZW010000015.1:0-43835 GCA_963543045.1 uncultured Treponema sp.
GCCGGCAAGATGGTTTCCAGGAAGGGTTTGGGGGGGGGCGGGGGTTCGGGAGGGTGATTGGGCGCGGGGGCGGGGGGGGGGCAGGATAAAGAGTATCGACATTTTAGTCAAGCGCTCCTTTGCCGTTATGGGATTGTCTCCGCCGGAAAGCGGCGGAATAATGGGCACATTATACGGCAGGACGGAGGATTCGGCAATCGATTTCTATAAAAATTGCGGGAGGTTTCCTCCCGTGCCCCTCCTTCCTTGGGCACGGCACGGCGGCTTTTCCGCAATTTTGCCGCACGGCAAAATTGCAGCGGACGGTAGATGCGTTCCATCTTTCAAATCCTGTTCTCCCGTCCGCAGCGGCGCGCCGTAAAACATAAAACGGCCGTTTATCAAACGCTCGCGCATCGATAAACGGCCGCACAACAGAATGCGCAGCGCGCGTTCAATGGTTGGCTTTTATATTTTTTTTATGCTTGCGGAAACTGTTTTGCCTTTTACCGTTACCGTGATTCTGTATTTTTTGCCTCCTTCGAGTCCTTCTGCATAAAGTGCACCGCCGCCCTTAGGATTTTTCGCATACACCAACGGGATTGCCTTATCTTTAATCAGGTATGTATCACCCGGCTTCCCCTGATAAACGCCACCATTTAAGTCTCCTTTTTTTACCAGCACTTTCCAGTCCGTTCTATCTCCCTTGGCGATAAAATCATATTCGTAGACTCCGGCATTAGGATCGGATTTCGTCCAGCCGGCATCATTGAAATTCCACTCCTCCTCTTGCCTACTACCTTGCATAGTACCGTAAATACCGCCTTTATCCAAAAAGACCTCCGGCCCATCATTATCCTCCGACTTACAACCGGTAAAGGCGGTCAGACCGGCAACCAAAGCGCACAGCAACAAAAACGTCGGTATTTTTTTCATATAACACTCCACAAAAATTACGGGCTTTTCGCCCAATCGTATTCGGCAGCAAGGAAAACCGCTGCCTGTTTTCAAAATCGGCGGCCGTTCAACAATCGACGATTCTTGAACGGCGCGCATACGGAACAAACGCCGACATATCTGTAAGCCGGATTGTTCCTGAACGGCCGTGCTCCATCCTCCTTAAAGAAAATGCATAGGATTTTGAAGAGCGCTGTCTTCAAACGCATTTCTTTTTGAGCGCTGCGTCCGCGTCAGCCGGCCGGAATGCGTATCCTGCAGGCTTTATAGGTATCCGCCGGCACAAAGCGCCGGAAGAAACTGCTGCATGAAGATATCGGTACGCGCACGGAACGGAACGCTCCGCGCATCGATCGTTTGTGTATTTTACCAGTATTGCAGAGAGAGGCGCTGCGCGCGGCATTTATTACGGAAGGATTAAAATCAAGCTCTATTTTGCCGGATGACGCCGCGCGCCGTTTTGAAGTCCCCATTTCACACATGCCGTTATCATACCCGCTCTCCCGAAATTCCGCAAGTTAAGCGCTCAAACCAATACAGAGGCCCCCGCGCTTGTTTTGCCTCCGGCAAAGTTCACCCGTCCGCCTGCCCGCGGACGGTCGATACCATAAAAACTACCAGGTCGAATGTCGAGTTTCTCTATTTTTTATAAATATCTACCTAAAAATTAAAATATGGAGATAAGTTGGGATTCCAAAGGGCGAAAGTCCTTTGGTCGTGCCCAAGGAAGGAAGGTCAAGGGAGGAAACCTGCGGGCTTCGAACTCCGAGCTGGTGTCCTCCCTTGAAAAAGGCTTAAGGCTTGCCTTAGAAGAATATTTGTTTGTGTTTCTAAAACTTGAAATTAAGCCTATCACGTAAAATTATTCCGTCCGCCCTCCTTGTATTTTCTTGAAAAGAACAATTTGAGAAGGTATCATATTCAATCATTAGGACAATGATTTGTTGGAGCAGTTTTGATAAGGAGCAAAATACTGCAATTTATTTCTGCTGCAATTTGTTTTTAAGGAGAAACTATGGCGAGAAAGAAACTTTCTATGGACGGCAATCAGGCGGCGGCGCACGCAGCGTACGCATTTACCGAAGTTGCCGGGATCTATCCGATTACGCCGTCATCGCCGATGGCGGATTTTGTCGATCAATGGTCGGCAAACGGACAGAAAAATATTTTCGGCACCGCGACAAAGGTGATAGAAATGCAGTCCGAGGCGGGGGCTGCCGGAACCGTACACGGCTCTCTTGCAGCCGGAGCGCTGACGACGACCTTTACGGCGTCTCAGGGACTTTTGTTGATGATTCCGAATATGTATAAGATTGCAGCCGAACAGCTTCCGGCAGTCTTTCATGTGTCGGCGCGGACGGTTGCAACGCAGGCGCTCAGCATCTTCGGCGATCACAGCGACATTTATGCCTGCCGACAAACCGGTTTTGCCATGCTCGGCGAAAGCAACCCGCAGGAAGTGATGGATTTATCTCCGGTCGCTCATTTGTGTGCGATCGAAGGCGGCGTGCCGTTCATCAACTTCTTCGACGGATTCCGGACATCCCATGAGATTCAAAAAATCGAAGTGTGGGACTATGCCGACTTAAAAGAAATGTACGATATGGAAGCGCTCAAACGCTTCCGCGCCCATGCGCTCAATCCGGCGCATCCGGCAATGCGCGGCTCGCATGAAAACGGCGACATCTTCTTCCAGCATCGGGAAGCGTGCAACGGCTTGTACGATGCGCTGCCGGAGATTGTGCGGAAGAATCTTGCCAAGATAAATGCCAAACTCGGCACCGACTACGATTTGTTCAATTACTACGGCGCGCCGGATGCCGAGCGCGTCATCGTAGCGATGGGTTCCGTGTGCAATCCGGCGGAAGAAGTTATCGACTATCTGCTCAACAAGGGAGAGAAAGTCGGATTGGTGAAGGTGCGCCTGTACCGTCCGTGGGCGGGCAAAGCCTTCATCGAAGCGCTGCCGAAGACCGTCAAAAAACTTGCCGTGCTCGACCGGACAAAGGAGCCGGGGTCTTTGGGAGAGCCGCTTTTTATGGACGTTGCGGCAACGCTCAGAGAAGAAGGCATGAACGGCATCATCCTGACCGGCGGGCGGTACGGCCTTGCGTCAAAAGATACGCCGCCTTCAAGCATCTTCGCCGTTTACAAGGAGCTTGAAAAAGATGCGCCGAAAACGCATTTTACCATCGGCATTGTAGACGACGTAACGAACCTCAGCCTGCCTGAAGTAAAACCGGGCCCGATTACGGCGGCATCCGGTACGGTTGAATGCAAGTTCTGGGGAATCGGCGGCGACGGCACGGTCGGAGCCAACAAGGATTCGACGAAAATCATCGGCGATCACACGGACAAGTACGTGCAGGCCTATTTCCAGTACGATTCCAAGAAAACGGGCGGCATTACGATTTCGCACCTGCGCTTCGGCGATAAACCGATCAAAAGTTCTTACTACATTACGCAAGCGGATTTCGTCGCCTGTCACAATCAATCGTACATCATCAAAGGCTACAAGATGGTGCGCGACGTTAAGAAAGGCGGCAGCTTCCTCATTAACTGCCAGTGGAGCGACGAAGAACTTGAGCGCTACCTGCCTGCGGTTGCCAAAAAATACATCGCGGAAAATGACATTAAAGTTTACACCATCAATGCGGTCGAAATTGCGCAGCGCATCGGGCTCGGAAAAAGAACGAGCACCGTCTTGCAGTCCGCGTTCTTTAAGCTTGCGAACGTTTTACCGGTCGATGAAGCGGTACGCTATATGAAGGAAAAGGCGACGCAGAAATTTGCAAAGAAGGGGCAGGACATCGTTGACATGAACTGCACGGCGATCGATGAAGGGTGCAACAACATTCATGAGGTAAAAGTACCTGCAAGCTGGGCGAACCCGCCGCTCGATCCGCCGAAAGCGGATACGGCCGGAGGCGGAAAACTTGCTTCGCTCGTGCGCAATCTGATGGAGCCGATCAACTTAATGGACGGCGACAGTCTTCCGGTCAGCGCGTTTAAAGATATGGCGGACGGGCAGTTTGAAATCGGCAGCGCAGCCTTTGAAAAGCGCGGAGCTGCCGTCAGCGTTCCGCAATGCGATCAGGTAAAGTGCATTCAGTGTTCGATGTGTTCGTTTGTGTGCTCCCATGCGACCATTCGTCCGTTTTTGCTGGATGAAAAGGAAATGCAGGAAGCTCCGGCGAATCTTGTTGCAGCCGATACGCGCCCGAAGGCGGGAAAATACAAGTTTACGATCAGCGTTTCGACGCTTGACTGCACCGGCTGCGGCGAATGCGTCACGGTGTGTCCGGTCGATGCGCTTTCGATGGTGCCGCTTGAATCCCGTTTGGATCAGCAGCCGGTATTCGACTATCTGGTTGCCCATGTGACGAAGAAGGCGGATTCGGGCTTCAATGATTTGACGCCGAAAGGTTCGCAGTTCAATCAGCCGCTGTTGGAATTTTCCGGAGCGTGCGCCGGCTGTGCGGAAACCGCCTATGCGCGCCTGGTAACGCAGCTGTTCGGCGAGCAGATGTACATTTCCAATGCGACCGGCTGTTCTTCCATTTGGGGAGGGCCTGCAGCAAGCTGTCCGTACACGGCGCATCGGGATTCCGGAAAGGGGCCGGCGTGGGCCAACTCGCTTTTTGAAGACAATGCGGAACACGGCTTGGGCTTATATTTGGGGCAAAAGCATATACGCGATGCGCTGATTGCAAAGCTTGAAGCGCTTACGGCAAGCGGCGCGGCGGACGATGCGCTCAAAGAAGCGATTGCGCGTTTCATGGAAACGAAAAACAATACGCGGGAAAATAGCATTCCGGCGGAAAAACTGATTGCGGCGCTCGAACAGTGCGCAGCCCCTGAAGCACGGGAAATCCTTTCGCAAAAAGAGTTTCTTCCGAAAAAGTCCGTTTGGATTATGGGCGGCGACGGCTGGGCGTACGATATCGGCTACGGCGGCCTTGACCACGTGCTTGCATCCGGCGAAGACATCAATATTATGGTGTTCGACACGGAAATGTATTCAAATACCGGCGGCCAGCTTTCCAAGGCGTCGAACATCGGCGAAATTTGCCAGTTTGCGGCATCGGGTAAGGACGTCGGCAAAAAATCGCTTGCCGAGCTTGCAATGACGTACGGTTATGTCTATACGGCGCAGCTTGCGTTGAGCGCAAACCCTGCGCAGACGATTAAGGCGATTGCGGAAGCGGAGGCATACAACGGCCCGTCGCTGCTCATCTGCTATGCGCCGTGCGAACTGCACGGAATCAAAGGCGGCATGAACCATTGTCAGGACGTTTTGAAGTCGGCCGTAAAGTCCGGCTACTGGAACCTGTTCAGCTTTAATCCGGATTTGAAAGCGCAGGGAAAAAATCCGTTTACCCTTTCATCGCGGGCAGGCGACGGTTCGTATCAGGATTTCTTGAGCAACGAAACGCGCTATTCCGCGCTCAAACGCAAATTCCCGGAGCGCGGCGAACTTTTGTTTGCCAAAAATGAACAGAGCGCATCGGAACGGTTTAAACACTTGCAGCGGCTCGTTGAGCTGTATAAACCGGCCGAATAACTTGCATACCCCGCATCCGCTTGCGGCACGGAGCCTTTAGCGGATGTGCTCGTTTGCAGCGCCCGCCGCCATATCATTTATGGTGCGCGGTTTTTTATTTTTACGCATACCGTGTCATTGAACCAGAAAAACGCATTTATTTTCCCGATATGTTTCCGGAAAAACAGAAAGTGCGGGCACGAATCGAAAATCGGCAAGCGGATACCGGTGTAAAAACATACGGTGTAATATGCGACGTCGTTCCAGTCTTTTAGATGAGGGATGGCATTTTCTTGTCCGTTGAAATAATTATATAGAAGAAAATTGTTTATTCGGATGGTTTTAGCCAACTCCCGGACTTGAACCGAGTACCTGCACGTTACGAGGGTGCTGCTCTACCAGGTGAGCTAAGTTGGCGATGGGGTATACATTATAAATAATATAATATTTTGTCAAGTTATAAATGAATATCCACCCGAAGCTCCGAGTGCGTCGTGTCTGCCGGTTTTCCGCTATCGACAATATGTGAAATAATGCGTATTATTGAATGTGAGGTTTAAATGAACGAACAAGAGAACAAAACGCCTGACCACAATGACGATAATCAGGATCCGTTCAACTTTTTCAAATTGGCCGGACCCGAAGACGATGATGGAAAAAAAAATGATGACAAAAAGGACGGCAAAAATAAAAAGGGCTTTCCAATCGGTGTACTGCTGCTCGTAATTGGAGCGGTACTTGTTTTAACCGAAGTCATGTTTTTCGTCGGCAAGGGAGACGGCAGCATCGATTATTCCGAATTCAAAGCGCGGGTGCAGTCGGGGGAGATTGTCTACGTGGAAATCGGCGATTCTTCGATGATCGGCTACAATGAAGCTGCAGAAGGCGTATCCTCGCAGTCGGCAATGGAAAAGGGACTGGCTCTTTTTTCGGTCAACACGCAAAAAAACAGAAAAACCTACCGGACGGTTGCGCCGATCATGGGAGACTTCATAAAACTGCTCGACGAAAAGCGCATTTCCTATAAATTCGTAGAAAAATCGAACAATTATCTCATTCAGCTGTTACTCAATCTCATTATTCCGTTCGGTTTTATATTCCTCATGTACTTTTTCTTTTTCAGAAAGATGGGCGGAAATGCCGGCGGAATGGGCAGCATTTTCGGAGCGGGGAAGGCGCGTTCGAAGGCCGTTGACGAAGGGAAAGTCAAAACCCGTTTTACCGACGTTGCAGGCGTTGATGAAGCGAAGGAAGAACTGGTTGAAGTCGTCGATTTTTTAAAGGAGCCGAAAAAATATACGGACATCGGCGGAAAGATTCCGAAGGGCGTGCTGCTTGTCGGGCCGCCGGGAACCGGTAAGACGCTCCTTGCGCGTGCGGTTGCAGGCGAAGCGGGCGTGCCGTTTTTCCGGATCAGCGGTTCCGACTTTGTTGAAATGTTCGTCGGCGTCGGCGCAAGCCGTGTGCGCGATTTGTTTCATTCCGCCCGCGAAAAGGCGCCGTGCATCATTTTTATCGACGAGCTTGACGCGATCGGAAAGAGCCGGATGAATAACATCGGCGGAAATGATGAACGCGAACAAACGCTCAATCAGTTGCTGGTCGAGATGGACGGTTTCGATAATGAAAAAGGCCTTATCATTCTTGCAGCGACGAACCGCCCCGACGTGCTCGATCCGGCACTGCTTCGGCCGGGACGCTTTGACCGTCAAGTTGTGGTGGATCGTCCTGATGTAAAGGGGCGCGAGGCAATTTTGAAGATTCACGCGCAGAACGTATTAATGGAAGCGAATGTTGATTTGAGCGTTATTGCGCATTCGACGGCAGGATTTTCCGGCGCAGATTTAGCGAATATCGTCAATGAAGCGGCGCTGCTTGCCGTGCGGGGAGGGCGCAAAAAGGTGACGATGCCGGACTTTGACGAAGCGATCGAGAAAACCGTCGTCGGCTTACAAAAACGTTCTCGCGTCGTAAAAGATGAGGAGCGGCGTATCGTGGCGTATCACGAAACAGGACATGCGCTGACGGCAGCGTTCACGGACGGAAGCGATCCGGTGCACAAAATTACGATTATTCCGCGCGGAATGGGGACGCTCGGATATACCATGCAGCTGCCGGAAGACGATACTATGCTTTCAAGCGAAAAACAATTGATCGGCAAGGTTGATGTCATGCTCGGCGGACGAGCGGCGGAACAAATCGTATTCAACGAAATTTCTACCGGGGCAGCAAATGACATTCAGCGGGCGACCGATACGGTACGCAGAATGATAACTGATTACGGTATGAGCAAACGCTTTAAGAATATGACGCTTGGAAAATCGGGGCAGGGGTACGGCGCAGGTGAGCCGCAGCTGATACGAGAATATTCTGAAACTACGCAGCAATATATCGATGAAGAAATTGCGCGCATCATCAATGAGCGATACGATCATGTTTTGTCTCTTTTAGAATCGCATAAGGACTTGCTGGAATATATTGCAAAGCGTCTTCTGGAAAAAGAGACGATGGACGCAAAGGAATTCAACGAAATCCTCAAAGCGGAAAAGCATTGTGAAGAAATCGCGCAATGCTGATTTATATACGTCCCTTACGCGCCGCGTGTCCTCTTTGAAATGAGGAGGCGCAGCGCGTTTTTCATTTAACGCGCATTACTACATATATGGGGAGCTTACCGGCTATAATGCAGATGAGTTAAGGCTCCGGCAAGCGCGTCCGCTGCATGATCCGGCTTTGGCGCGGTTTTAAGATTCAATAAAATCTGCACATATTTTTCAACGGCGGCTTTATTTGCCTGTGCGCTTCCGGTAACAGCAAGTTTAATTTGATTCGGCGTGTATTCTGATAGCGGAATGCCGCACTGTGCAAGGCAGAGCGTCGTAACGCCGCGCGCTTCAGCAACACCCATCGCGCTGGAAACATTCCGAGAAAAATAGAGCGTTTCCATAGATGCTTCTTCGGGGCTAAATTCATCGATGACGGCGCGGAGCCGGTTATAAATGATGACGAGCCGCTCGCCGTGTTTTTTAGATGCAGGCGTTTCAATCACCCCATAGCTGACCATGCGGTATGTATTATGCCGACAATCAACGATGCCGAATCCCGTTGACGCAAGGCCGGGATCAATACCGAGTACGCGGCGGAAACGCAGGGGCGGCTTACCGGAAAAAGGCTCGGTATGCGGTTTTGCGCGTTCCGTGCCGGGTAGCGCAGTAAATTGCGCGCTAGAGCTGTTCGATATATGCTCATCCATCTGTGCGCCGATAGAAAAATAGCCGTGCGGTCATGCCTTACCCCTTCGTAAGTTCATAAAAGAGAACGGATGCAGCTTGCGCAACGTTGAGGCTGTCGATACAAGGAGCTTTTGCGCCTGCCGACATTCCGGCAAAGGGAATGATGACAAGCGCATCGCAGTAGGATTTGACTTCCGGGCTTATGCCGCGCTCTTCGTTCCCAAGTATGATGACCGCTTTCTTTTTGCCGCAAAGCGTTTTTATAGATGCGGAAGATGTTTTTGCGCCAAGATCAGAGCCGATGAGCGCCATTTTGCCCTTGAGCGCTTCCATCATGCGCGTAATTGAGCGGACGGAGTAAAGGCGCACATATTCCATGCCGCCTTCGGCAATGCGGTACGAGCTGGTTGTCAATGCGCTTTCCTGTTCATCTTCCGGAATTACGATATTTTTTATGCCGAAAAAGGCTGCGCTCCGGACGATTGCGCCGAAATTGTTTGCGTTGCCGATATGATCAAGGATGACGGCGTGTTCGCCTTCGGCAATCCAATGCTCGGTGATGTCGGAATCAAGCGGCGTAATTTCGGGCATATAAATCATTGCGACAACGCCTTGGTGATGCACGGTACCGCATAGTTTTACCAGCTCTTGGGCATCGTCAACTTGATTGTAAATGCCGTGATTTTTTGCAAGTTCCTTGCATAATCCGCCGAATAACGGGGCGGTCTCTCTGGTAAAATAGAGGCGGCGGATGCGCTCTCGATTATTTTTTTCAAGTTTTTTTACCGCAGCCAATCCGCAAACGGCAAGTTCGTTGTTTTTTTTATTCCGCATCAAAAGACCTCCTCGTCAATCAACCTGTTCTATGCGGCCTTGAACTCGACAACCTGATAGGTAACGAAGTTATCGAAAATGGGGCAATGCCGACTAACACGCCTTTGCCGCATTCTTTGCAATTCGCTTAGCTGACGGCCTTCGGCGTTTCAAAATCCGGTTTTTCAATCGGCGTGATTCCAAATCGGGCGGCAAAATCCCGCGCCTTCCACGCATTCATAATCACATCGCGCGGGTCGTGCGCATCAGAGTTGCAGATAACGCGCACATTCGTTTCCGAAACCATTTCCCAAAATTCGACATACGGGTACTGGTAGCGCATCCCGCGCGCCGTTTCGTTCGGCGGCCGCGAACAGCCGAGCCCGTTGACTTCAATCGGCAGATTTAAATCAGCCGCAGCATCTAAAATCGCCTTGAGGCAGGACGCAGCGTCCGCATCCCATTCTTTGTGCGTAGACATAAACAAATCGGGGTGGGCGAGAAAGGCGAACAAGCCGGATTGCATCCCCTCGATTGTCTGCGCGGTATACCGGTGCAAATCGGAGGCATCCTGTATCCGCACGGCGCCTACGTGTCCGGTTTCGGTATTCACCCAGTGCGATCCGAGTACCAAATAGTCCGCGCCGTATGCGCCTTTAAGCTCGTCGCGATACCAGCGCTCATACTTTTTATCCCATTCGCATTCAAAACCAAGATATACGGGAAAAGACGCCGCTTCCTTTGCCGCCTGCACGCTTTCAATGTAGTGCGGAATGTCGGATACGCTCATGCGGATTTCTTGCCACACGTCGACATAATCTTCCGGATACGGACAGTGATCGCTAAAGCCCAGCGCCGAGCAGCCGTCGCGCTCCGCCTGCCGTACATAATCAATCGGCATTCCCGCCGCATGCTTACAAAGTTTTGTATGGGTATGATAATTGGATATTTTCTTCATTGCATGCGCACTATACTTCAAAAAACGCAGATTGTGTAGCGGAGCGCGGCGTTTTACGGCTGGATCCGAAACGGAGGCTTTCGATAAGTTTTTATTATCCGCTGTCGCAATCTCATTTGACAAATAATCTGTCGCTCTCTAAAATCCGCGCATGGCAGACATTACTTTTATCGATAGAAAAAAAATCTCCGTCGACGTTCCGCAGGAATTACTGAACGGAAAACGGCATCTGACTCCGGCAGAAATTTCCGTATTAGTCGATAATTTGAATTCGAGCGACGACGGCGCGTTTCAAAACGTGTATGTCGATGATTCCGAATACGGTTTTGACCCGACGCTAATTCGTAATTCCGTATTTTCAGGCTTCGTCATCCTCGGCAGACTCTGCCGCGCGCGCCTGAAATATCACGACCTCGAGCTTGAAACGGGAATATACCGCTCATACTTAAAAAATACCGTTACCGGCAGCGACAACGTCATTCAAAATGCGGCCTATCTTGAAAACTACCGGCTCGGCGACCGCGTTATGCTGTTTAATGTGCAGGAGATGAGCTGCACCAATCATTCAAAATTCGGAAACGGCATCTTAAAAGAGGGCGAAAGCGAAAGCGCGCGCGTATGGATCGGAGTCGGCAACGAAAACGATGGCCGCGCCGTATTGCCGTTTGAAGGAATAATTCCCGCCGACGCTTATTTGTGGTCGAAATTCCGCGGGGACGAAAAGCTCATGCAGCGTTTTATCGAATTGACGGAACACGGGCAGTCCAAGCGGCTTGACACCTACGGGACGGTCGGTGACGACACCGTTATAAAAAATACGACGGTGATTAAAGACGCCAAAATCGGCGAATGTGCCTACATTAAAGGCGCGTTCAAACTGAAAAACGTTACCATCCAGTCGACGCCGGATGAAGCGTCGCAAATCGGAGAGGGAGTTGAACTGGTCAACGGAATTATGGGCGCCGGAAGCCGCGTTTTTTATCAGGCGGTCGGCGTGCGCTTTATACTCGGACGGAATTGCCAGCTTAAATACGGCGCGCGCCTCATCAACTCGATTCTGGGCGACAATTCGACCGTTTCCTGCTGCGAACTTTTAAATAATTTGATTTTTCCGTTCCACGAGCAGCATCACAATTCATCGTTTTTGATTGCGACGACCATATTGGGGCAGTCGAACATTGCCGCAGGAGCTACCATCGGCAGCAATCATAACTCGCGCAGTCCCGATGGGGAAATCCTTGCGGGCCGGGGCTTTTGGCCGGGGCTTTGCACCGACTTTAAACATAACTGCCGCTTCGCTTCATTTGTGTTGGCCGCAAAGGGCTCGTATCCCCACGAACTCGACATCCGCTATCCGTTTGCGCTCATCATCGCAGGACAAACGCCGGAGGAGCCGGTGCATATTGTTCCTGCATGGTGGTTTATGCACGATATGTTTGCGATTGTGCGAAATAAATACAAATTCAAAAGCCGCGACAAGCGCGCCGTGAAGGTACAGCACATAGAAACGAATCCGTTGGCGCCCGATACGATTCAAGAGACGCTTACGGCGATGGAACGAATCGTAATGCTAACGGCATCCGCCCTCAAAGAACTTGCGCCGGAAGCGGATTCCGCCTGCACGACGGATTTTGAACGAAAGGAGGCGGCGAAAAACTTTCTTTTGCAGCATGCCGAGGCCGACTTCCGGCTCACCGATACCGATGCGGAAAAAAAGAGTGGCGGAATTATCGCAAAGCCTGCGCAGGCCTTTTCGGTTTACCGGGACATTGCCCGCTATTTTGCCGCCGAAGCGCTCACGGAATATGCCGACGCCCGCTCCATCAAACAGCTTTCCCAAGCCGATATTACAAAGCTGCAAGCCCTTCCGCTTTACACAGAGTGGTATAATGTCGGCGGGCAAATCATTCCCGCGCAAAAAATACTCACCTTGTTTGACCGTATCAAAAGCGGTGCGCTCAATACGTGGCAGGAAGTGCATCATTTTTACGACGAATGCCGCACGCACTACACAGCGCAAAAGGCGCGCTATGCGCTCTATGTGTTGGAAGCCCTCTATAAAAAGGATGCGGCCGATTTTTCTTCCGCCGATTATGCCGAAATTGAAGAGGGCGCCATCCATTTTTCCGATGATATGTACCGCGCATCTCTTTTATCGCGTCAAAAAGATTTTACCGATCCGTTCCGCACCATGATGTATGAAAGCGCAGCTGAAATGTCTGCCGTCATCGGTACCATTACCGATATCGGCTTTCTCGATGAATTGAAAGCCAATACGCAAAAATTTAACCTGCGGCTGACCGAACTCTTAAAACAGCTGCGGAATGCAACGCGTGCGCTCTAAAGCGCCGGTGCGCCTTTGGTTTGTAAATATGTGCCGCAGAATGTCAATAATATTTAAGAAATAGTCGTTGCATACGGAAATACACTTACAACGATATGATAAGAGCATATCCGCATTATTCCCTAAGATTCAAATATGGAGATAATGTTGGGATTCCAAAGGGCGGCGGACGGGGAAACGGTAGATAACGAGTATAATCGGCTTACCGCCCGCTGCAATTTTGCCGTGCAGCAAAATTGTGTAGAAGCTACCTTACCGTGCCCAAGAAAAGAGGATCAAGGGAGGAAAACTGCGGGCTTCGAACTCCGAGCTGGTTTCCTCCTTTGAAAAAGGTTTACACTCTAAAGCGCCGGGTGCGCCTTCGGTTTGTAAATGCGTGTAGCAGAATTGACAGAAAAATAAAAAATCATTAAAGTACGTCAATTATTGCGATTATATATTAAGGAAGGTAATAGATATGTCCAGAACTTGTGATATTTGCGGAAAGGGCGTTATGCATGGAAATAAGGTGAGTAAATCGCTCAATCATACGCACCGCACGTGGAGACCGAATCTTATGAAGGTCAGAACTGTTATTGACGGAGAATCAATGACGCTGAAAATATGCACGCGCTGCTACCGGAATGACTGGTTTGAAAAGAAAGTTCATGTACCGAAGACCGAACAGACGGAAAACAAGCAATAAAACCTATCAAAATTGCGATAAAACGCTTCATAAATTGAAGCGTTTTTTTATTTATGAAAACGGTTTATTCTCCGTTCGGAAAATAAACCGCCCCCTCAATACGCATTCCGGCGCTTACATTAGACGCGGAACAATGCTTTTACCTTTTCCATAAATTGCCTGCCCCGATCGAATTCGTTTTTGAACAGTTCAAACGATGCACAGCCCGGAGAGAAAATGACGTGCACGGTTTCTTTTTCGTGTCCGTCGAGGTAGATTTTAAGCGCGCAAAGCAGCCGGTCGAGGTTCCGATATGCGCCGTTGTAGCGCACGCCGTCTTTTTCAAGCGATACGATCAGCTTTTCCGTTCCGCTTCCGGCAAGCAAAAAGAGCGCTTTGACGTTTGTCGCTTTATTTTTTTCAGAAAGCGCTGCAGCAAGCGGCTTAAAATCCAAATCTTTGTCAGTGCCGCCGGTAATCAAAACGACATTATCTTTAAAAGCTTTCAGAGCGGCGGCGGCAGCTTCCGGTACGGTTGCGCACGAATCGTTGTAAAATCGGATGCCGTTCATATACGTGTGAAAAAATTGCAGCCGATGTTCGATGCCGCCCCAACCGGATAAAATCCGCATAATTTTTTCCGCTTCAATTCCCCAAAGGCGCATAATTAAAGCTGCATTCAAAACGTTTTGCCGCATATGTTTTCCGGGAACAGAAAGCGTTGTAATGAGCGTCTCGCTTTCATCTTTGCCGGGCAGCCGTATGCACCCGCTGTGCATATCGTCATCCGTAAGCCACGCGCCGTACATACCGTCCGCCAAGACATTTTGGGAATAACGGAGGACGACACCGTTCGCTTCGGAAGCAAAAAAATCTCCCCACGTTCCGCCGGTTTTCGGGCCTGTTCCGATTTCATCTCCGTCCGCATCGAAAATTGCAAAATCTCCTGCCGACTGCTCCGCGTATATCAAGCGCTTATCGGCAATATAATCTTCCATATTACCGTACCAATTTTGGTGGTCGGGAACAATTTTCGTAATAAGCGCGATGCGCGGCTTTAAAATCCCCCTGCCGCGTAAATCCGCAAGCTGCCAGCTCGAAAGTTCCAGCACGACGGGCGTTGTCACATCCGTCCGTTCAAGAAAAGTCAGCGGGCTAACCGTTATATTTCCGCCGAGAAAGGCGTTCAATCCCGCTTCTTTCAGTCCGTAATACAGCGCGCTGACGGTTGAAGACTTTCCTTTGCTTCCGGTGATCGCGATAATCGGCGCTTTTGTAAAGGATAAAAAAATGCTGATGTCCGTTTCAACCGCCTTTGCCGACGCAAGATAGCGGTTCCCCTCTCTTTTTACGCCCGGATTTTTGATCACGCAGTCCGCCGTTTCAAAATCCTCGATATGGTGCCCGCCTAACACAAAGCGCAATTTTGTCCCGTCAATGGACGGATCATTTCGAAGCGCATCGACTGTAGGCTTTAAATCCGCTTCCGTTTTAGCATCGGTTACCGTAACGGAGGCGCCGTGCTGCAAAAAAAATCGTGCGCACGCTTCGCCGCCGCCGTTGAGCCCTAAGCCCATGACGGTGATGCGCTTTCCTTTTATTTCTTCCAAAGACGAAAACGCACAGCCTGCAGGATAAGAGTACGGAGTAGGGCGAGCTGCAGGGGAAATCATAAAACGCTCCGGGATGTTTGCAGCTTTGCTTTTGAGGCGTGCCGGGCAAGCGCCTCCGTCAGCAGCCGCTCCGTCAGCGCATCGAATGGAAGTCCCGCTTCTTCGCACATTTTCGGAAACATGCTGATCGGCGTAAAGCCCGGAATGGAATTGATTTCATTCAGGAAAATATCGCCCGTATTTTTATCGATGAAAAAATCGACCCGGCTCATGCCGGTGCAATCGAGCGCCTTGTACGCCTTTACCGCCGTTGAACGGACGGTTTCCATCATATCCGTAGAAAGGTCTGCGGGAATATGGAGGGTAGCCCCGTTCGGATCGGCGTATTTGGCATCGTAATCATAAAAATCATGGGCAGGAATAATTTCACCCGGAAGATAGGCCTTTACCGTTTCGTCATCGCTGTCAGGCGGCGCCGTTACGGAATTGCCGGTAACGCTGCATTCAATTTCCCGCGCATCGAGTGCCTTTTCGACAAGCACTTTGTCGTCCCAGCGGAACGCATCGCTGAGCGCTCCGGAAAAATCCTCGGGCGTCAGCGCCTTTGCCGCTCCGTTCGACGAGCCTTGCGCGCACGGTTTTACGAACAGCGGATATTTGAGCGTATCCGCCGCTTTTTGCAGCAGTTCGTCATAGCGGTGAGAATCACGCAAATCGCAACGCTTGATGCAGATATACGGAACGACCGGAATGCCTGCCGCAAGCAAAATCTGCTTTGTTTTCTCCTTATCCATCGTCAGCGCGCTTGCAAGCGGCGTACAGCCGACATAAGGAATGTCCGCCATTTCAAAAAGCCCCTGAATAGAGCCGTCTTCTCCGTAGCTGCCGTGTACGACGGGAAAAGCTGCATCCGCTTCAAGCGTCATATGTTCCGTGCGGAACGCTTTTGTTCCGCCGCCGGGAATAATGAACACCTTTGCCGATTCATTTTCGGTAATACGGAGCGGAGCCGACGGATCTTTTTGAATGCGCTCAAGTTCCGCCGCGTCCTGATAAAACCACCGCCCGTCTTTTGTAATGCCGATGAGGTGCGTCGTGTGCGTTTTTGCAAGCGAACGCGCAATCGCTGCCGCAGAAACAAGCGAAACCTCGTGCTCGCCGGAACGTCCGCCGTATATAAGTGCAATCTTCATCTTTATTTTCTCCTTAAAAATGCGCTCGTAACGCGCCGTGCCGTTCAATCGCCGGCGCGCACCTTCGTAAAACCCATTTTCTTAAGCGCCGTTTTCGCTTCTCCTATTTCATCGTAGGGCATGACAAAATCCTTATAGATAATGCTGTTTTCATGCGATTTTCCCAAAAGGAGCACCGTGTCGCCGGGATGCGCCGCTGAAAACGCCGTTCGGATCGCTTTTTTCCGGTCGGGAATGACAAAAAGATTCTCTCCGCGCGATTTGCCTTCCTGTTCGGCGCCTTCGGCAATCATATTCAAAAGCGCCTCAGGATTCTCTCCGCGCGGATCTTCGTCCGTCAAAATAATCGTATCGCAAAACCGTGCGGCGATTTTGCCTTGCAGCGGGCGTTTTGTCAAATCTCGGTCGCCGCCGCTTCCGAACAGCGCGAATATCTTACCGGAACGCTTTTTGCGTATCGGGGGGAGGATGGTTTCAAAGGAAGTCGGCGTATGCGCGTAATCGACGATGACTTCAAACGGTTGTCCTTCATCAATGACGGTCATGCGTCCTTTTACCGCACGCAATTCCGGCACAAATTGAAAAAGCGCCGCAATATTTTGCCCGATCGTCGCACTGACGGCGATGAGCGCTGCGGTAACGTTATAAGCATTAAAAACGCCGGGGAAGGGAATATGTAGGGGGCCGCACTCGGAATGCGCCGGGCCGAAAAGTTTTTCGCATGTCCCCGTAGCTTCAAGAGTAAAATCGACGCCGTTTTCCGATTCCGTAATATTTTTTGCATGCAGACAGGGAAGGCCGTCCGGCAGGGGAGGGAGCGGCGCCGGATTTTCCGAGTCTTGAGCCAGGAGTCGTCCCGCATTGCCTTCCGCCGTAAAACCATACACGTTTTTTTGCGTTGCATCGATGAAAAACGGCGCGGACGGATCTTCAAAATTGACTATGCCGGAAGACGGCACAAGCGTCTTTACGCCGGAAATTATTTTTTCATGCGTATGGGCATCGAGCATTCGAAAAAGTTCCGCTTTGTCGGCGCGGTATTGCGCAAACGTTCCGTGAAACTCAAGATGCTCCAGCGTAACATTCATAAAAACGCCGCAATCGAATAAAACATCGCCGAGCCTGTTCGTTCGGCGAGATAATCCGTGCGACGACGCTTCAATCACCGCATAGGTGCAGCCGTTTTGAACCATTTGATGCAGATGATGCTGAATAATCGGCGCTTCAGGCGTTGTCTGGTGCTCCATATTTGAAATAGCGTCGCCCCCGAACGAATATTCAACGGTCGAAATAAAACCCGCCGTTTTCCCTGCACACCGCAAAAGCTGCCAGATAAAAGAAACGGTCGAACTTTTTCCCTCCGTGCCGGTAACGCCGATAACCGCAAGTTTTTCCGAAGGATGATCGTAAAAGGCCGCGCTCACCGGCGACATAGCAAAACGCGCGTTGTCAACCTTCAAAAATGCCGGCCGACAGCCGCCATCGTCGTCAAAACGGGCATTGAGCGGACGCGTACTATTCTGCCGGTGCCGGGCCGTAGCCTTTGCAATTTTAAGGCGCAATGCGCGGTCAAAGTCGCCTTCAAACACAATCGCCGCAGCGCCGTTTTCAATCGCTTGCGGAATAAACGCATTGCCGTGTATGTGCGTACCCGGCAGCGCAAAAAAAAGGGAACCTTCAGTTACATTCCGCGAATCAAAAACAATATCCGTAATTTCGATACGGGCAATATCCGATTCATCAATTTTTGTTATACCGTCTGCTGCAAGCGCCTGATGACGAAAGAAGGGCAGCAACTCCGATAATTTTTTTTGCATATAACGCTCTGAAAATAAAAATAAGTCCGCACTCAGCGAACAACCGCCATTTTAACGATTAAACCTGCGCATATCAATGTTAGTAACGGTTTCTTATTGAAGGATGGGAAGGTGTCCAGTTGCCTTAAGTAGACAGAATATATATTATAAGGAGTATTATGATGAAAGAAGCGGTTATTTGCGCGAATGGAAAAAGCCGGAAGGTTGATTACAAAGCCTCCTCGCTGAGCCGGTGCATAAAAAGATGCACGTCGGAACCGACTTCCACCGTTTTTCCGCTGTTTACGTAATCCAAAAAATCCTGCAGCGTCATGCCATCTTCCCTCCTTTATATCGTGTATATCGTGCACCTCGTTGTGCGCCGTGCGCCTTACCGATTCTAAAATCCCGCCACCCGCGCTGCAAACGGATGAGTGCACATCGAAATCTTTTTCATGCCGATTTCCGTATATGAGCGGAAGTCAGCGTTTGATACCAAGCCTCCAAAAGAGGACTGCATCGTGCCGACGACATTCGCAAACGTTCCGCCCGCGCATTGGTCGAATTACGGCATACGCACTGAGCCGTTCTTCCGCTGTTTAAGTAATCTAAAAAATCTTGCAAAGTCATAATAGTTTTAGGTACAAAGAACTCCTTTGAATAACGGAACCGCCGAGATTCAGGATGCCGCCGCTTAGTGTTGTTTTATATAAGCAATATACAACTTGAAGTGCCGTTCAAGTCAAGAACCAAAAGCGGAATATCAGAGAAGCCGAAACCGCTCGGTACCGGACATTACTCTTCGATATCGTTTTCCAGCTGTTTAATCACCTTTGCGGGAACACCTGTGGCTATGCAGTTATCGGGAATATCTTTTGTTACTACTGCGCCCGCCGCGATGATGACATTGCTGCCGATAGTTACGCCCGGCAAAATCGTACAGTTGCCGCCGATCCATACGTCGTTTCCGATAGTAACAGGTTTTGAGTTCGCCATTTTTGCACGCCGCCCCTTCGGCGAAAGGGGATGCCCCACCGTCGAGATAAGCGTGTTCGGTCCTATCATGCAATAATCGCCGATATGCACCGGCGCAATGTCCAAAATCGTTACGTTGTAATTGGCGATAAAGTCTTCCCCGACGCTGATGTTTTTGCCGTTGTCGCAGTTAAAAGCGGGCTGTATATACGCAGCCTTGCCGACCGATCCGAGCAGTTCTTTAAGCGCTGCGTATTGGCTTTCGTAGTCGGCAGGGTCGATTGCATTAAATCTTTGCCAGCCTTTCAACGCCCTCTCTTTTCGTTTTGCAACCTCATCGTCGAAAAAACAATACTCCATTCCCGCGTCCAACTTTTCCAGTTCCGTCATTGTGTGCCTCCATCAGCGTTACCAAAGGTCGGGTGCACCCGCTCAATACGTTAGTTTTTTGCATTTCAGCCAAGCCGACGCGCGCATTGCCGCTGCTGTCCTTTGCAGAATTCCGACGAGCGGGCTCCGGCATTCGTCCATTAGGAGGTTCTTCTTTTATCTCCGGATTTTTACGATACCAGTCAAAATCAGGGAAGTCATTGCGGAAAATCATCCGCAGAGACGGACAGAAGTATGTGCGCCTCTGTCTTGCTTCCCGTCCATGAGCATCGAAGAATCGCGTAACGTTCCCTTTTCCGAGCAGTGCCTTCAATTCAGTCTTGGTTATGCCCTCCAGTTTTCCGAGCGGGGTAAAATTCCATGAGTTTTTATCATAATAAATAACGAAGGATTTTCCCTGATATAAAATCAGATCGCCCGCATCGGTGCTGGTCTGTTTGTCATTGCGCGAAAGACTTATCGGTAAGTCGCCGACTTTTTCAAAATTGCCGTAGTCGTGCATGTCGATACTCACGGCTCCTTTTTTCAGCAATTCAACCAATGCGCGGGCGGAAGAATTATCATCGAGAGATGCTGGCAGCGTTTTGCCGTTTACCGTTATCGTTATTTTCATAGTGTTTGCTCCTGCGGTTCCTGTGTGTGCCGTTTGCGTATTCTTACTGCCGCCTGCATCAAACGCGCAAGCCGCAGCAATACACAGAGCGGCGAAAATCACACCTATCAGCTTTTTCATCATAAACTACATGCTCTCCTTCAATATCTGCACGATTTCGCCGTGCGTCAGCACTTTGTAGCCGCCTTTTAAGATGAAAGTTCCGTCGGCAATGCCTTCCAGCATATTCTCCGTAACGCCGAGTTCCTTAATGCTTAGCACAAGGTGCATCTCTTCCATCCACTTTTTCATTTCGGCAAGACCTGCTTCCGCAATTTCCGCATCGGATTTACCGGCGGGGCTGACGTTCCAAACGACTTCGGCATAGCGCGCAAACTTAGCGATTGCGTTCGGCATAATGTGCCGGTAATACGCGAGCGACACGGCGGAAAGCGTCATGCCATGCGTGGCATCGGTGAATGCGCCGACGGACTGCCCGATCATGTGCACCATCCAATCGGTGGTCTTGCCCTTTGCAACGAGCGTGTTGAGCGCCCATGTTGCAATCCACATATATTACTGCGGGCTTCGTAGTTTTTCGGGGTTTTTACCGCAATCCGGCTGCTGGGAATCAGCGAGCGCAATAAACCTTCCATTATATAGTCGGAGGTGTTGTCATCGTCGCCGGAAAAATACTGTTCGAGGATATGCGACATAATATCGAAAAAGCCTGCGGTCATCTGATACTGCGGTACGGTGTAGGTAAATTCAGGATTCATAATGGAAAACTTGGGGAACACGTCCTCGCCGAATACGCGCCCGATTTTCCGCATCGTCTTGCGGTTGGTAATAACCGAACCGCCGTTCATCTCGGAACCGGTTCCGACCATCGTTAAAACCGTACCGACCGGAATAATCGTATTATCCACCGCTTCCATGTTGATAAAGTATTTTTCCCACGGGTCTTCCGTACAATGGGCGGAAACGGATACTGCTTTTGCATAATCGCACACGGAACCGCCGCCTACCGCAAGGATAAAATCCGCATTTGTATTTTTTGCAAGAGCCGCCCCTTCGTAGAGCTTTTCGAGCGTCGGGTTCGGCATAACACCGCTCAGTTCGGTAACGGTTTTGCCGTTTTCTTTGAGGATACCGATAACCGCGTCATAAATGCCGGTCTTTTTGATCGACCCGCCGCCGTATACCAGCAGCACATTCGCCCCGTAACGGGGCAGCTCTTTACGTAAGCCGTCAAGCGCATCTTTCCCAAAATACAACTTCGTCGGGTTTGAATATGTAAAATTTCCTAACATAAGTTCTCCTGTATACGCTACTATATAGGCGGAGGGATGTCTGGCGTCAAGGGGAAATAATAGGGCGAATCACCACTTTGACCATCTTTTTGGATATAGTGTCTATTATTCTTATCTATTAGTATATAAATATATAACAAGATAGTTGAAAAAAATATGCCATATGATGATGTATTGTATTGGGCTGCACGCGCTTGCACTTCAAGCCGTCGGCGCGATTCTACCAAATCTGTGTGTTTTGTGTTATGGTGCATGCACTGCAGGCGCGCTCGGCTGCGTTGGGCGCCATGAGGAGGCAACGGGATGTCCGGTAATACATTCGGGAAGATTTTTAAGGTGACGACATTCGGGGAAAGTCACGGGGAGGCAATCGGCGCAGTTGTCGACGGCTGCCCGGCGGGTATTCCGATTGACGGCACAAGCATTCAGTGTGCGCTTGACCGGCGGAGGCCCGGCGGTGCTGTCAACGGCATTCAGACTGCAGCCGTTACGTTGCGGAATGAACGGGATCAAGTCGAAGTCCTCAGCGGTGTGTTTAACGGCCGCTCGCTCGGAACGCCCATAGCCCTACTCATCCGGAATACGCAGCAGCATTCTGCAGATTACGCGAATCTTGAGCGCACGTTTCGGCCGGCACATGCCGATTTTACCTACGATGCAAAATACGGTTTCCGCGATCACCGCGGCGGCGGGCGGTCTTCCGGCAGGGAAAGTGCTGCGCGCGTTGCCGCCGGAGCAATCGCCTCCGCTTTTATTGCAACTGCCGGAATCAACGTAACCGCCTATACGCTCCGCGCGGCTGGAATCGGTTGTTCAAAAATCGATCTGCGCTGCATCGAAGAAAATGCAATGCGGGCGCCCGACAATGAAGCTGCGGCCTTAATGCAAGAGGCGATTGAACGCCTCAGGCAATGCGGAGATTCCTGCGGAGGCGTCATCGAATGCATTGCGCATCCTGTGCCGGCAGGATTGGGGGAGCCGGTTTTCGATAAGCTCGATGCCGAAATTGCAAAATCCGTGCTGTCAATCGGAGCGGTCAAAGGAATTGAGTTCGGTGCGGGCTTTGCGGCGGCAGACATGACGGGAAGCGAACATAATGATGCGCTTTGCAGCAAAAAGGGCGAACCGTTTTTTGTAACAAATCATGCCGGCGGAATCCTCGGCGGCATATCGAACGGAAAGGCCATCGTCTTCCGGGCGGCAATCAAACCGGTTCCGAGCATCGGGAAAAATCAAAAGACCGTAAAAAAGGACGGCGATACTTATTGCGACACGGACATTGCCATCCGCGGCAGGCACGATACCTGCCTGTGTCCGCGCATGGTTCCCGTCATTGAAGCGATGACTTCCCTCGTCCTTGCCGATATGCTGCTGCAAAACCGGGCAGCACGATTGTAAAGCGGCCGCGATCGGCGCGGCTTTTATTTTTCTGATTCTGCATCTTCGTCTTTTTGAAGCAGTTCGGCTTTCTTTGCAATTTCCGTTTTTAAAGAAGCGCATTCTTTGAGAAAGTGCGAAACTTTTTCGTCGGAAGCATCGATTGCGCTCTCCGGCTCTGCAGTCAGCCGCTCCGCTACATATTTTCCAAAGCTGCGGTGCAGGCCGTTTAATTTTGATTGCAACTGGCTCTTTTCGATGCGAATGACGCTTTTGTCGCTAAACTCTTGAACGGCAGTGCCGGCAATTCCGATGGCTTTTTTCGACGACTCGATAATTTTTCCCATGCCGCTTCGAACCTTTCCCTTCAATTCATTTGAATCCATGATTGCTCCTCCATTCGATTTTTTCCCGCAACGGGCGCCATCACTATAGCTAAAATGCGGCCGCCTTTCCAGATGCGCAAAGAACGCCTGCATTGCACCCGTCTGCTCCATTTTCTTCTATATAATACTGCTGTTGCCTCTCATTATGAATAATGATACAGTAATAGCATAAATTTTGTATAAATATACATTTCGTGAGGTATGATATGGCAAAAGAAAAAGTTATTCTTGCATATTCAGGCGGACTGGATACGACAGTCATCATTCCGTGGCTGAAAGAAAACTACGATTACGACGTGATTGCAGTTTGCATTGACGTGGGACAGGGAGACGATTGGCAGGCGATAAAGAGCCGTGCGCTTAAAACGGGGGCGGCGGCGTGTTATGTCGTCGATGCGCGGACGGAATATATTGAAGAATATCTTTGGCCTGCGCTCAAGGCGAACGCTGTTTATGAGGATGAGTACCTGCTCGGCACGTCGACTGCGCGGCCGCTCATCGGAAAGATTCTCGTTGAATACGCGCGGCAGGAAAAGGCGGCGACAATCTGCCACGGTGCGACCGGTAAGGGCAACGATCAGGTGCGTTTTGAGCTTGCAATCAAGGCGTTTGCGCCGGACTTAAAAGTCATTGCTGCGTGGCGCGATGATAAATGGAACATGGACAGCCGCGAAGCGGAAATCAAGTTTCTTGAAGAGCGCGGGCTTGAAGTCCCGATGAAAAAAGACCAATCCTATAGCCGCGACGAAAATATTTGGCATTTAAGCCACGAGGGACTGGAACTCGAAAAGACTGAAAACGAGCCGGACTACAAAAAGATGCTGAAAAACACGACGCCGCCGGAAAACGCACCGAGCGAGGGCGAATACGTTACCGTCGATTTTGAAAAAGGCGTTCCCGTTGCAGTCAACGGGAAAAAAATGGCGGCGCTCGACCTCCTGACCGAGCTGAACAAAATCGGCGGACGGAACGGTATCGGCCTTGTCGACATCTGTGAAAACCGCTGCGTCGGCATGAAAAGCCGCGGCATCTATGAAACGCCCGGCGGCGCAATCCTCTATTTTGCCCACCGAATGCTCGAACACCTCTGCCTCGACCGCGACACGTACCATTACAAACAGCAGCTTTCGATAAAAATCGGCGAGCTCATCTACGACGGCAAGTGGTTCACGCCGCTCATGGACGCGTGCATGGCGTTCGTCAACAAAACCGAAGAAAACGTAACCGGCTGGGCGAAAGTCAAACTGCAAAAGGGACTGCTGCAAGGCGCCGGCAGCCATTCGGACTTTAGCCTCTACAACGAAAGCATTGCAAGCTTTACGACCGGCGAACTCTACAACCACAAGGACGCGGAGGGCTTCGTTACCCTGTTCGGACTGCCGCTCAAAGTACGCGCACTGATGGAACAAAAAGCAGGCGTCGGACTTGCGGGAAACGGCAGCGAGGGATTAAAAAAAC
This sequence comes from uncultured Treponema sp., assembly GCA_963543045.1. Classification (GTDB taxonomy): domain Bacteria; phylum Spirochaetota; class Spirochaetia; order Treponematales; family Treponemataceae; genus Treponema_D. The sequence goes on from CAUTZW010000015.1 coordinate 24,585, forward strand.
GGCCGACCGAATAAAATTCATTCAAACGCGCTCCGCCGGCGACAAATACTCCGGAGTGCTTGCCGTCGTTTTGCATTCGATAAGAAAACCGGCTGCACTTTTCCGTCAGTATTTTCAGTCGCCGAAGAGCGCATGAATATCTTCCGTTTCCATAACGGTAATTTTAGCTGTCACACACGGAGCGCTATCGTTTTTATCTGCATATAATTCACAGAGATAGCGGTAGATGTGTGTCTCTTCTTCGCGATAATCTTCTTTTATTTGCATTTTAATTGTCGTATTGTTTTTCAGAAAACCGATCGAAGCGTGAAATTCCATAACGCTTAAAATAAAACCCGGAAGCGGCTCGCGCCCCTTGATGCGATTTGTAATTCCGGTCAGCGCAGAAATTCCTTGCGCCATGAATTCAAACCCCGCCCATGTCGGCACCCCGTCGAATTCCGGTTCGTAAAAAATGCATTTTTCCGTAATATCGTATTCGCTGGTAATGGTATGGGTTTGCACATCATGCTGGGTAACCCGCGAAAGCAAAAACATTTTCCCTTTGTGCGGTAAAAGATTAATCAGTTCGTCATATTCAATATGCTGCGGCAGTATCATTGGCAGTTCTCCTCAAAAAAGTGGGGGCATGTCGGAAACGCTTTGTCCCGCTCACTTGCGGATCGAGTATACCGAAACGGTAGGCATCCGCATAGGTGAAAAACGCACAGATGACAGATTTCTAAAAAATAATCCAATAAATAGTATATTTTATTCGCCACTCTATGCAGAATATTTATCAACGGACTATATATTCTGAAGAAGCAGAAAAGGATCTTGCATCATTTTCTAACAAAAACCTGCAATGGGTATGCTTACGAATAAGACGCTTCTGCGACGGCTCGATAATGCGGGTGCATCATTTGCCTTTCAGTAGATATTCATTGTTCTCATTTGCTTCCTCCGGCTCTCACACTTCAAGATTTGGGTTAGGCATTGACGGTAAAGAGAGCGCTTTTCGCAATATTTACTGCCTCTTTCAGAGAATTGGCATATAGTATCTTAACGGCTTTATCGCTGTCGGCTAACGGATCGCAGAGGAATAAATGCCCCATTCCGTTTATTTCCTTTAGATGGTCCACATGCGCTACGAGCAGTCCTTTCGTGAGCGTATTTTTCTCCGCTTAACAGCGCTACATATTTCTTCATATTTCTCAATCTTTCATTTAATTATTTTTTTTCTGCTTCGCTTTCGGTGTCGGCAATTCATCGTACATTGCATGAAATAATCCGGTCAAAAAGGCCCTGTCGTCAACTTCCTTTACCAGCACCATTTCTTTTGCACCCTCATACGGTAATTCGTAAGAAGCATCCGGCATATACGCAATCGCTGACGGCACCGCTTTTACGAGTAAGCGGTCATCATAGATGCCGCCGATAATTTTTCCCCGGTAGTAGATAATGTATTCTCTCATCATCGCCCGATAGCTTATGTCTTCCAGTTCGGACAGCTGTTCCAAAATAAAATCCAAATACCTTTTACTTGAAGCCATATTTTTCCTCCTTTTTATTTGACCGTTCCGCTTTATCTTGAGATTAAGTATAAAAATCTATACTCCAAGTATATATTTTTATAGTATCACACAAGCCGATCGAGCTTTTCGCGTATGAATTCGCTCTTTTCTTTTAATGCAATTTTACCGGCATACAGAAATAATTCATTCGGTTTTGCAGCATCGAGTTTGACGCTGCCGGCCGATTCCGTTATTAACGCCAGAACTTTATTGATCGAAAGCTCTGCGATTTTTTCAAACGTCAATGTAATAACGCCTCGCCGCTCCTTTATTGCCGAAATATTCAAGCGGCGGCACAATATCCGAATGTGCGCAAGCGAAAGCAAACTGCTCACCTCATCAGGTGCAGGGCCAAAACGGTCGTTGAGCTCAATGAAAACACCGTCAAGCTCCTCTTGCGTTTGTATGGCGGCAATTTTTTTGTATATTTCCATTTTTGTCTGAGGGTTATGCACATAGCTATCGGGAATAAAGCCAGTATATTCCAGTTCCATAAGCACTTCGCTTTCCGCCCGATATTTTTCCTGAAGCACGAGCCGGTTGACCGCATCATTTAAAAGCCGAACATAGAGGTCAAATCCGACCGAATACACGTTTCCGGACTGATCGCTTCCGAGCAGGTTCCCCGCTCCCCGTATTTCCATATCCTTCATCGCAATCTTAAAGCCGCTGCCCAGTTCCGTAAAATCGCTTATGACTTGCAGGCGTTTCATTGCGTCCTCTTTCAAAACCGTATCGCTCGGATATAAAAGGTACGCATATGCTTTCCGGTCGCTGCGCCCAACGCGGCCGCGCAGCTGATAGAGCTGCGAAACCCCATACATATCCGCCCGATCGATGATGATGGTGTTCACATTCGGAATGTCGATGCCGTTTTCGATAATTGTCGTTGCAACGAGCACGTGAAAGGCGCCGTTTTTAAAGCGGCGGAAAATGTCGTCAAGCTCATCGCTGCTCATCTTACCGTGCGCCGTTTCAATGAGCATTTCGGGCAACAGCCGCTCCAGCTTGATGCGCGTTTCTTCCAAAGATTCGACCCGATTATGGAGAAAAAAAACCTGCCCTCCCCGCTCTGTTTCCTTTCTGACCGCCGAAGCGACCCGTTCGCCGCTGTAGTGTTCTACGACCGTCTCTACCGGCTGGCGGTTTTGCGGCGGCGTGGTCAAAAGACTCATGTCGCGGATTTTTAGAAGGCTCATATGCAGGGTACGCGGAATCGGCGTTGCGGACATCGCAAGACAGTCGATGCTGTTCCGTATGACTTTCAGCCGTTCCTTATCCTTAACGCCGAATCGCTGCTCTTCATCGGTGATGACAAGTCCGAGATTTTTAAAAACCACATCCCGCTGGATGACCCGGTGCGTGCCGATTAAAATGTCGACCTGCCCGTCCGCAAGTTTTTTGAGCGTTTCTTTTTGCTCTTTTGGAGAAATAAAGCGAGAGAGCTCTGCAATTTTGACGGGAAAATTCCGAAACCGGTCGACGCATGTTTCGTAGTGCTGTTCAGCTAAAATCGTCGTCGGCGCTAAAAATGCCACCTGCTTTCCGCCCATAACGGCTTTGAAGGCCGCCCGCATCGCAATTTCCGTCTTCCCGTAGCCGACATCGCCGCAAATGAGCCGATCCATCGGCACCGGTTTTTCCATATCTTTTTTGATTTCTTCCGTAACGGTAATTTGATCGGCGGTATCTTCATAGGGAAATGCCGCTTCGAACATAGTTTGCCATTCCCCGTCTTTCGGAAAAGGGAAACCGCGCGCCGCTTTCCTCCGCGAATACAGGTCGATTAGTTTTTCCGCCAAATCTTCAACCGCTTGCCGGACCTTGTTCTTCCGGTTTTCCCACGCTTTTGAGCCGAGCCGGTCAAGACGCGGCGCATTTCCTTCGTTGCCGACGTAGCGCTGCACCATATTGACCTGCTCGATCGGCACAAAGACGAATTCCTTGTCGGCATACTCCAATTTTACATAGTCGCGTTCGTTTCCGCCCGCCTTCACTCGGTCGATTCCGCAAAAAATGCCAATGCCGTAATTGACGTGCACTACAAAGTCGCCGGGATTGAGCTCAACAAACGTATCGATCACCTGACTTTTCGCTTTTTGCACCGACTTCGGAATATATTTCCGCCGCCCGAAGATTTCATTTTCCTGAATGACCCGCAGTTTTATGTCGGGAACGACAAAACCTTCCGATATTGATTGCCCCAAAATAACGACGGAGGAATGAGGCGTATCGGTATACTCTTTGAGCAATTCGGAAATTCTGAGCGCTTGATTCGTATTATCGCCGAAGATGCACACCTGCCATTCGTTTTGCTGCATCGCGGAAAGCTCGTCTTTTAAATACCGTATATTTCCAAAATAGCTTTGTGCAGGTTCGGAATGAAAGGATAACTTATCTTCTTCTGCTGATAATGAATTTTCTATATTAATAGTATGAAAAAATATACATTTATCGGCATTGTCGACTAAGGTTTTAAAATGGAAAATGATTTCTTCCGGCAGCGGGATCGGCATTCGTTTACGACAGATGCGGTATGTATTGAGTAATTCCCGATTCATACTTTCGTCCGCATTTAAAAGCCGATCGTAATCGATAAAAAAAATCGGAATCGCACGGTCGATATAATCGATCACCGAATATTTTTGCTCCCATAACAGCGGATAAAAAATTTCTTCTCCCTCGCTTTGCCCGAACGTCGTTAATTCCTGTAACAGCTTTTCTCCGAATGCGAATGCCGCCTCCGTCAATTCCAAATGCGGAATATTTTCTTCCATATTACTATCGTTAGCAGGGGCGGTTTTTAGTTTTTGAGAAAGCCGCAAAATCAGCGCGTCATCCCATATCACTTCTTTCATCGGGCAGATTGCAATGCGCTCCAAATTACCGACCGTCGCTTGCGTTTCCGGGTCAAACGTCCGTATGGCTTCTATTTTGTCGAAGTCGAACATGATGCGCACAGCAAGCGCGTCCGCCGGCAAAAACACGTCAAGCACTTCGCCGCGCAAACTGAATTCGCCGTGCATTTTGACCTTTGGAACGCGGGTATATCCTTGCCGCATAAGAGCTTCGGCAATCCGTATCGTATCAATGTGCTGCCGCTTTTCGAGCACGGTTATCAGCTGCCGGGTGTATTCCGGAGGAGGGAGCGGCGTTTGCAGTGCCCGTTGCGTGATAATAAAAACGCGCGGCCTCTCCGGCGGTTTTACTTCGGTATTGTCTTCGGAGATGAGCTTTGCAATACATTCCGCTCGTTTCCCGAACACGATACTGCCGACCGTCGCAGGATTATACGGCATCGTCTCCCATCCGGTTAGTACGAAAATCTCCGCGTCCGGAAGCGAAACGGAAAAATCCTGCTGCAAGGCGTGCGCGTCGCGCTCATTTTGCACGACGGCAACGATATCCGCCGTGCGTCCCTGCCCTCCTTTCCGAAGCCTTCGGGCATATTCGGAAAGGAAATACGCCTTTAAGCATCCGTGCACGCCCGTTATGCCGAATGGAAAACAAGCATCCGGTGCGGTCAGCACATCGAGCGCCGCCGCAAAATCATTCCATTTATGCAGCATTGATTGTATTGAATTTGGTGATAATGTATTCATAGGTTCAGCCGATAATAAAAACAAAGTTTTTCAATATAGATTTTGGAGAATTACATTGAAACGATCAGTTTTTTCTATTATAGCAATTTTATTTTACTTTGGACAGCACGCATTCGCGCATCTTCCGATAGGACCTGAAGATGTAGAAAATATTACCGTTCAAATAAAATACCACGACAGGACAATGTATTATCCCGGCGACGGCAATGCGAATCCGGTGTTGGTGCACATCTCCATAAAAAATAACTCTCATGAAACCGTGCGTTTCAAACTCGCCGACGACCGAATGTTCAGCGTGGATTTCAATGTTGCGACGGTAAAAAACAATATATTACCGCAAACGGAAAACCTAATCCGAAAGCGGACAACCAATCAAACCGTATATTTTAGAGAAATCTCCCTTGAAAACGGCGAGGAATACTCGTTTATCGAAAATCTCAAAGATTACATCGATATTGCAGAACCTTCTATTTATTACTTTGATTTGCGCTTTTATCCGGAACTGTATAAATCAAAATATCTTGAAGCGGTTTCAAATCGTTTAACGCTTGAAGTCCGCCCGTCTCCGTCGGCAGCCTCCTCTTCCGTGCTGCCGGTAAAAGATAAGACGGCAGAACTTTTAAAGCCGGAAGACATTTCGCCGGATAAGGTAGTGGAACGAACCATTATCGCTCGCCAAAAATCGCTGTGGGATCAATACTTCCTCTACATGGATGTTGAAATGATGCTTCAGCGCAATGCTGTGGCAAAAAGACGGTATAACTCCGTGTCGGCGGACGAACGCGCTTCCCTTTTACAGGATTATAAATCCGATCTTATGCAATCTCGAATCGACAATGATATTGTTGCCGTGCCGGAAAAATTTGAAATTGAAAAGACCTTGTATTCAAAATCAGAAGGAACGGTTACGGTTATCGAATGGTTTAAATATCCGAACTATCGGGAAAAGAAAAGTTATGTTTACAAAATCCGTCGGCGCGAAGGCATCTGGCAGATCTACGATTACACTGTTACAAATCTGGGTACGGAATGAAAGCGCTTATTGTTTGCGATGACGATTCCGCAATCAAAAAGATAGATGCAGCTTTGCAGGAATGCGGATATGGCACAATTATTTACCGCTGGCTTTTAAAAGCGCTTGATAACATGGAAGAAATCAGTCCAGATGTTACGGTGATCAGCGTAAGTGATTATCCGCGTCACTGGAAGGTGCTCGTGCAATTTATAAACAGCGGAATCGGCCGCAATAAAAACACCATCCTACTCTACACTCCATCTGTTTTAGCGGATGAAGAGCATAAAAAAGCGCAAATGCTTGAAGTTACGGGTTTCATTCACGGATTAAATGAAGAAGCACAGGAATTGAAAGATTTGTGCCGTTCAATCGAAGGCGCCAGAAAAACCGATTCATCTGAAACCGTGTCAGAGAATACCGATTGCGATTGCAAAATTCCGTCTGTTGATGAAGTTTTGTCCGACGGAAAAGACTGCGCCCAAACGCTACGCATGACGACAGAGCGCCCCCGAGTAAGTGGCGCTGGCCTTAAAAAGAAATGCGATGAATACATCGCAAACCATCCTTTATTACAGAAGGAAAGGCACTCGGAAGAAAACAACAGCGCAGCTGCAAGCAAATGCCTGAAACAGAAAGACGAAGAAACAGGCGAGCAGTCAATCCCTCTTGATTTGTCTGCAAACGATACGAAAAGAGAGTGCGACATTTGCTGCTCTGCGGGTACGGACTGCTGTGCAACAGCTGCTACGGAAGAAAATAATTCCTGTAAAAATGGTACGATGAAACGGTGGAATTCGCTTTTACGTCATATTCATGAGTTATATGAAAAATAAAAAAGCTCAATTTTTTTGCGAAAACTGCGGAGCAGAAGTTCCTGAAAATGCACGGTTATGTAAGAATTGCGGAAAATTTTTTATTTCGGTTCGCTGTCCGAACTGTGGAGCAACCGGCAACACAAAGGATTTTGAAAAAGGTTGTCCTCATTGCGGATATGCAAAGGGCGGTACAACGGAATCCAGCCAAACACCTTCTATAAAAACGAAAAAGCGCTCATTTAAAATTCATCTTCCGGCATTTGGAGTAAGAGCACAGGGAAGCCGTGAAACAACTCTTCCTCTTTGGATTTATCTTATTACGGCAGCTGGATTATGCGGCGTTCTTTGGGGCGTATATAGTTGCATCAGAAATCCATTTTAATAATTAATCATTTAAAATAAAAAAATGCCCGAAAGGAGACTTGAACTCCTATGAGATTGCTCTCACTAGGACCTGAACCTAGCGCGTCTGCCAATTCCGCCATCCGGGCATCAATGTGCGAGAGAATATCAAAAATATGATATCTGGTCAAGGCACAAAATGAAAATACTTATTTCTCGCTTAAAATCAGTAGTCCTCTCCTCTTTTAACGGATGAACATTGCATCTCCGTATGAAAAAAAGTGATATTTGTGTCTGACGGCATTTTCATAGGCGGAAAGAATATTTTTTTTACCGGCAAATGCGCTGACGAGCATGATAAGCGTGGATTCCGGCGTATGAAAATTCGTAAACATTTGGTCAACAATTTTGAATTGGTAGCCCGGATACATAAATATTGATGTTCCGGCAGTTCCGGCATGGAGCATCCCGCGCTCATCGCAGGCCGATTCCAAAGTGCGGACGCTTGTAGTACCGACTGCAAGAATCGGGCGGCCATCTTTTTTTGCAGCGTTGATTTTACCGGCCGTCTCTTCCGATACGGTAAAGATTTCTTCGTGCATTTTGTGTTTTTCGATATCGGCCTCCCGCACCGGCAAAAATGTTCCCAAGCCAACGTGCAGCGTAACCCACGTCAGTTCAACGCCCCGTGCACGGAGCTGATCGAGCATGGTCTCCGTAAAATGAAGTCCTGCCGTCGGACAAGCCGCGCTTCCGACGGAGGAAGCATATACATTCTGGTAGCGCTCGCTGTCTTCCTCATTATCTGCGCGCTTGATATACGGCGGAAGCGGAATATGCCCATTCCGTTCAAACCATTCTTCCGTCAGCGGCGCGTCAAATCGGAGCGGCCGGAATTCAGTCCCCTGCCCTTCATGCAGTTCGGCAATAGTCCCCGCCGTTCCGTCGGGAAAGACATAGCGCATTCCGGCCTTTTGCTTCCGCGCATTTTTTACCATCGTATTCCAAAGCGTTCCGGAACCGTCAAGTCGGTTCAAAAACATAAACTCTTGCGCGCGACCGGTGCTCTCTTTGATCCCGTAACAGCGCGCCCGCCTAACGCGAGAATCGTTGAATACCATCAATGTTCCCGGCAAAATGAGCGACGGCAGGTCGGTCATTTCATAATGGCGCACTTCCCCGCTCTTGCGATCGAGCAGCATGAGCTTATCCTCTCCGCGTAATGCGGACGGACGCTGTGCAATCAATTCTTCCGGTAAATCAAAATAAAAGTCTTTCGTCAGCATTTTTATCGTTCCTTAAAGCGGACTCCAATCCCAAATGCGCGTAGGCCTTGTCCGTTACCACGCGCCCCTTTGGAGTCCGCTGCAAAAATCCGCACTGAATCAGATACGGCTCATAGTAATCTTCGAGCGTATCAAGCGATTCGCCGATGGAAATGGCGAGCGTTTCGGCTCCGACCGGCCCCCCGCCGAAGTTTTCAATAATCGATTGCAAAATTGCCCGGTCATAGTGTTCAAGCCCCATGCCGTCGATTTCAAGCCGCTTCAAACCTTCGGTAACGACATCGTGGCTGATGCTCGCCTTCCCCATCACTTCCGCAAAGTCGCGCATCCGGCGGAGCACACGGTTTGCAACGCGGGGAGTCCCGCGCGCACATTGCCCCATAAGCAGCGCAGCATCGTCTTCAACCCGGCATTCCAGCAAGGCGGCCGAGCGGCGGATAATGTCGGATAAATCTTCTTTCGTATAGTAATCGAATCGCTGAATGATGCCGAATCGGCTTCGGAGCGGGCTTGCAACCATACCAGCCTTCGTCGTTGCACCGACCAGCGTGAATTTCGGAATGGGAATGCGGACGGTTCTCGCCGCGGCCCCCTGCCCGATCACCCAATCGAGTTCGTAATCTTCCATCGCAATATAGAGCATCTCTTCGATCGTATGTTTGAGGCGGTGAATTTCATCGATAAAAAAAACCGTCCCTTCGGAAATCGTAGAAAGAATACCGGCAAGATCCTTCGGCTTTTCGAGGACGGGCGCACTGGTCACTTTAAAGTCTGCGCCCAATTCGTGCGCCGCAATTTGTGCAAGCGTCGTTTTCCCCAGCCCCGGCGGGCCCATGAGAAAGAGATGATCGAGCGGTTCCCGCCGTTTCCGGGCGGCATTGATAAATATTCCGAGATTTTGTTTGATTTTATCTTGTCCGATGAATTCCGAAAGCGCCTGCGGGCGGAGGCTTACGCCTTTATCCGATGTATCGTCATCGTATTCGGGGAAAGATTCATCGGCGCGGACGATATGCGTGTACTCATCGTCGGCCGTCCGCTCAAAACTGCCGACATCAAAGACATTCGGAGCCTTCGCTTTCATTGCGCAAGCTCCATGAGCGCCTTTTTAAATACGCTGTCTTCCCGTTCAATGCGCGGTTTTGCGGCAAAAGATGCGTCCGCTGCAAGTTCCGCGCTGATTTTTGAAACGGCGGAAGCGGAAGCGGCGCGTTCGTAGCCCATTGAGCACAGCGAATCGACGATGAGCGCATATTCGCCTTCATACATCGGTTTTGCGGTAAGCGGCGCATCCGGCAGCGTCAATTTCCCTTTTAAGGTCAGCATCATCTTTGCCGCAGTCTTCTTCCCGATGCCGCTGATTTTTTCCAGAGCCGAAAGATTACCCGAATCCAATGCGGAAACCAGCTGCGAGGCGGAAATGCCGCTCATAATTTTTACCGCACCTTTCGCGCCGATGCCGTCCACTTTCAACAGATCGAAAAACAAATCGCGCTCCTCTTTCCGTGCAAATCCGTACAGCTCCATTGCATTTTCCGAATGGCTCAGCCACGTGTACACACGAGCGGAATTGCCCACCGGAGGCAGCTCGTCGAGGCACACGTCAGGCACCGTCACCGCCCATTCGATGCCGTGCGTGTCGATATAAACCTGTTTTGGTGATTTTCCGGTAATAATTCCCGAAATGCTGTTGAACATGGGCAGATTATAGCAAAATGAATAGGCCGATTCTAGGCGCTGCGAAAATCTTTCATTGCTTCTCGCCTCTCCGGATACAAAAGCGCCTGTTCCGGACGGAGCGACGCTCGGCACGAGTTCCGCTATAAACCGGTCGGAAAATCGATGAACATCGTCCGAATTCCCGTTTCTGCAGAAAGTTTTTCCATCACCAGCTGCACGCCGACGCATTCCGTTTGGTAATGCCCCCCGGCAATCACGTTGATGCCGCATTCTTTGATGACATGAAACTGTTCATGCGCTATTTCGCCCGTGATATATGCGTCAAGTCCCTCTTGTGCCGCTTGCACCGCTTCTTCTCCGGCGCCGCCTGAAATAATGCCGACCGTTTCAATCGACGCCTTTCCAAACGGCAGAATCCGAAGCGGCTTTTCTCCGGGCTTGAGCGCCTTTGCCGAAAGCGCGCGAATTGAAAGCGGCGCAGGCAGTCTCCCTTTTACCCCGATTTTCCTGCCGCGCCATTCGCCGAATGGCTCCGTATCCGAAAGCTCAAGACGGGCGGCCAGTCCGTAGTTGTTGCCGTAGGGATTGCAGGCGTCAAGCGGCAGATGGCACGCATAGAGCGCAATGCCGTTTTTTACAAAAGCTGCGACCCGCTTATAATGGTGCCCGGTCAATTTTTCACAATCGCGCCAAAAAAGCCCGTGATGCACAAAGAGCATGTCCGCCCCCGCACGGGAAGCAAGCACTGCCGTCGCTTCACAGGCGTCAACGGCAAAGGCAAGAGTTTCAATCTGCTTGGTGTCCGCTTCCCCATTTTCAATCTGTATGCCGTTTTGAGACGGATCGGCCGGATAGTCTTCAATCTTTAAAAATGTCCGAAAATATGTATCCAATTCATGTAGTGTCATCATTCCTCCTAAAAAGCTTTGAGTTATGCGCGCTCCTTTCGGCATAAAGCTACGACGGTTTAGGCTACGCGCGTATTGGACCTGTTCGGTAACTCATTGCCGAGCAGGTTGCAGAGTCCAAGAGCGCACAGATAGCAATCCGACGCCTTCTCTCATATCTTCTCATTTGTATGCGCAAAGGCTCCGTCAATTTGTTCGGCAGTTGCGTTCGCCATCTGTTCAACTTCCTCGCCGTCAGTATTTTTTTCAAATCCAAGAAAGGAGAACAGGAAGGGATCGGTCATTTCTATGCATCCCCACCCGGCGCTCCAGTAAAAAGGGCACGCGGTTAGGGCATATGCGCCGCCCTCTTCTGCTGCATAGTGCGCCCGAAAATCTTTGAGAGCATCTTCAGCCATCCAGTCTCCGACGGCAAAAAGCGGTACGTCCGGATCGTTTTTTTTCACAAAATCCCGGAGGGCTTCAAGTTCTTTGAGCGAATTGAACGAAAAAAAATCCTTTTGCGCCTCAAACTCCTTGCGATGCAGCAAGTATTCAAAAATCATTGCTTGCCGCCGGAAAATCCGCATGTTCAAGGCATTTCCGTACCACTTTACATCGGAGGCATAAAAATCTCCCGTATAAACAGTGTAGCCCCGCGCAGAAAGCGCATACAGATACGGCTCGTAGTGCAGTGTGTCCGCCCGCTTGTCGGAAACGAAAAGCACGGCAGGTTTATCGGTCGTAGGTTTTTGAAGCGGACGGTAAACGTAAATTACGCCGCTTGGCAGGGAAAAGGAAGCTGCGCTTTCAACTCCCGAAGACAAAAGGCCGCTGACGGGAATCCTCTCCCGCATTACCGGAGTTTTTGCGCGTCCCAGCGTAAGCGGCCGAAAATAAATCAGCGCCGCTCCGATTGCGACAGCCGGCAGCATAACGAAAAATGCTCCGGTTTTAAATGCCGCGCTAAAATAATCGATGAAAAGACCTGCGGCAAAGCGCTGTACGGCACGGAAATTCGTAAAAAATGACAGGATTGACAGTGCAAGGATGGCGACGGAAAAAATATCCGCATTCCATGCGGCAATTTGGAGCACGGAAAGCATAAGAGACAGCGGAGCAAGGAGCGAAAGCGAATCGAGCGCGCCGTACTTGACAAAAAATATGCGCGACGCATTTAAAATCAACAGAAAAAGAATCAGAAATTCACCTAGCGCGGGATTTATCATAGTAAAACCTCAAATCCAATAGCCTTCGTCGCCTGCACAGTTTTCCGAAAATCAATAATGCAGCCCGATGCCGATGGAAATCTCGTATGCGCTCACGTTCGAACGCCACTGTTGATTGAGCTTTCCCTTTATGCCCGGCATCTTTCTGCCTAAATCAAACCCGATGCTCCCGCGCACCTGAATCCCCCTCCAGCGCAACGGATAAACCAGCACTTCAATTCCGCCGGACCAAAAGCCGTCCTTATACGAAAAATTACTGCCCGTCGCACGGTTTTTAATGAAGGCAAAATCCATAAACGGCGAAAGCTGCATTTCCATATCGAAATAATGCGCAAAGGGAATGCGCCGAATGCCCGGCACATCGTCCCAATGCACCTTAAAAAGTCTCACGGGGGCATCGAGGTTTACGACAACGGCCGCCGGAGTTTCGCACGCTTTTTTATCCGCATCGCTTCCGCCCTCTCCGCTGAAATACTGGTCGTCCCGAATTCCGCGGAGGCGCGGCCCGATATTCGACACGCTGTTGAGGTGGGCGAAAGCGTACGCGTCGGTTGACAATCCGAAATACGGAAACGCCTTGTGCGCCGTTATTTCTCCCGTTATGCCCGGAGAGAACGTATAGGTATGGAAATTATAGGTAAATATTTGCGAAAGCGAAACGGAAATGCCGTCCCGGAAGTTTCCGAGCCAGTTGATGCGCGCGCCTGAAAGCGTATGTCCGATTGCGCCTTCCGGCCCCAAAAGAGCAGTATTTTTTTCAGAAATACCGTCGAAATCCCAATGAAATGCGGCTTTTACAAACGGCGTATAGTAAATGTTACCCCAGCCGGTAATTTTCTGAATCAAAATCGGTAAAGACATTTTTGCCGATTCGGTAAAATAGGTTCCGTCGCCGTAATGCACCGTTTTTCCGTTTATCGATTTGTCTTCGTAAGTTAAATCCCGCGTAAAGGATTGCATGAATTCGAAGGTGAGCGGAAATTTTTCAAACGGCAGAACGCACTTCACGCCGGTTTGTAAATCCCATTCGGGCGTGCGGTCTCCTATGGTATAGGCCACCTTCATGTTGTTCGCCCACGTTGAATCAACCCTTCCCATGCGGAACGGCAGGTCAAAGGTAATGCCGAAACCGAATTTGTAGCGTACGGGCTTCGTTTCATCTTCGGAATCCTGCAAGGCGGCAAAATCGAAATTTGCGCTCATCGTTTCCATCGAACCGAGAAAGTTCGTGTCCTTTGCCTTCAGGAGAATCTTCAAGCCCTTATTTGAATCGTATTTGGGAAAAGGCGTTGCAATAAAGTGCAGGGAATCTTTTGTGCGGATCGTAAGCATTACCGGGTGCACATCGGTTGCATCGGCGTTTGCGACCATAAAATCAATGTCGGCGCTTTCAAAAGCCCGCGCATTTTCAAGCTGCTGTTTGCAGTCAGCAATGTAGGCCATCAGCTCGTCTTCATCGGAAAAAATCTTTTTTTTATCGATTTTGACTTTTCGCTCAAGCGCATAGCGGCGCGTTCTGCCGGTAATCTCGTAATGAACGTCCGTAATGCGATAGGAAGCGGCAAATGCCGACGCGAAGGCGGAAAACATAACGGCGACAAGCAGTCTTTTTTTCATCAATACGCACCCTTTCCCTTTAAGACAACCCAAACCGTTTTGATAATAATCCACAAGTCAAACCACACCGACCAGTTTTGAATATAGTACGTGTCGAGGTTGATACGCTCTTCGTATCCGGTATCCGAACGGCCGGAAATTTGCCACATTCCGGAAAGCCCCGGCGTTACCGACAAAATGTAGTCCGTGTTTTCGCCGTATTTTACGAGTTCTTCTTTTGTAACAGGACGCGGCCCGACAAAACTCATGCTGCCGAGCAAAATGTTAAAGATTTGCGGAAGCTCATCGAGGCTCGTTTTCCGTAAAAATTTTCCGAATCGCGTTACGCGCGGATCATTTTGAAATTTCCGCTGCGATTCCCATTCGCGGCGCATGTCAGGATCATTTTTAAGGATTTCTTCGAGCATTTTCTGCGAATCGATGAACATCGAACGGAATTTCCAGCATTTGATTTCTTTTCCGTTTTTCCCGACGCGTTTGTGTCCGTAAAAAATCGGCCCCTGCGACGACACTTTTACCCCAATCGATATCAAAATCATGAGCGGCAGAAGCAACGGAAGGGAAAAAGCGATGAGCGCCAAATCGATGAGCCGCTTTACGATGAGGCTGCTTTGCCGCGTTAAATGGTGGGTGGAAGAAAAACCGACGATTCCGCCAATATCGCGGAGGCTTAGCGTACTCGTAAAAATATCTTGTTTTTTAGAAACGATAATCGTATAGCGGAAGCCCGTCATAATCGGCCTGCGCGCCCCTTCATAGTCGCACACAATCGCAACCTTTATGTTCAGCTTCCGAATTATCTTGCGGATATCTTCACTGTCGGGAAAAACGGGAATATCGCCGCGCATCGAATCTTCATTTGCCGCGCTATCGATAATCACTACCGGCCGGTAGCCGAGGTTGCGCTGTTTCGTCAGCCGGTCAATGACTTCATCCGCACTCGAACCGGTTGTGTATACCGCCGCCGGCACCCCCCACCAGTGAAAGCGGCCGAAGATATGCCGCGCTATTTCCCGCGAAGCCGGCAGCCACAGCACGCTAAAGGGAACGGCAAGCATAAAGGCAAGCACAACGCCTTTTTTCGAGCTGTCGCGGAGAATTCCCTGCGTGATTGCAAGCAGCGTGCGGCCGCCGCTTTGGAATACGATGTTAATGCAGATGCCGACAAAACAAAAGGTTGAACAGATAAAGAGTTTTCTCACTTCATCCGACGGAGATACCATAATGCCCGGGTATAAATCCGCCCCATAAAACACCACCAGAATCAACGGAAAATAAAAGCTGTAATAAATGAAGGAACGGAAATTAATCCACGACGTATTGATGCAATTCACCAAAAGGAACATCAAACCGATGCAGCACAACAGCGCTGCCATGTCGGAAACGGCGAGCATCATACCGGAGAAAAAAGAGCTGGTTCGATTTTTGTAAGTCTTTTTGAAAGAATCGTAGAACTCTGAAGGGATCATGTCGGCGTATTCTAATAGAATCGATTATGGGTGTCTAGGAGGAAGAAGATTTTGTAGCAAAGCGAGAGACGGATTCGTGTAGGAGGAATCATAAACGGAACAGGCTATGAGGGGGACCAACCGTCCGCCGCACAAAAAACCGGCTTTGAGAAAGCCGGTTTACCTAAATTCGATGCGTCATGTGTTTTGAGCGATGCGCAGCGCTTCGTTGAGTTGAATATTACCTTGAGAGGCGACCACTTCTTTCGTTATTTCAAGTTTCTTATTCCCCTCAATGCTTGGAATCTCATACATAATATCGGTGAGCAGATGCTCAACAATCGAGCGGAGCCCGCGCGCCCCCGTTTTCTGCCGGATCGATTCATCGGCAATCGCTTCAATGGCGTCGGTCGTAAAGGTCAGATCAACATCATCCATTTTAAATGATGCCTGAAACTGTTTTACGATGGCATTTTTTGGTTCCGTTAAAATAGAAACAAGATCCTCTTTTGTCAGTTCTTTGAGCGCAACGGTGATCGGCATACGTCCGATCAGTTCCGGAATAATGCCGAATTTCACCAGATCGTCGGAAGAGCACAGATTCAAAAGATTCATGCGATCTTCTTCGGTTACCTGCCCCACGTTGGAGCCGAACCCCATCGCCCGCTCCGCCGTACGCTCTTCAATAATCTTTTCCAATCCGACAAAGGCGCCGCCCAATATAAACAAAATATTTGTCGTATCGATTGCAAGCATTTCCTGATTCGGATGCTTGCGTCCCCCCTGCGGCGGAACATTGGCGGTCGTCCCCTCAATGATCTTCAGGAGCGCCTGCTGTACGCCTTCGCCTGAAACATCGCGCGTAATCGACGTGTTTTCGCTTTTGCGCGATATTTTATCAATTTCATCGATAAATATGATGCCGCGTTCGGCAGCTGCAATGTTTCCGTCCGCAGCATTTATCAGCTTAAGCAAAACGTTTTCGACATCTTCGCCGACGTAGCCTGCCTCCGTAAGCGTCGTTGCATCGGCAATCGCAAAAGGAACTTTCAATTTCTGCGCGAGCGTCTTTGCAAGCAGCGTTTTACCGGATCCGGTCGGCCCGATCAAAAGCACGTTTGATTTTTCAATCTGCACTTCATTTTCCGCCGTCCGCATCTTCGAGCGCGACATCCGCTTATAATGATTATACACGGCAACCGACAAAACTTTTTTAGCGCGCTCTTGGCCGATAACGTATTGGTCGAGATATTCCTTAAACTCTTTCGGTTTCGGCACCGAATCCATCTCGATCGGAGAGATCGAATCATCTTCCTGCTCAAGCATAGTTTTGCAAATATCGATGCAATTTTCGCAGATATGGATATTGTCGTTGGGACTTGCGACGAGCTTCCGCGTAGCGTCGCCGGGTCTCCCGCAAAAGGCGCAGACTAACGGAGTTTTACCGAATTTCACCGTTTCTTCCTCCCGTCCATAACATGATCTACAATGCCGTAAGCAAGCGCATCCGCTGCCGACATATAAAAATCGCGTTCCATGTCGAGGGCGACCGCTTCTTCCGTCTTTCCGGTATGGCGGGCAAAATACTCAATCGTAAGGCGCTTGAGCCGGAGCAACTCCTTTGCCTGAACGGAAATATCGCTTTCCTGCCCTTGTACGCCGCCCCACGGCTGATGAATCATCACGCGGGAAGACGGAAGCGCATACCGTTTACCGTGCGTTCCGCCTGCTAAAAGAAAGGCGCCCATGCTCGCTGCTTGCCCAAGGCAAATGGTTTGTACGGCGCACTTGACATACTGCATCGTATCGTAAATTGCAAGCCCTGCCGTAACCGAGCCGCCGGGAGAATTAATGTATATGCTTATGTCTTTTTCCGGATTTTCCGATTCCAAAAAGAGAATCTGCGCGACAACAATGTCCGCAGTTTCATCCCGTATTTCTCCGTCGACAAATATGATTCGGTCTTTTAAAAGGCGCGAATATATATCATACGAACGCTCGCCGTTGCCGCTTTTTTCAATGACGTACGGGACTAAAGTATGCGATCTTTCATTCATAGCAGTATTGAATCCTTCTTGTAAAATATAACAAAGCAAGCCGCTTTATTGCGAAGTCCCCCTTGCGATCCGGAAGGAGCTCCGCCCGGCTTGCTACGGCCACATTGCGCGCCGCCTCATACGGCGCCCGACATCAATTATGCGGGAAAAAGTTCCGCAAAAGTCATGGAATCGCCTTTTTCAACTTTTACTTCTTTATATAACTCCTCGTACAGTTTCCGCTCTTTCGTATCGTCAATCAGATATTCTTTGGAGCGAGGATCTTCGTAATGCTTTTTCACTTCATCGAGCGTGCTGCCGGATTCGTCGGCAATTTTTTGATACTGCGCTTCAATTTCTTCCGGCGTAACGGCAATGTTCCGCGCCTTTATCAAATGGTCGACGATGATGCGACTTTTAAGCATTTTTTCGCTGTCGCCTGTCCAGCTTTCAAGCATGGTTTCTTTTGTCTGCCCGGCAGCCGCAATAAGTTTTTCAAGTTTATCGGCGGAAGTCTGGAACTGCTGCGCCATCATCCGCCACCGACCATCCAGCTCCGCTTCCAGCATTGATGCCGGAATATCAAAGTTATTCTTTTCTATAAGCTGTTCAAGCAGCGCATTGCTTTTCAATTCCGCAATCTTTCTGTTTTTAGCCAGTTCCATGTTCATCATAATGTGCTTTTTCATATCATCGAGCGTCTTATACTTGTCGCTGACATCTTGCGCAAGTTCATCGTCTATTTCAGGCAGTTTCCGGATTTTTATGGCACCGATCGTTACGCTGATCTTTTTCGTTTTTCCCGCAAGTTCGGCGTTACTGTCATTTTCATCGTATTTTTTTACAATTTGTTTTGTTTCGCCCTTTTTCATGCCGAGTATTTCATCGTCTATTTTATAGATATCTTCGCCGCTTCCAACCGTAAACACAAAGCCGTCCCGCTTCGTATTCGCAATTTCGGCTCCGGCATCATCAAGCTCGGTATAATTAATGGTAACGATATTGTCTTTTTCTACGGACTCGCCGTCTTTTTTATCCATAACAACCGCATTCCGTTCCTGTACGGCTTTCAATTCTTCCTGAATCTCCGCATCGCCGATCTTCACAACCGGCTCTTTGATGACAATCCCCGAAAAATCTTTTATCAAAACCTTCGGAAAAACATCATAGGTTACTTCGTAGGTAAAATCTTTATCCAAATCGAATTCAGGAGCCGTATCCATAACCGGCTGACGATACGGCAGCGGACGGTTTTCTGTTTCTTTTTCAAGTGCTTCATTTAAGGACTTATCGATCAGCTCGCTCATCGCATCGGATTTGAGGGCGTCGCCGAATTTGCGTTCAAGCACCGCCTGCGGCACATGTCCCTTGCGAAACCCCGGTATCAGTGCATTCTTTGCATATTTTGCAGTAACGGATGCGTATATATCCTGTACGTCCTTTTTTGCGACCGTTACCGTCAATTTTACAGATGATTTTTCAAGACTGGCGAATTCCTTTGTGAGTTTCACGATAAAGCTCCTGACATTTATTTGAAGTAAAAAAAGCGATTCAGATTGCCCTGAATCGCTTGTTGTTATAAGCGGAAAACGGGAGTCGGACCCGCGACATCCACCTTGGCAAGGTGGCGCTCTACCACTGAGCTATTTCCGCAGAAGTTTCCAGCGTTTACCGGCCCTATAATCGAGCGGAAAACGGGAGTCGGACCCGCGACATCCACCTTGGCAAGGTGGCGCTCTAC
>CAUTZW010000016.1:0-42938 GCA_963543045.1 uncultured Treponema sp.
GAACGGCAGATGGCGTAAATATCACGTCGATGAACTGCTTGCACGGGATAAAACCAGTCTGGATATTTCTTGGATAAAAGACGGTTCCGATACAGTAGAGTGTTCACTTGCCGAACTGATGCAAACCATCCAAGAGAAAAGTGCAAATATTGCCGCAGCTGTTACCGAACTTTCCAAACTGATTGAAGGTATTGAAGAATGATGCATAAAAGCGGACAGCAGAAGTTCACTCAACTTTCGGAAGTTATCAATGAGTACAATAGACTGCACATTGCGCAACAGCTTGATTACGATAAGTTCTATTTATATTCGATTATCACGCATTCAACGGCAATAGAAGGTTCTACCGTCACGGAAATTGAAAATCAGCTTCTCTTTGACGAAGGGATAAGTGCAAATAAACCGATTCATGAACAGCTTATGAACCTTGACTTAAAAGCCGCGTATGAAAGAAGTTTTGAATTTGCAAAACAGCACACCCAAATGACACCGGAAATCCTCTGTGAACTTTCGTCTCTCGTAATGAAAAACACCGGCACTGTATACAATACAATCGGAGGAACATTTTCTTCTGCAAAAGGAGAGCTGCGGCTTTTAAATGTCAGTGCGGGACGGGGCGGGAAGAGTTATATGGCATGGCAGAAGCTTCCGCAAAAACTGGAAGAATTTTGTGCTTGGTTCAATTCGGAAAGAAAAAATATTGCGCAAAAACGAATAGAAGAACAATACGCTTTTAGTTTTCTCTCACATTATAGACTTGTTTATATGCATCCTTGGGCGGATGGGAATGGCCGGATGAGTCGGCTGTTAATGAATTTTATCCAATATGAGGCGGGAATAGTACCTACAATAATTAAAAAAGAAAACAGGGCGGAATATATTCAAAGCCTTGCTTCTTCGCAAGAAAAAGATGATGTGGCAGATTTCTTACAGTTTATATTTTCACACCATATACGGAATTTGAGCGAACAGATAGAAGAATATAAAACCTCTCTCGAAATGAGCGAAAACCGATAAGGGCGTTTATTGGGAGATCATAAAGTGAACACAAACGCATTACGTCAAAAAATATTAGACTTCGCTATCCACGGAAAGCTGGTGAAGCAAGACCCCGCCGATGAACCTGCATCCGTGATGCTGGAAAAACTCCGCGCGGAAAAAGAAGCAAAGATTGCCGCCGGAGAGATAAAACGCGGTAAGAATGATTCGTATATCTTTAAATATACCGGCACATCCGGTAAAAGCAAAACCGATGACAATCCTGAGGGATTGGAACATAACAGGCACTATGAGAAGTTCGCAGACGGCAGGGTGAAAGATATTGAAGATGAAATCCCATTTGCCGTGCCGGAGGGCTGGGCGTGGTGTAGATTACCAAATTTATGCAAAATTCCTATTACAGATGGAACACATCAAACTCCAACTTATTCTGATAAAGAAAATGGAATCCCTTTTTTATCATCTAAAGATGTAACTTCTAGAAAAATAGACTGGAATAAAATAAAATATATTACAAAAGAATTACATGAGGAACTTCAAAAACGTATTCAACCATGTAGAAATGACATTTTATTAGCTAAAAATGGAACAACAGGCGTAGCCGCTTTGGTTGATACTGATAAGATTTTTGATATTTACGTAACTTTAGCAGTATTGCGTCCTGCAGAGGTCGTTCATCCTAATTATCTACATTATGTAATAAATTCTCCATTCTGTAAAAAACAGTTTAATGGTCATTTAACAGGGATTGGTGTTCCCAATTTACATTTAAATGATATATGTAAAACCATTATCCCCCTCCCGCCCCTCTCCGAGCAGCAACGCATCGTCGCAAAAATTGAAACAATTTTTGCACAAATCGATTTGTTAGAACAAAACAAAGCCGATCTGCAAACAGCCGTCAAACAGGCAAAGTCAAAAATTCTTGACCTTGCAATTCATGGAAAACTTGTTCCGCAAGACCCTGCCGACGAACCTGCAAGTGTTATGCTGGAAAAACTGCGTGCCGAAAAAGAGACGAAGATTGCCGCCGGAGAGATAAAACGTGGTAAGCATGATTCGTATATTTATAAAAATTCTACTGATAATTGTTATTATCAAAAATATACCGATGGTTGCGAGGAAAATATTTCTGACGAAATCCCGTTTGATGTACCGGCAGGATGGGCGTGGTGCAGATTGGGGGAGATTTTAGACTTTAAGGGAGGTGGTACACCAGACACATCAAATCCAAGTTATTGGAACGGAAGTTTAAATTGGGCGAGCGTTAAAGATATAAAAGGAGATTTCCTTTATTCAACTGCAGATAAAATTACAGAATTAGGTTTAAAAAATAGTTCTGCATATCTTGCAAAAATTGATGATATTATCTTAATCACTCGTATAGTACCAGGAAAAGCAATTATTACAAAAATTGAAACAGCTATAAATCAAGATTTAAAGATACTATTACCCACAATAGAAATTGATAAGCACTTTCTATTGTATTTTTTTAGACAAAATGAGGATGATTTCGTTGAAAAATCTAGCGGCACAACTGTAAAGGGGATAAAGCTTGAATATATAACCTCAAAATTTCTTCCTCTTCCCCCACTTTCCGAACAACATCGAATCGTTGCCAAAATTGAAGAACTCTTTACTCATCTTGACTTTCTCATGACTGCGCTAATAGCGTAGTTTTGTTTTGATGAATGTTAATAATTACCGTTCGGTTTTTATATTGGACATAATATCAATCGACTTATCACTGTTTTCATTACCTACAGACTTTTTACACCTTAAACGACTCTCTTTTGCTGTTTTTGTTTTCGGATGTGGTAAAAAACTGTCTGTTTGACATATACACGTAATACAGTTATAATGCTAATATGATAAAGAGCTTTGCGGATAAGGAAACAGAGCTTGTTTATAAATAAAAGTTTTCAAAACGGCTTCCGAATACAATTCAGAAAGCAGCATTGAGAAAACTGATGATGATAGATAATGCAAAAACTCTTGAAGATTTACGAATTCCGCCGAATAATCGGCTGGAGGCATTTTATGGAAGCAGAAAAGGGCAGTGTTCAATCCGCATAAATGACCAATGGCGTGTCTGTTTTAGGGAAAAAGACGGACACTTTTATAATGTAGAAATTGTGGACTACCACTAGGAGAATAGTATGACTGATTATATTGAAACCCCAACAATGGGAGAAATCTTGAGCGAAGAATTTCTTATTCCGCTTGGACTTTCTGCGTATAAACTTGCACAGGCGATAAATGTTCCTGTTTCGCGTATTCAGGATATTCTTCACAATCGGAGAAAAATTACGGTGGATACATCTTTAAGGCTTGCAAAATTTTTTGGTGCAGCTGACGGATATTTTATTGCGTTGCAGGACGATATAGATATAAGAAATGCAAAACTGGAACTTGCTCCGCAGCTTGAAGAAATAAAGACTTATTCTTATGCGTAAACAAAGGGTATATGGGAGAACAAGCAAATGACTAATATCTTAAATTTCCTTGATTTTCCATTTAACTCGGAACAGAATAATGAGGAAAAAGCTCAAGATATCGTTTATGATGCATGGGACAGCGAATCATCCGTACAACGGAAACGATTAGCACAAAAAGCTCTTGAACTTGATCCAAATTGCGCAGACGCATACTGTATTCTGGCGACAGAGTATGCATCATATAAAAAGAAAAATGAGTATTACAAAAAAGGAATAGAGGTATTCAGAAAATATACGGGGAAA
Organism: uncultured Treponema sp.; assembly: GCA_963543045.1. Classification (GTDB taxonomy): domain Bacteria; phylum Spirochaetota; class Spirochaetia; order Treponematales; family Treponemataceae; genus Treponema_D. Next base: position 3,741 of record CAUTZW010000016.1, read on the forward strand.
ACTATTTTTCGGAAAATACCGGGTCTTTTTTGGGAATAGGTGAAACAAGACCCTTTATGCGGCTTTCTGCAGGATATGGACAATTATTATGGGATAATGAGAAAAAGGATGGAGGGATAAAAATATATGAAGAGCTATTACAATTAAATCCGAATGATAATCAAGGATTACGCTATACTTTGATCAATTGGTTGATAGATCAAAATCAATTGGATAACGCAACGGAATTACTAAAAAAGCATGAAGAAGAAACGGCTTTTATGCTGTTTAGCGATCTATTACTTTCTATAAAAAGCATCAAAGCAACGCAAAAATCTTAAAAAAATACGTAAAAGTAAAAGAATCAAATCCGTATGTAGTGACGTATTTATTGAAAGAAAGTGAATTACCTGAATATTTACCGGAGTATTATGGATTTGGCCGTGAAGATGAAGCCGTCACATATTGTTTTTATGCAATGGATGTATGGAGAAAAGATCAAGATACTATTGAAAAACTAGCGAATACTCACGCTAATGGATAATTATATATTCGGATGCAATGGAATACAAAAAAGCTCAGGTAATCTACGGCACGAATATCTTACGCATACCGTTGCTGTCTTCCGACTCTAGCGGAGTTCTGCGGGAATACTCTGCATAGCACCTGAGCTTTAGCGGAAAGAGGGGGATTCGAACCCCCGGTACCTTTTGAGTACGCACGCCTTCCAAGCGTGTACCTTAAACCACTCGGACATCTTTCCAGAATTAGAAAGACTAACATATTTAAGGACAACTTTTTATGATAAAACGGAAAGAGGGGGATTCGAACCCCCGAAACCCGAAGGTTTAACGGTTTTCGAGACCGCCCGAATCGACCGCTCTCGCATCTTTCCGTAAATAAGCATGAGACTGACACGATTCGAACGTGCGACCCTCACCTCCGCAGGGTGATGCTCTAATCCAGCTGAGCTACAGTCTCAAATGAACGGAGGCGACAGGAGTTGAACCTGCCCAGCCCTTTCGGAACTGACGGATTAGCAATCCGTTGTATTACCGCTCTACCACACCTCCATATCCATCGGAGCGAGAGGGATTCGAACCCCCGGAGCCTTTCAGCTCAATAGTTTTCAAGACTACCTCCATCGACCGCTCGGACATCGCTCCTGAATATGTTTGATTACTATAATGTAATAAAATAATGCTGTCAAGGTATAGGTAACGGATTTTATCAAGGCTTCAGTATAAAAGCTTAATCCGGAAAGGGTGATAGGAATGATAGATCCAGCATGGAAGCAGGGAGATGTGAACAGCTTGGAGGAGCCGATAGGAGGAGAAAGTAAAGCTTTCGGCTAGTGAAATATGAGTGGTATGCGGTATCAATTTTGTAAGAATAATTATTTACGACATCTTGCGGTTTGCACGTTTGAAAACAGTTATCGCCATGAAACTACCGAACGGCCTTCTTATACGGTACGCATACCGTGGGGAAGTTCATATACCGCGTAATTTCAGCGCTTGTTTATTGACTGGATGGAACATCTCGATAAAAGGCGAAAATTAATCGAAGGAGATCGAGTCACTACATCTATTGCATGTAGTTATTTGCCTTGAAATAAGGATTAAAATCAAAAATAACAAAAATCACGGTGCTTGCAGCAAGATCAACCTTCGAGCGCCCTTTTATGTGCGGAAGCAGGGGGCAATATAGCGCAAACAGCCGCCATATCATCCGTTCGTCTGTTTAATAATGCTGTATGATATACGGTTACATACGGGTAAGCACGGACAAACACTCAAGAATCAAATGCGGACTGTCATCGTTGCATTTTCAATCTTTTACCGGTGTTGCAGTCCGCCCGAGTTTTCTTGCAAAACTCGTTGCAACTCTTATGGCCCGTAAAGAGGGGATGCAAATAGGATGCACAAAGGGATAGCAGCCGACGCGATATAAGCTGTCCGCTCAAGCAGCTTTCATTCGGTGCGGCAGGCAGGCGATGCGCAGCAGGCCTTTCTTGCCCGCGAGTTCTGCATTAGATGTGAACGCTCAACAGCTTCATGTGGCGCAACGGCATAAATTAAAAGAATTTTTTATCGTGGTTTAGTATTAGGAAAAAGATTTTTGAAGTATCATAAAGATATGGATGCCGTCAGCATCGATAAAACAAGCAGCAAGGGCGGGCAGTCGATATTCAGTTTGAAATTACAACTAGTTTGCCGTCCGCTCATGTTTTGCCTGTCGATAAAGCTTGCTGTTTACTGGACAACAAACAAAAAAGAGCCCCGCCAAAACCTCGCAATGAGTTCCGTCATACTGAACTCGGGCGGACTTCGCATACCGTATGCAGGCTCAAACATCGCTTGTACAGTCTACAGTCGTACTGTGCAAGGGAGGAATCTGACGGGAAAGCCGTTTTGGGGATGTTACAGCTTATACCTACTTTTCTTATAAAATCGCATCAGGTGTCTCAGCCACGGAACTATACTGATGCACTTTACTTGCACTATTCCGCTTCAAAGCGATCTATGCATGCTCAATAGGAATGTGTTCCGGCGAATACGGTGGTAGGAAAATCAATGTCTGTAAGTGCTTTTTCGCAATTCCATGCAAGACCTTTTTATGAAACGCTGCGTTGCCCATGATAATGACGCGCTCTTTCGGTAAGAGTTTTAGCAACTCATCCTTAAATCATTGTTCGAATAAGGACGCCTTCGCCGTCTCGTTGTAAGAAACTGTTTAGAGTCTTCTATGTAGCTATTTTTTAAACTGGTTAAACGGAATAATTTCATATATTTATGGTCATTTTCAAACAATGAGACTTAAAACAAAGCTTTGTTTAACTTGAAAGCAGAGGTTTCTTTATAAAAATAAAAAAACATAAGGTGTTTATGATACTCTGCAATTATGCTATTGACTGCTATACATTTTTTTATGAGACTCCAAACAGGTTCTAAGTAAATGGAGCAACCAGTCTGCCCTTGCACTGCCCCGCGACAAGGCCAATTCGCTCATGACGCTTGCCGCTAATGCGCATATTGACGCGTCGGCCACGAGGGATTTGGGCATATTGGCGATACATCTGCATTTCGATGCCGGTTTCATAGACATATACAGACTTTTCTTAGGGAATTGCTCTAGTTTCCTCTAAATACGCTGCTACTTTTTCGGGAACTTGCTTTTTGTAAAAGGCAGGCTTTTTTCGCGTGATGCCGAGTTTTCGGAGATGTTTCAGAACTGACGATGGACAACAGCCGAATACTTCCGCAATTTCTTTGAGGTATGCATCGGGGCGCGCTTGTACATATTCGATGAGTTTTTCCGCGATGATTTTCTTATTGACTGGCCTCTGGATATTCCTTTCTACATTGCCGAACTCCTTGTAGCGCTTACGCTATGTGATGGTTGTTCCGGTATATACTTTGAAACCGCCGCAGACCGTGTCAATGTGTGCCCGTCTTCTACATATTCGACTACTCGGAGGTTTAAGTCTTTGCCGTAAGCCATGTGAGGAAGGTAACGGATTTTTAATTGCATTTCAAGGCAAATAGGTATACTCACGGCATCTCCCAATCAAGGAAGAAAACGCAAACAATATGCGGAATGCAGCAAAGACAAGGCCCCGGACAAGTAACGGACAGACACACGTTCAGGCACTAAGAACGTGATATCGTTCACAGGAGCAAGCGTAGTCAGACAAGTTGTTTTTTACGATGATGGACAGCCGGGATGCAACGAGATTGCCAATCTGCTTGCCGATTCCCTCTGGCGACGGTGAGTTTATGGATATTGAAGGCATTGAAAGAAGCTGTATTAGCGGAAAGCGAAGGACACGGCTATACTTTGCCATTGCTACTTATGAGCGAGAAGTGAATGAAGTTCACAACAGGATGCTCAGACGTTTTTTCCGAAAGGCTGCAACTTTTCGTGCGTTTTATATAGCAATGCCGAATATGCGGAAGACCGGATGGACACTTACGCAAAAAGTCCATTGCAGAAAAGATTCCTGAGGGTATATACAAAAAATTCTGCCGATTATAATAGCAGTTGGGGAATTACTATTTACAGATTACTGCCATTCAAAAGTAACATTTTTTCCTTGACATAAATGATAACTCTAAATAGACTGTACGCATGGACTTAAGAACTGTATTAACGACCGATACTGTCAATCTTCATTTGAAGGGAAAAACAAAGGAAGGAATAATTGACGAGATGTTGGATATCCTTGTGAATGCCGGTAAAGTTACGGATAAAGCAAGTGCAAGAGAGTGCGTGCTGGACCGTGAACGAAAAATGTCAACAGGTATGAAGCACGGTATTGCTATTCCACATGGGAAAACAGATTCTGTAAATGATTTAGTGGCATGTATCGGGATTTCAGATTCCCCGGTAGATTTTGACTCTTTAGATCAGGAACCGTGTAGAATATTTATTATGACACTTTCTCCTGTTAATAAAACCGGCCCACATCTTCAATTTCTTGCTGAAGTAAGTTTGCTGTTTAAAAGCGCAGATAAGCGTCAGCAAATTCTTACAACACAGGATAAGAATGAAGTTATTAGAATTCTTACAGAATAGTTTTCTTCGCAAGTGAAGCCTTTTATCGGCAGTATAAAAGGCTTCTTTTCATTTTAAAATGTTTTATCTAGTATAAAAATATCTCCTAGTTTGAAAGGGCTCGTTTTAGTTTTTATAATTAATAGTTTCTTGTTTATAACGAGTGTCTCTCGCTACATATTTTTGTAAATATGCGGCATATAAGTATTAGAAAGCATTTTCCTCGCCACAGTTCTTTCTTCATTGCAGACGATTCAAAATAATCTCAATGATCCCCCCCATGCACCCGACACTTGTTCTATCGTTTTGGCGTGGCAAACTATAAGTAAATCGAATTGCGCAGCCTTTTTTGGCAAAAATTTTACTATTATCGCTTCGACCAGTTTTCTGACGGTTTTATCGCTCCGCGTTCTTTTCCTCTCAATACCGTATATCTTTTCGTACAGCTGCCTGTATTCGCTTCTTTCGTGCTTTCACTCAAAACACTTTCCCACGACGAGAGAGTGTGGTGTGAGGTTTTTAGCATATTTAATTTACCCAATACCATTTGCTTGGAAGGTAAAATCGATTCTGCCGCAAAGTACTGCATTCCGACTCTATGTCAATATTATTAAAAAACTAGTCGCTTTTCATTAATTTTCATACGGAAGACAGGCAAAGTCGAGATAAAATAATATCGGTATTATTATTCATAATCCCAAATGCCGAGATTCTTTATTTTCATGAATACGGCATAGAGCTTACTCAAAAGTTTAAAACATATAGATACTGTTGGGGATTCCAAATGGGCGCGGCAGACGGGAGAGCAGGACGTAAAAGACGGAACTCATTTTCCGTCCGCTGCAATTTTACCGTGCAGCAAAATTGCGTAAAAGTTACGTTGTCGTGCTCAAGGGAGGAAATCTGCGGGCTATGACCGGTTGAGCAAGCTTCTCAGTTTCGGAACTTTAACCAGACGGTAAACTTGTTATGTTTTTCAAACTCCGTTCTTCCGTCCGCCGGTCCCTTGAAAAAAGGTTTACGGTTTGCCTTGAGAAGATGCTTTGCCCATGCACCCTGTAAAAACGCTGTGTCGCAGAGCACCTGCAAGCAGCTCTCTTTTCGCTTATTGTTGTTGCTGCATTCCGGCTCTATTGACATTCAAAAATAGTTAGCATAAGCTAACTCATACGGCGCATTTTTTTGCGACGCAGCGGAGGAGAGAAGAGGAGCATGAAATGAATGATAAAAGAGAGCACCTGATTAAAGGCAATCTTCTTCCATTATTATTTGAATTGACCGTTCCCGGAATTATCGGAATGCTGGTCATAAGTTTGTATGTGTTTGTTGACGCGATTTTTGTTGGGCGGTATGTCGGAAAGACGGCGCTTGGCAGCATCAGCCTTGCCTATACTTTTACGCTTTTGAACAACGGAATTGCCGTTCTTGTAGGAATCGGCTCGGCATCGGTGCTGTCGCGGGCAATCGGTAGGGAAGATCAAAAGACGATAGACGCGGTTATGGGCAATGTGCTCATTCTTACGCTGCTGTTTTCGCTTGCCGTTACGGTATTCGGATTGCTGTTTGCGCCGGCATTGCTCAAAATGATCGGCGCGGAAGGCGAAATGCTCACGCTCGGCGTGCGCTACCTCCGTATAATCTACCTTGCCTCGATTTTTGTGAATTTCGGGCAGGCGGCAAATATGGTTATCCGCGGAGAAGGACGCATGGCATTTGCGATGACGTTGATGGGAATCAGTGCGGTATTGAATATCATACTCGATGCGATTTTTGTTATCGTCCTCAAAAAGGGACTAGAAGGCGCGGCCGCCGCTACGGTTATTTCGGAAGCCGTTCTCGGCATTTTGACATTTATCTACTTTCTCCGTTTCAGCAAAACGGTCCGCCTGACGGCATTCCGGCTCGAAAAAAGTATTGTAAAAGAAACGCTGTCCGTCGGAGTTTCGGCAACATTCATGCAGGTGCTTTCGCTCGTCCAGCAATCGGTCATGTATTCGGTCTTAAAAAAATACGGCGGTGAAGATCAGGTCGTTTTGATGGGCGCATTTTTCCGCTATATCGCCCTTGCATTTATTCCGATTTGGGGAATAAGCCAAGGATTTCAACCGTTTGCCGGCACAAATTTCGGCGCAGGGGAATTTGCGCGCGTCAAGAAGGGCGTATTGCTGTTCAGCGGCTTCGCGTTACTTCTTGCCGTCCTTTTTTGGGCGGGATTTCTTGCATTCCCGCAGCGGATTATGGGGCTATTTATCAAAAATCCGGAACTCGTACTTGCCGGAAAAACGAACACCATGCTTTCGATTTGCGCGTTCCCGCTCGATGCAATAATGATCATCAACGTGACGCTGTTTCAGGCAATCGGTAAGCCGAAACCGGCAGGATTTATGGTTATGGCGCGCCAGTTGTTCTTGTACGTCCCTGCCGCATTGCTCTTGCCGCTGCTTTTGGGCGTGCGCGGCGTTTGGGTTGCAACGCCGATCGCGGATACCATTGTGGCGCTCATGTCGATTGTGATCGTCGTCAAAGTATTCAAAACGGATTTAGCGGAGCGGAAAGCGGCAGCGCGGAATGCGTAAGCGGCGGGAGCGAATTGTACCGATGCAGCCGGAAACGCTCCCCGAATGCGCTTTTCCGTAAACGCAACGCCTTGCTGTGCGGAAGGGCGTGGCGGACGGGGAAACGGTACGTAAAAAGGATAACCGGTTTACCATCCGCTGCAATTTTGCCGTTCGACAAAATTGCGCAAAAGCTACCTTGCGACGCTCAAGGCAGGAGGCTCTCAAGGGAGGAAAACTGCGACTATGACTGGTTGAGCAAGTTTCGAAAATTATAGCGGACGGTAAACTTATTGCATTATTCAAGTCCCGTTCTTCCGTACGACGCAGTGCGGAAAGGCGGACGGCATTTTCAACAATATTGCAAAAGCTCGGCTTTCGGTGTATTCTGTTTTCTGAGTACTTTTAGGTTTCACAGGAGGACATATGGCTGATGATTCTCAGTTTCAGTTGGTGACGTTCAAGCTCGGCAAAGAGCTTTATGGGGTAAATATTATGGATGTCAAGGAAATCGTAAAGATTCAGAATATCCGTCCGATTCCGAATGCTCCTTATTATATGGTAGGAATTTTAAATCTCCGCGGAGAAATCATACCGATTATCGATCTGCACCGGCGCTTCCGCATCAAGACAAAAGACGAAGATATGGAACTCGATGAACTTGAAAGCGGATTTATTATTCTTAAAATCGGCACAATGCAGATCGGCATTATTATCGACAGCGTATCGCGCGTCGTCGCCGTCCATCAGGGCGAAGTACAGGATCCGCCGCAGATGATGAGCGGTATCGGCACGGAATATATAAACGGCGTCGTCAGAAACAACGACGAAGGCTACCTTATCATCCTGAACACGAAACGGCTTTTTGATCCGAAAGAATTGCAGAGAATTATAGATAATCAATAACGATGATTCCGACATACAGTACAACAATCCGCAGAAAGGAGATGGATGCCGTTCTCACCTGTATGGTCGATGAAAAAATCGGGCCGGGTGAATTGAATGCGCGTTTAATCCAATCCGTTAAGGATTTTTCCGGCTGTGACGGCGCTGTTGCGCTCCGCAGTCCGGGAATTGCTTTAAAATATGCACTCCGTGCGCTTGATTTTGAAGCGGGCGGAACGATTATGATTTCCGCCCTTGCGCCGGCATGGCATCTGCAAGCGGCGGAAGATGCCGGATGCAAAACGATTGCGCTCGATGTCGATGAGGTAACCGGCCTTGTTACGGCGGAAACTGTTGCGGACGGCATTAAAAACGGCGGCCGCTTACTGCTCCTGCATGAATCGATGGGCATTCTGCCGGATCTGCTTGCGCTTTCAGGACTCGGCGTTCCCGTGATTGAAGACATATCCCGCTCGGCAGGCGCGCTCATGCCGCTCGCACAGGAAGACGATGCGCCGGAAGTGCGCACGCAAAAGGCTGGCTTGTTCGGTTCGTATGCGATTATGGCGCTCGAAGAAAAAGACGTGGTAACCGCGGGCGGCGGCGCAGTACTCATCGCTCCGAACCGCAGAGAATGGATTGTGCTGAAGAAGTTTGCCGACGCAATGCCGCACATGGAATTGCTTCCCGACATAAATTGCGCGCTTGCATGGGTGCAGCTCAAGGAATTCGGGCGCAATGAACAAAAGCGCAAAGAGATTTTTACGCTGTTTCAAAATGCGGTAATGAGCGGCCGCCACAAAACCTTCGTCCGGACAAAATATACGGATATGCTTACCGACGACGGCGCCGATACCGGTTCAACGATGTGCTGCTTTCCGCTCGTGCTCAACTGCCCGTTCAAGGATGCAAAAGCCTATGCCGCCCGGAAAGACATTGAAATCCGCCCCGCGTATGAAGATTCCGTTATTGCGCTGCGTGAGGAAGAATTGTCCGCAACCTGCATAAAAGCAAAGTCGCTGTATCTGCGGACGGCGCTTTTTCCGCTGTATCCCCGCCTTTCAACCGCGCAGGTTACAAAAATCGTAAAAGTCTTGGGAACGCTCCCGTAAGCGCGCATATCGTTATGAAAAAATGCCTTATCGTTGTCAATCCGCAAAAAGATGCGTCTCAAAAATACGGAAAATTAATCGCCGCGTATTTGGAATCGCGCGGTCTTTACGCGTCCTTTTACAGCTTTAACGGATTTGACGCAGGCAATCCGTTTGCAGGCAATGATTTTGTCATCACTTTGGGCGGAGACGGAACGGTTTTATTCGCTGCGCGCGGCTGCGTGAAATTGGGGATTCCGGTTTTTCCGGTCAACTTCGGGGAATTCGGATTTATCGCGAGCATTCAAAAAGACGAATGGCAGAGCCGACTCGACTCGTTTTTGGCAGGTGAGATGCCGATAACGGAACGCAGCATGATACAGGCGCATCTGATGCGGGAGCACGAAGATGTGCCGGTGTTTTCCGCGCTGGGACTCAACGACGTAGTGGTTTGCTCAAAACTTGCGACCCGCACCGTCATGCTGGATGTCTCCTATAATTCCGTGTCGCTCGGAACGTTTAAGGCGGACGGCATCATCGTCAGTACGGCAACGGGCTCCACCGCGTATTCGGCATCGGCAGGCGGCCCGATTATCGAACCGGAACTCGATGCGCTCCTGCTTACGCCAGCCAATTCGTTTTCCCTTTCAAGCAGACCGCTCGTGCTCAGCCCGAACGGGGAAATTGACATAAGCGTGCGGCCGTTCCGGGAAACGGAAGGCATGATTACGGTCGACGGCCAGCAGCCGTTTGCAGTGCGGGAAGGCGACTGCGTGAAAATCCGCCGAATTCCCGAAAAAGTAAAGCTTGTCGGCTGTACGGCGGAAAAATTTTACGGAGCATTACGGTCAAAACTCAACTGGTCGGGGGGCCCCCATGCTTGAAGACCTTACGATAAAAGATTTTGCCATAATCGATCACATTACGATTGAATTTTCGCGCGGATTTACCGTTTTGTCGGGCGAAACCGGCGCGGGCAAATCTATCTTAATCGGCGCGCTTTCATTCGTGCTCGGCGGGAAGGCGGAGGTCGCCCAAATCCGATCGGGAGAAAAAGAAGCCTCCGTGTCGGCAACGTTTTTGCTTGAAGCGGCGGCAGAGGATGCGCATGCGTGGCTTGCCGCTCACGGCATCGAAACGGAGGGGAAGCGCATCCTGTTACGCCGTTTTGTGCGCGCAAGCGGAAAATCCGGCGCATGGATCGGCGACACGCCCGTAACCCGCGCCGAGCTTGCAGAATTTTCTTCCTATTTAATAGATATTCACGGCCAGCACGAACATCAGTCGCTCATGAAGGTCGGCGAGCACCGCAAGTTTCTCGATGCGCGCGCCGGTATCCTCGACGAAGTGCAGGCGTTTACGGCGCTTTACACGGAGCTAATTCAAAAACGGCGGCTGCTTTCAAAACTCGATTCCGACGATGCGGAAAAAACGCGGAAACTTGAAATGTATTCGTTCGCGGTAAGCGAGATTGCCGATGCCAAGCTCAAAGGGGACGAAGACAAGAGCCTTGAAGAAGAGGATGCGCGTCTTTCTTCCTATGAAAAGCTGTGCGCCGGAGTGGAAGCCGTGTGCACGGCGCTTGACGGTGCGGAGGATGCGGCCGTCCCGCTTTTAAAGCGCGCCCGCCGCGAATCGCAGAACGTTTGCGCTACGGATGCTTCTCTTTCCACGCTGGATGCCCGCCTTGAAGCTGCGTTCTACGAGCTTTCCGATATTGCGGAGGAATTCGGCGCATACCGTCGGCAGCTGGTTTATGATCCGGTGCGCCTTTCCGAAGTGCAGGAGCGGCTTTCGCTCATTTATAACTTGAAGAAAAAGTATGCGTCGTCGCCGTCCGCCCCGCTTTCCGAAGTTTTCGATTATCTGGCGGAGGCGGAGGCGGCGCTTGAGCGTTTGAACGGCGGTGCGGAGGATAAAGACGCGCTCGGCGCGGAAATTGCCGAACTTGAAAAGCGCGCATACCGGGCGGCAAAAGCAATTTCCGAAAAGCGGCGACATACCGGCGCAGTTCTTGCTGAAGAAATTTTGGACACACTAAAAAATCTCGGTATGAAGGGCGCAAGTTTTGCGGTCAGCATTACCGAAAAAGAAGGGAACGGCATTGAGCAGCGGTGCGGCCCGTACGGAATGGATAACGTTGAGTTTTTAATCAGTGCGAACGCCGGCGCCGACCTGTTGCCGCTTGCGCGGATTGCTTCCGGCGGCGAACTATCGCGCGTCATGCTTGCGCTCAAAACGCTTTTTGCGCGAATCGATACGGTTCCGACGCTGGTCTTCGATGAAATCGATACAGGAATCGGCGGAGAAGTCGCCGTCGCCGTCGGCAGCCATCTCAAACAGCTTGCGCGCGACCGCCAGATTTTCTGCATCACGCATCTGGCCAGCATCGCCGTTTATGCCGATAATCAGATAAAAATAGAAAAATGGGGAGAACAAGACCGGGTTGCCTCTCATGTACGGCCGGTTGACGGAGCGGATCGGGTTGCCGAGATTGCGCGGATGCTTTCCGGCGATGCGGACAGCGCGCAGTCGCTTGAACACGCCCGCGCATTGCTTGAAAAGCACAGCGCGGCGTTTAACCCGGAGACGCTTTTTCCCGATATGTAAAGCAATGCCGCTCGGCGCAAAAGCCGTTTGCCGAATCGGAGTGAGGGCGCGCGGAAACCTATGTAAAATTTACAGGAGATTTTATGGCTAAAATTTCGGAAAATTCCCGGCTTGAACTCGCGGAAGCCGTGAAGTCCTATCAAACAAAAATAACAGCCCTTTTGGGGGCGGAAAAAACTACCCAAAGTAAAATAACCGCCGACTCCGAAAATGCGGATGTGCCCTACGTCAAGCTCCAGCTGTGCGCGGATATGATTTACGTCGCCTCGCTGTACATGGCGCAAAACAGTTTGTCGCTTAAGATTCTCGATATAAAAAACAACGACGCTTTAAATGAGGCGCGCAAAACGCTTTATAAAGCAATCATTTACCTTGAAGACATCGTAACGAACGTCATCGATATGTCGTACAGCGAACTTGCCGACAATCATGAAGCGATTGTAAAGACGACGATTGACGAACGTTATTACCTCATCCGGAAGTTGGGTCTGACCATCAATTTGCTGGAACTGGCGTTCGGCGACAACAGTAAGTGGAAGTGGTCGTTTGTCGAATTGAAAGGCCGCTGTACCGTTGTGGCGAAAAATCTCATCGACATGCGGAACTCCATAAAGGCCTATTTCGATCCGAATAACAGCGACTACGAAACGACCGTGCTCTATATCCGCCTCATTTCCAAGCAGCTTGACGCATCCGCCGCCGCCTACCGCGATAAATACGAACTTTCGACCCGCCGCATCGACGATATGACGAATGCAATCCGCTTCCTCTTGGCCAAACGGAATTTGTTTACGGCGCTCGGAGATAAGGATAACGCGGAGGAAATCAAAAAGAAGGCGATTGTTTGGAAGGATAAAATGAATGCCGACCAAAAAGCGGGGTTGAGCCACTGAGCGTATGATTGATAAAGAGCTTGCATTGCGCATTTTTGAAGCGTTTTCGATTCACCGATGGAACGATCTGGTGCGCCCCTTCGATATTGTTGAGATGGACAAAGCGGGCGAAAAGATGGTAATCGCCTATATAATCGGAAAATTTGAAGAAAGTCGGGGCGTTTTTGTCGATTGGATTTGGATGATTTACGCTTCGCTCTTTGATTTGCTGAAAAAGATTGCGCTCTGCGATATTAAAGCGACGGTGCAGCAGATACTGAAGCGGGAATATGCGGAAGAATACATCCGTTTAAACGGGTGGGTTTTGGATCAATATCGAACCATACTCGGCGACGATGAGCTTTTTTCGCTGTTTTCAGAGTATCTTGCGCAACGGGCGGGTGCGGCGCCGCTGCCGGAGCAGACCGTTGCCGCCTCCCGCATTTTGTCGGCAGCCCACAAATTCGCCACGATGCGCGAGCTCCAGATGCTCACCGTCGTCAACGAACCGGAGCGGCTTGAAACGATCAATACGCAAGTGCTTGCCGAACTGCAAAAGTACATGGATTTAACCGGTTTACAGATGCTGATGACGCGGCAGCGTTCCTTTGATTTTATCATGAAGATTGAGCAGCTGCGCTTTCAGACGCGGTGGAATCAAACGCCCCGCGTACCGAACACAAGCGTTCTGGGACACTGTTTTTTCGTCGCGGTGATAACGCTGCTGTTGTGTCGGCAAAATGCCGTAAAAATGTGCCGACGGCGCATTATCAATAATTTTTTCAGCGGACTTTTCCATGATTTGCCGGAAGCCGTAACGCGCGACATCATTTCGCCGGTCAAACAGGCGACGGACGGTTTGCCGCAAATCGTAAAGCGCATCGAAAAAGACATTGTTACCAGCGAGCTGTTGCCGCTTATGGAGCCGTTTTTCAGCGCGGAGCTCATGTATTTTACCGATGAGGAGTTTTCTAACCGCATTCTCATGGACGGAAAAACGCGCGTTGTTACGTGGGATGAACTCAACTGCAAGTACAACGACGATGCGTTTGCGCCGGTTGACGGAAAAACCGTCCGCATTGCCGACCATTTAAGCGCGCTCATGGAAGCCGACATTTCCATCAAGCACGGCATTACTTCCGTGCATCTGGAACAGGGACGGGACGGCGTGCTCAAAAATTATACGGAAGAAACGGTTATCAACGGGATTCCGGTCGGGACGCTTTTCCGGCGGCTTATCTGACCGGCGGGCTTAAAGAAAGCCGTGCCGCTGCCGATAAACAATACATGGTGCCTTTCAGTAAAAAAACTGCAGCGCTCTTTTATTCCATATTCTTTTTCTCTACACTCAGGTTCTTTGGCGATTCCTCTTATACGATCAAACAGGGCGATACATTGTATTCGATAAGCAGAAAGTATCAGCTGACCGTCGAAAAGCTCCGCTCTGCAAATAATCTTTCTGAAGGCGATGTGCTCCGGGCGGGACGGGTGATTGTCATTCCATCGGTGGATGCAAGCGCGGCCGCAACGCCTGCGGCCATACCGGAAACGCCCCCTGCCGCAGTCAAAGCGTCGGAGCATACGGAACGGCCGGAGGCGTATACGATACAAAAGGGCGACACCCTCTACAGCCTTGCCCGTAAATTTTCGATACCGCTTGCCGAATTGCTTGCTGCGAACGGACTTGACGGCGGCGCACCCATAAAAGTCGGGCAGAAAATACGGTTGCCGCAAAAAAATGCGGCGGATACGCCTCAACGTGCCGTTGCACAGCATGAAGGTCAGAAGAGCGCGCCGAAGGCTTCCGCCGGTACGCGCGATACGGTTACGCTTTGGCCGCTCAAAGCGCCGCTTGTCAAAAACATAAGCGGAAAAATCAGCGGAGTGGAATTGACCGGAGCGGCGGACGAATCCGTCAAAGCCGTACATTCCGGCACGGTGATGTACACCGGCGTGTACCGCGGCTTCGGCGAAGTCGTATTCATCCAGTCAAAAACGGGATTGATTTATTCGTATTCGGGACTGGGAAGCGTAAAATCGGCAAAAGGAGACTACGTTACCGCCGGTGACGAAATCGGCAGAACCGGCAGCGGATTAGAATCGTCGATAAAATTTATGGTTTTCAGAAACGGTATGCCGATCAATCCGGCAAAAGCCCCGCGCGGATAACGTATTCGGCGGAAGGAATACGCTTCTTCCGTCGGCGTACAGACGCGGCGGCGCTGCTTACAACGGCAGCGGGGCGTTTTCCCGCGCGTTTTGCCCATCGGCAAGGCTGCTTAGAACCAGTTTCCAGAGAGGATGGCGTTATGCATTACATTCCTTGTGTGGCGGTTTACTCCAAAGGAGAGAATAATTCGGCTTGCCTGCCCGTTCATGGGATGCGAACGGAAAAGACAGCATCGTCAAATTACTATTATTGTGGCGCATTCATACGGCTGCTCGAAAATGGCGCGATGAAATGCCAACCGGTGAGAATCAACGCAAAGCAATATGAAAGATACCTATATAAGACCGGCCGGAAATACCAGCATGACCAATCGCCCGCTCACCGTGCACTGCTGCATATTACAGCAACGCCCGCAATGGGTGCGCCCGTACCGCATCCTGATGCCGCAGCGCCTTGCCTCCCGCTCCCTTGCAAGCCGGCAAACTATGATTTATACTTTGCGCATGTCGGACGGCAAGAAAGTGATTGCGGAAAACAGAAAAGCCCGCTTCGATTACTTCGTGGAAGAGAAAATTGAATGCGGTATTGTCCTTGAGGGGACGGAGGTAAAATCCGTAAAAAGCGGGAATATTTCGTTTCCCGATGCTTTTGCGGAGATTTCCGGCGGCGAGATTCTGTTGAAGGGGGTCAATATTGCGGAGTATTCGTATTCTTCGATATTTAATCACGATCCGCTGCGCCACAAAAAGCTGCTTCTGCACAAGGCGGAAATTAAGCGGCTGACGCGAAAAACGGAAATGAAGGGCTATACGCTCATTCCTCTCGAGTTCTATCTTAAAAATGGAAAAGTGAAGGTGCTGCTCGCGCTCTGCAAAGGGAAAAAGCAGTTCGACAAGAAAGCGGCAATCAAAGAACGCGATATTGATCGGGAAATTCAGCGGGAATTCAGACGGGAGTATAAATAGTGAAAAGAAATCCGGCCTTATCGGCATTGTATGTTATCATCGGGATGCTTTTCTGCTCTGCGGCTCCGGCGCAATCGGCCGTTAAGGTCGATTTTTACGGGGTCGCCTCTCAGGATGCGGACAAAAATATGATTTCCATGACAGAGGATTTGTACTTGACCCAGCTCAAAGACAGCTCGGTGCAGCTGACGGACAGACGTTCGGCGGACTTTGCGAGCAGCTTCTTCGACACGGGGAATGCCGACATTTCCGCATCGGACAAAGATGCCATCACTTTTTATGCAGTGATTACCAAACGTTCGGACAGCAAATGGGAATGCGCCACAAATATGAAAAAACTTTCCGAAGGCAAGGAAGTCAGAACCGTCAAAGAATACGATTCCTACTACAAAATTCTTTCCGAATCGAAAGCGACGTTGAGCGATTTGCTGGCATCCTTTGTGCAGCAGGGAGCCGGTTCGGGAAATTACGCATCGCAAGCGCAGAGCGAAAAGCCCGCACCGGAAAAAATGCTTTCCGTTTCGACACAAGCGATTGCCGGCACGTGGAGCGGCGACGAATATATCGACAAAGTGGTCATTATGCGCGGCGGACGCGGTTTTATTATCTTCAAAAACGGCGCGAGCATGAGCATAACCGTTTCAATCAGCGAAAATAATGCGGATTTCCCGGTAACCATCAGTCAGGCGGGAGGCAGCAACGCTTCGTTTTTCCCTGAGCTGCCCCGCACCGTCGCGCTTGAAGCGGCAACCAGCGCCAAACCGGTCGAATGGCGGCTGCGACTTGAAGGCGATAGCATGCTGCGCGGAACCAAACGAACGCTCATACAAAAATCGGAAAAGCTGCCGCCGGAAGAAGCGACGCTCCCCGCCGAATGGACAAAACGCTTTTAGTCTGTCCGCTTGCCAGCCGATAAAAAATCCGCCCGCTGCAAAACCTGCCGCTTCTTGCGCATTCACGAGGTGTATGGTTTTATTTGGGATAGTCTTATGCCGTCCCTTCTTATTTTAACTACATTTGGTGCCGCTGGCGGAGCGTGTTACGGCCCCGGCAAATACACTCAGCATCATTGGCAAGCCAGTGCGCCGCGTCATGTCGGCGAATCGTGGGCGCAGTTGATGTAGGTCATCCCGCTGAAGCTGCCCGTGCGCATAGCGAGTGACCTCCCTCCAACACGCTCGACTCGTGGCACGCTCGACCGGTTACTGGCGTTCGGCGGAGGTGTCGCGACAACCGTAATACCCGCAGTATCGTCGGTAACCCGCTGCACCGCGTGCTGGAAAGCGTTTCATGCCGACATCGCGGCCGACAAATCGCGTGTGCGGCAGATAGCTATTCAGCTGAAACCAAACCGGCACTGTCGGTTACCGGGGCTTTCATCAAGTAATCGGTTTGTTTGTCGGAGCCGAGTATGAAGGTGTGTTCGCTGAAACGTTTGAAGCCTTTGTGTTCATAGAATGCGCGCGCGGCATGGTTGTGCTCCCATACGCCGAGCCACACGTAATCCGCTTGCGCCTGATGCGCGGAGGCGAAGGCCGTTTGCATCAAGTGCGAGCCGATATGCATTCCCTTGTAGCGTTTGGAAATGTATAGGCGCTGGATTTCAAGCGAATTGTCAAATCCCGATTCGGTTTGGGTCGGCGGAAAATTGATTTTCATGTAGCCGGCGGCCCATCCGTCGCATTCAGCAAGATAAAATTCCGAATCCGGCTCTGCCAATTCCTCTGCGATACGCTGTAGGCTGAACGCGACGCGGATATATTCCTCCATATCTTCGGCGGCATTGGTTTCGGCAAAGGTTTCGCGAAACGTGCGCTCCCCGATGAGCCGGACGACTTTGGCATCCGACGGAGCGCATTTACGAATGGTAAAATGATTCATGCTGTCCTCGTCCGTATTATACAAAATCCGCCGGCAGGGAGATAGCGGGCAACCGGTTTACGGCGCGCACCGCGGAAGGTTGTGCGAGCGCTCACGACACGAGCATGAAGATTTTATAAGGAAAGATTTTCTTTTAAGGCTGACCGTGCATATGCCGATCTTTTCTGGCAGGAATGCGGGACAGCAATGGATGGCGCTTTTTTAAGTTTTATCTCAGAATATATGGTGATTGCGCTTTCCCGTCAGCTCACAAATCCTGATAGTCAAAAAGGAAAAGGAGTACGAATACGGCGTATCGCAGAATGTCCTTCAGAATTGGCGGCTTCTGATTTTTCAAAAGAAACCTTTGATAGACTGAAGGCAGTATTGAAGTTCTATTCAATGGGGTAGTTGCATAGTGTAAAAACACATACCAAATAGTGGCGCTCAGCTTAATGAAGAACCGAATGCAGACAATTTTGATGAATGGATGCGGGTTATAAGAAATATTGTGCGTAATACGACGGTTGATAGCGTCTCTGTATTGCGCGGCGCCTTGTATTTGGTAGATGAGCTTGCGGCCGGATGTTTGGATATATACAGCTACAACTACTTTCCTTATAAAATAACATCAAGAGCCTACGCAAAAGGGCAGAAAAGCAAACAGCTGCTCCAACTATGAAAATCGGCTTGTGCACGGCTTTGAATACAACGCAAATTAAAAATCGCGCGATACAGTCAGGCAGAACAGTGCACGAGGAAGGAATAGAAGACTCGACGGCGATTTTCCTCCGAGTGAGTGTATGCGGTGATACGGCATTTCATAATAACGGTCGGCAGCGACATACAGGAGCGGAATGCAAGGCGAAACAAGATGCGGAGCGCTTTAAACGCGCGAAATGTACAGCTGAAAAAAATATAATTACGCAATGTTTGCGTCCCGCGCAAAGTCGGCGATTAACTTTGGCTGCGCTATTTTACAGTCAAAGTATAGCTTGTCTCCTTTCCGGTTGACCGAGCTCCCTTTCCGTCCATCGGGTGAGCAATTCGCTTTCTACCAAGTCGCTTTATCAAAAATGTTCCGATATGTGCGGGCTACTGTCCACTCGGCTATTTTCTGACGCTTTGGAGAGCGCACAGACTTCCCAAAATCACGATGGTGATTGCATGTTTTCGTTTTTCCTGCATATACCGGCGCGCTGTCCCGGTATGAAGCGCTCGCAGTAAGGAAAACAGGATTTCCCGCAGCGTGTCCTTTTTCAGTCTTGCTTATTTGAAAAATTCGCGCTAAATTGCCGATGGTTCTGTAAAACCGTACCGCGGAGGGCTATTCTTCGGCGGCAAAGATTTAAAACTCTATGGAGGACTTTATTATGCAATGCAAAATCAGCAAAGTTGTAGGACGTGAAATTATCGATTCACGCGGAAACCCGACGGTAGAAGCCGAAGTTTTTTTGGAAAACGGCGTCAGTGCGCTGGGAGCGGCTCCGAGCGGAGCGTCAACCGGCGAGTTTGAAGCGCTTGAACTGCGCGACGGCGACAAAGCCAAGTTCGGCGGAAAGGGCGTAAGCAAAGCGGTTGCAAATATCAACGGAGAAATAAATAAGCTGCTTTGCGGCATGGATGCGTCCGACATATACGCAATCGACGCGGCAATGCTCAAAGCTGACGGCACAAAAGACAAATCCAAACTCGGCGCGAACGCGATTCTTGCGGTGTCCATCGCCTCCGCACGCGCCGCCTCCGCAGCGCTGAACATCCCGCTCTACCGCTTTTTGGGCGGCGTAAACGGCTGCATTCTTCCCGTCCCGATGATGAACATTCTCAACGGCGGCGCTCACGCAGCAAACACCATCGACTCGCAGGAGTTTATGATCATGCCGATGGGCGCTCCGTCTTTTAAGGAAGGACTGCGCTGGTGCACGGAAGTCTATCACACGCTCGCGTCCATTTTGAAAAGCAAGGGACTTTCGACTGCAATCGGCGACGAAGGCGGATTTGCGCCGGACATCAAGAGCGACGAAGAGGCGTTCGGCTACATCATCGAAGCGATTGAAAAATCCGGCTACAAACCGGGAACGGATTTTGTTCTTGCAATGGACGCAGCTTCCAGCGAATGGAAAGGCTCAAAGAAAGGCGAATATCACCTTCCGAAAAGCGGAAAGAACTTTACGTCGGCTGAATTGGTCGCGCACTGGAAAGCGCTCACCGACAAATATCCGATTTACTCGCTTGAAGACGGACTTGACGAAGAAGACTGGGAGGGCTGGCAGCTTTTGACTAAAGAGCTCGGCGGCAAAGTGCAGCTTGTCGGAGACGATTTGTTCGTTACGAATCCCGAACGGCTCAAAAAAGGTATCGACAACGGAAGCGCAAACTCCATTCTTATCAAGCTCAACCAAATCGGCACTATTTCCGAAACGCTTGAAGCAATCAGAATGGCGCACAAAGCGGGCTACACGGCGGTCGTTTCCCACCGCTCAGGCGAAACGGAAGATACCACGATTGCCGACCTTGCCGTCGCGCTCAATTCCCGCCAGATTAAAACCGGCGCACCGAGCAGAAGCGAACGCGTCGCCAAATACAACCGCCTCCTCCGCATCGAAGAAGAACTCGGCGCAAATGCGCAGTATGCAGGAAAAGCGGCGTTCAACACGAAACGCTAACCCCTTGTCCGTGTCGGAAGCAATCTTAGACAAGCCCTCCGGCGCGGAAGCCGCCCTGCATCGGGCAAAATAAAAGCCTGCCTTTGAGACTTCCTCAAGGCAGGCTTTTTAATCGTCGGTCAAGAAAACTACATTCCCGTCGATAAAAGCTCGTCCAAATAGCCGTGCATGGAACCGATGACGTTCCATCAGCCGCAAACAAAAATCCCGTCCCCGTTCATCTGAGCGCGGCCATCCGCTCGCTTATTCCGCTAAGAACGCTTCCACTTTGTTGCAGATTTCGGAGAGGGGGGCGTAGAGGCGGCGGCATTCGGGGAGGCTTTTGAGGAAGGCGGTTCCGTAGCGTTTGGCGTATATGCGTTTGTCGAGGAGGACGACGGAGCCGCGGTCGGCGCCTGAGCGCATGAGGCGGCCGACACCTTGCCGGAATTTTATGAGCGCTTCGGGGAGGCTTAATTCCATGAAGGCGCTGCCGCCTTTTCGTTCGATTGCTTCTGCGCGCGCGGTGAATATCGGATCATTTGGGACGATGAAGGGGAGCTTAACGATTACGACTTGCGACAAGGATTCGCCGGACACATCGACGCCCTGCCAAAACGAATCGGTTGCAAACAGGACGCTTTGAATGTCTTGGCGGAATTGTTTGAGCAACCGCGCATTGTCATCGGTTCCCTGCCGCAACAAGGCGCCGCCGAATCCTTTGAGCGCATGAACTGCGTAGTTGAAGGCGCTTTTGAGCGATTCGTAGGACGTAAAGAGCGCAAGCGTCCGGCCGCCGCTTGCCGTAATGAGCCGGCATAACGCCGTTTCGATGTATTGCTGGAAGGTTCGCTCGTCGGGGAGGGGCGCATCGGAAGGGACGGCGAACAACATGTTCTGCCGGTAGGGAAAGGGCGACGGAAACTCCCGCTGCATGATGCGCTCTCCGTCGGCAAAGGAGATTCCCGTGCGGTGCATCCAGTAGGAAAAGTCTGTGCCGGTTTTCAGCGTGGCGGAAGTGCAGACGACCGTCCGCATCGGCTCGAAAACGCCCGCGCTCATCAGCGGCGCAATGTCGAGCGGGGTGCTCGTGAACACGGCGTAGGCCGCGCGTTCCCCCGCTGTCTGCGTTACGGCCGACGCACTCTTCCGTTGAATCCAGAACACGCGATCCTGTTTTTCGTCCCAACGGGTAAAGCCGCGGAGCAGCGTGCACATGTCTTCAAGCCGCCTGAGAATGACTTTCGTTTCCCAAAATGCAGCGACTTCTTTGTCGTCGTCTTCGACCGAATCCAGTATTTCCCGAACGAGCGCGATGAAGGCGCCGAGCGTTTCGGCAAGAACGCCGCAGAGCGAAAGAATCGGCGCAAAGGCTTCGCTTGAAGGCGCGCAGAGGCGCAGCGCGCCCGCGTCGGAAAGGGCAACGAGCGCTGCGGCATCGAGGTTTGTAAGCGCGTTTTGAATGAGCGCGATCTTTTCATAGGCTTCGGCGGCTTTGTCTTCGGAGGCGGCAAGGATTGCAAGCGTCGGCAGATAGCCTGCCAGCGCGTTTTTGCGCTTTCGGTACAGCACGTTTACCTGCCGCATCAGCTTAAAGCGGCTGAACTCATCGCTGAAGAAGCTGGTTGCCGCGCTTTCGATGCCGTGGGCTTCGTCAAAGATGAGCCTCCGGTACGGCGGCAGCACCGCAGCATCGGTATAGCCCGCTCCATGCAAGCGGGATTCGATATCGGCAAACAGCAGGTGGTGGTTTACAACGATGATGTCCGCGCCGGCGGCCTCTTTCCGCATCCGCATCACAAAGCATTCGGCATAAAACGGACAGCGGGACCCCATGCAGCCGTCGCTTTCGGAATTGATGCGCGCCCAAAGCGCTTCCGGCGGAACGAAGGGCAAGTCGCTCCGGCTCCCCGATTCCGTCGTCTCAAGCCACGCGGCAAGCGCATCCATAACCGCATTGTCTTCTTCAAACAGCGCCTTTTGCGAAGCCGCTTCTTCAAAACGCCTCCGGCACACGAAATTCCGCCTGCCTTTCATCAACACGAATTTAAAGTCGCGGTCGATTATTTTTCCGGCCGCCGGTAAATCCTTTGAACACAGCTGCTGCTGCAAGTTGATGGTACCCGTCGAAATGACGACCCGCTCGCCGTTCGTCAGCGCCCACATAATGGAAGGAATCAGATACGCATACGATTTTCCGACGCCCGTTCCCGCTTCAAAAACGCCGATTGCCCCGTCATTGAAGGCGCGCGTAATGCCTTTGAGCAGCTCGATTTGAACCGGCCGCTCTTCAAAATGGCCGTAGAGGCTCGCCATGCGCCCGCCGCCGGAAAGAAATGCGCCGAGCTCCTCCTCATCCAGCATGATTTCCGCAGGCCCGCCGCCTTCTTGCAAAGTAAAATCTTCAGATTCGTCCATTCCGTTCAACCCGCGGGCAAGGGTAGCTGAAAACCCACCCCTTGTCAAAATGAATGGGGCGGCCAGAAGAACCGTGCCGTAAAGGTTTTATTTAGTCGTCTGGCCGCTTCACGTTTTGCACTCCGGCAAAACGTGCGAGTTGGTCGTAACAGCGGGTGCCAGCGGAACTATGCCGTAAAGATTTTACTTGGTCGGCTGGCTGCATCACGTTTTGCCTGACGGCAAATCGTGCGAGAGGGTTGTATCGGGGCAGCCGGAGGAACTATGCCGTAAAAGTTTTATTTACTCGTCTGTCCGCTTCACGTTTTGCACTCCGGCAAAACGTGCAAGACGGTTGTAACGGCGGGGGCCAGAAGAACTGTTCCGTAAAGATTTTACTTGGTCGGCTGGCTGCCTCACGTTTTGCCTATCGGCAAAACGTGCGAGTTGGTCGTAACAGCGGGGGGCAGCCAGAGAAATTATGCCGTAGAGATTTTACTTGGTTGACTGGCTGCCTCACGTTTTGCCTGCTGCAAATCGTGCTAGAGGGGCTTAAGAGCAGGTGCCGAAGAAAACCGTACCGTAAAGGTTTTACTTGGTCGGCTGGCTGCCTCACGTTTTGTCTAGCGGCAAAACGTGCAAGATGGTCGTAAGGGCGGGATGCCAAAAAAACCGCGCCGTAAAGATTTTGCCTTGTCGGCTGGCTGTCTCACGATTTGCATGTTGCAAATCGTGCTAGATGGTCGCAGCGAGGGCGGCCAGTGGAACTATGCCGTAAAGATTTTACTTGGTTGACTGGCTGCCTCACGATTTGCATGTTGCAAATCGTGCTAGAGGGGCGCCGGGGAAACTATTCCGTAAAGACTTTGCTCGATTCGGTCTGCCGCATGTGTTTTTTCTGCTGCTTCCTGTTGGTTTGCCGAGTGTATATAATACGGTTCGGCGGGTTTTCTTCCGCTAATTTAATAGAAGGAAAATAGTCGGCAACCGGTTGCCTATTCGCTGCAATCGGCGATATAAAAGGACGGAGACTACAATGAAAAAAATGAGTTTTGCACAACGGTTCCGCAATTTATTTGCACGGAAAGAGAGCGGCGTTTTTTACGAAGAGCTTACGGATGCGCTTATTGAAGGCGATGTGGGGGCAAAGACGGCGCTCGAACTGACTGAGACGCTTGAAAAAACGTGTTCACGGCAGCGCATCAGCGATGAGCGGGGCATTTTGCTTGAGCTGAAAACGTTACTGCTCGCTTTGGTTAAGAGCGTTCCGCTTGCGCCGGAAGCGGATAAGACTACGGTCTGGATGCTGCTCGGCGTCAACGGAGTGGGGAAAACGACGAGCGCGGCGAAGCTGGCTTCTTATTTTAAGGCGCGCAGCGTACCGAATCCGACGCTTGCGGCTGCGGATACGTACCGCGCGGCGGCGATAGAGCAGCTGGCCTTCCACAGCGAAAAGGTCGGGGTGCGCATGATAAGCCACCGGCACGGCGCGGATCCTGCGGCGGTCGTATTCGATGCGGCGTCTGCGGTTTCTGCGCACGGCGGCGGGCTGGTCATCGCCGACACTGCCGGCCGCCTCCACAATAAGGACAATCTTGTCCGCGAGCTGCAAAAAATCGACCGGATTTGCCGCGAAAAGGCCGACGAAGGCTGCTGCCGGAAGCTGTTGGTAATCGATGCGACGACGGGGCAGAACGCGCTCAGGCAGGCGGAAGCGTTCAACGAAGCGGTGGGAATCGATGCGCTGATCCTGACCAAATACGATTCGACGGCCAAAGGCGGCGCCCTTATCGCAATCGGACGGGAATTGGGGCTGCCGGCCGCATTTGTCTGCACGGGAGAAAAATATGGCGACATTGAACCGTTTGATGCGGACAAATATGTTTCGGAGTTTTTGGGAATTTAACGTGCGTATGCGCCGCATCTTTTTCGTTATTTTGATTTTTTCCGCATTTTTTGCCGCGGCGGAAGAGCCGACCGACCGCTGCCGCCGCTTTTTTTTTGAGCTGTGGCGTTACGAATACTCAGGCGTTTCGGAGTTGCCGGACATCGGACGCGCTGCGGGCGTGTCGAAGTCGCCTGCGCAGATGGCAGCGCGCATCACATGGACGCGGCACAAGGGGGTGCTCCGCCTCGCCGATGCGCTGTTTCCCGAATATGCGGGCGTGTGGGACGCGTCCCTCCGCTACGATGCCGCGGCAGACAGCGGCGCGTGGATTGATTCGCTCGGACTTTCGGCCGCTTCCTTTACGCTTGCCGTATTTCCGGCCGATGCGGATACACCGAAAACCGACCGAACGGATGAGCCGCCGCCGGAATCTTCCGATATTTTATCGTTATTGGAAAAAGCTCCGCCGCCGAACGATGCGCCTCCTCCAAAAGCGAGCGGCGAAAACGGCGAACTCAATGCGCTGAGCATTTTACCGGCGGAAAAACAAATATCCGGAGGAGAGTGGAATTTTACGGATTCAAACCGTGCGCTCCGCCTGCACGTCCGAAACGACGAAGCGTTCGCCGTGCAGAAAACCGAATCGGGGCGGACGGCGGTTCGCGCGGACAACAAACGCGCCGTCCGGAGCCGCTATGACGATTCCATGCGCCTGATCGCGCGGGAGACGTGGGATTTTTCTAAAGGCGCGGATGCGGCGTTTATCGCAAAAAGCGAGCGGTACGATTACGGCGACGGGACAAAACTCCGCTCGGCCGTGATTTTGGAAGATTCCGCCCGAACGGAAACAACCTATGATGCGGAAGGCCGGGCGGTACGGACGGATTTCTTCCAGCCGGAAAAGGATAAAACGCCTGCCGACGCCACGCCGCCGGCCGATGGCGCTGCCGCTCCCAAAAAGGAGGCGCTTTTGCAAAATACGACGCGCTTTATCTACAATGCGGAGGGCAAGATCGCCGAAAAGCAGCAGGAAAAATATCATTACAAAGACGGAGCGCTTTTGGCAAACGAAACGGAAAATATCCGGGATGTTTTTGAGTACAAGACGCCTGACGCAGAGCCGAATCATTTTTACTATGAAAACGGCATCCTCCGCATGAAGACCATCTACACCGGCGTTGACACGTACATAGCATCTATGTATTTTGACGGCGGTTATTCGTCGGAAATCCACTACGAAGAAGGGCAGCGCACAAAAGATTTGTTTTTTCTCAACGGAACGCTGCTAAGGAGCAAAACCCATGAATAAAAAATCGCTTATTGCATCCGTATCGTGGATTTTTTTTGTCTCCCGACGCTTTTCGGCAGTTGACCGCACCGGACGGGCGGCCGTAACCAATTTCCTTGCCTCGCTCGGCATCTGTCTCGGCGTTATGACGCTTTTGACGGTCGTTAGCGTAATGAACGGTTTTCAGATGAGCTTTATCAATGCGATTATGGAAATTTCAAGCAGCCACATTCAGGTTGCCGCGCTGCCGGCCGAACAGGAAGCGGATTTGCGGCAGTTTTGTCGCGGTAAGAAGAACATTCAGGCGGTCGCTCCCTTTTACGAATCGCAGGCGCTCATTGCAGGCGCAAAGGGACGGGAAGAAAGCGCGCTTATCCGCGGCGTCAGTCCGTCCATTTTGGCGGAAGACGCAGGCTTTGCGCACGAACTGCGCATCGTTGACGGGGCGTTTGCGCTTTCCGGCGAAAATGCTATCGTGTTAGGCATCGCCCTTGCGCACAAGTTGGGCGTTAAAGTCGGGGACACGGTGAATCTGCTTGCGCTCGGCGGGGGAGCGGATACCGCGCTCGTGTCGGATGCGCGCCGGTGCCGGGTGTCAGGGCTTTTTGAATGCGGCTACATGGATATTAACAGCTCGTTCGCCTTTATCGGACTTGATACGGCAAAAAATTATTTTGGCGCAGGCAGCCCGCTCATCTATGGAATAAAACTGCGCCGTCCTCATGCCGACGCAGCTGTTGCGGCGGAACTTGAGCGCGCCTTTCCCGATGCGTCAGTGCAGTCGTGGCGGGAATTTAACCGGTCGTTTTTCGGAACGCTCCGAATCGAAAAAAACATCCTCATGCTGCTTGTCCTTTTGATTTTCATTGTCGTCGGCATCAACATCTACAACGGAATGCGCCGCCTTGTCTTTGAGCGCAGCCGCGAGATTTCCATTTTGTCCGCGCTCGGCGGCTCTGCAGAAGAAATACAGGCAATCTTTATCATGCGCGGCTTTACAAGCGGCTTTATCGGCTCTTTGACCGGAGCTGCGGCAGGCCTGCTCATTTCGGCGAACATGGCAGGCGTTTTTACGCTCATCGCGCGTATTATGTTTTTTGCCGAGTACATTCCCGCGCTCTTTTCTGCGCCGGAAAACGTCGCGTTCATTTACGAAAACCCGATGTACCGCGTGTTCGCGTCAATTCCTGCGCGTTTTTATTTTTCGGAAACGCTTATGATAACGCTGTTCGGCATTGCCGCCCCCTTGTTGGCTTCGTGGCAGGCAAGCCGGAATGCGCTCCAAATGAATGCGGCGGAGGTACTGCACGATGAATGAAATTTTATGCGTGCGCGGACTTGAGAAAACATATTCGGCGGATAGCGAAAATCTGACCATTCTCAAAAATCTTGATTTTTCGGTTCAGGAAGGCAGCAAGACGGCAATCGTCGGCGAAAGCGGGAGCGGGAAGAGTACGCTGCTAAACATCATCGGCAGTCTTGACGAGGCGACGGCGGGAGACGTGCGGGCGGGCGCGTGGAACGTTACGTCCCTTGCCGAAGGCGAAAAGGCCGAATACCGTTCAGCCTTTCTCGGTTTCGTCTTCCAATTCCACTACCTGCTCAAAGATTTTACCGCGCTTGAAAACATTTTGATGCCGTCTTTTATGGCGGGCACGCCGCGCAAAGAGGCGGAAGCGAAGGCGCGGACGCTCCTTGAGGACGTGGGACTTTCGGCGCGGGCGGCGCATTTACCGGGCGAACTTTCAGGCGGGGAGCGGCAGCGGGTTGCGGTTGCGCGCGCGCTGATGAACGATCCGCCGCTCTTGCTTGCCGACGAGCCGACGGGAAACCTCGATCCGAAAAACGCCGCGCTCATCAGCAATCTGCTTTTTTCGATGGCGGACAAGTATAAAAAGACGCTCATCATCGTAACGCACGATGCAAAAATTGCCGAAAACTGCTCGGAACGCTACACGATCCGTGACGGGCGGCTGGAGAAAGCGCTATGACCTTCGCTTCTTCCGTTTTGTTTGCCGGCCGCTTGATTTTTCCGCGCACGGGCAAAAACTCGTCGGCTAGGCGGAGCATCTTCGGCGCAATCGTCTGCATCGCCATCAGCATCGTTCCGCTGACCGCCGTTATCAGCATTGCGGACGGCATGATCGGCGGCATGACCGAACGGATTATCGGGCTGTCGTCGCTGCATTTGCAATCGGTTATCCGGCGCGGAACGGCGCCCGCATCTTCTTTGGACGCGCTCAAAGCGTACCGGAGGCAGCTGTGCGCCGTGAGCGGCATTACGGATGCCTTTATGGAGCTGTCCGCCGATGCGCTTGCAGCCGGAAAACGCTACCGGACGGGGGCGGCAGTGCGCGCGATTGAACCGGATGTCTTTACGCGCAACACGTATTTTAAGAAGTTCATTCGGGTTGTGGACGGGAATCTTTCCGATTTCGCTTCATCCGGAGACACGGCCGTGCTGGGAGAAAAGGCCGCCTCGCTCCTCTCGGTGAAGGCCGGCGACACGGTGCGCCTCATTACGGTGCGCCGCCTTCCGTCGGGGGCGACTTCCCCGCGCATTACGCCGTTTAAGGTGGCCGCAATCGTTTCGTCCGGCTATCAGGAACTCGACGCTCTGTGGTTTTTCATTCCGATTGAAACGGGTTTTTCCGTGCTCTCTTCCGATTCGGTCGTCACGTCCGTCCTGCTTGAAGCAAAAGACGCCCTTTCGACTGCGCTCTACAAAACGCAAAAAGCGTGCGCGGAACGTTCGGCAGGCGTTGCGACGGTTTTCCGCTGGGACGAAATCAATGCGTCGCAGCTGCAAAATTTTTCTTCAACGCGCCTCATGCTCGTTTTTGTCATGGCGCTCATCGTGCTCGTTGCGGCCGTCAACATATCGTCCGCGCTGGTGATGCTCGTTATGGAAAAGCGGCGGGAAATTGCGATTCTCAAAAGCCTCGGCGGAACGCCGAACGGCATTACGCTCGCCTTTTTGCTGACCGGAGCGGCGGCGGGCTGGACGGGACTTTCGGCGGGGCTGCCGATCGGACTGCTGGTCGCCGTCAACATCAATGCGATTATTTCGTTTTCGGAATCCGCTTTAAATGCCGCCCTGCACGTGTGCTCCGTGCTCGGCGGCTCTCCCGACGGATTTTCGCACGTCGCGCTTTTAAATCCGGCGTATTATCTGACGGAAATCCCGGTTTCTATTCCATTTAAAGAACTGTTTTTTATGTATTCGGCGGTGATTGTGTTGTCGCTCGCCGTTTCCGTGCTGCCGTCCGTGCGAGCGGGCAAAGAAAATCCACTGGAAATATTTAGGAAGTCATAATGAAATGCGATTTATGCCACAGCGTTGAGGCGAGTATTTTTATTGAACAGATGAGCGGAAACGTGCTGCGTAAGGCGAGTTTATGCGAAAAATGCGCTTTGCGGCACGGTATTACGGCTCCTACGGCCTCGCGCGGCAAAATGGATGTGGATTCGGTATTCAAAGAGCTTGATGCGCTCGAACGCGAAGCCGATCCGGAAAGCAAAGTGCTCTGTCCGATATGCGGGAAGCCGCTTGCAGAGATTAAAGAAAGCGGAGCGGGATGCGCCGAATGCTACGAGGTTTTCAAAAACGAAATTCAGCTCCAGCTTGAGCGGGAACGGCTTAACGGAACGTACACCGGTACGCTGCCGAAGCGGCTGCCTGCGCGGAACCTTTTGCCGGACCGCAGCTATTTGCTTGCCAAACTCGATCAAGCGGTGCAGGCCGAACAATACGAAAAGGCCGCCGTTTACCGCGATTACCTAAAACTTTTGGAAAGAGGCCTTTCCGACGGAGAGGACTACCTCGACTATATTGCCGCATTGGGAGGAGACTGTGACGACGCCGTATGAAATTCCCCGTCCGTGGTATGCGGAACAAGGCGAATACGATGAAACGATCGTTTCCACCCGCGTGCGTTTGGCGCGGAATCTTGCCAGTTTTCCGTTTCCGGAGCGGTTTCGGGGCGACGATGCAAAGCGCGTGCGCTCGCTTATTTTTGATGCCTTCACCCATAGCGGCGACCAATCGCACTACCATGCACTCGATCACCACGCGCTCGATGAAGGCAGCCGCCGCATCCTTGAAGAGCGCGGCATTATCCGTTCGGCCGACGACTTTGAGCAAAACCAAGAGAAGGCGCAATGCGGCATCGTGATGAGCGCGGACGGGCGCATTTCGTGCGAGGTAAATTGCCGCGACCACCTGCATCTGGCCTCGTTCGCCGCAGGCTTTGCCGCCCGCCGCGCATACAACGCGTGCGCCGCAGTTGACGCCGCATTGCAGGAGGCGCTGCCGTTCGCGGCGTCCTATGACTTCGGCTATCTGACATCTTCGTTTGAAGACTGCGGAAGCGGCCTCAAGTTGAGCGCGCGCATTCACATTCCGTCCGCCGCACGTTCGGGAAAAATTCCGTACATTCGGGAACGGCTTTCGGTAAATGCGCTCGGGATGCATTACCTGTTTCCGCCGCAATTTGTCGATAGTCCCTCCGCTCATTTTTACACCATCGACACGAACTCCGCGATGGAAGGCAGCGAAATCGAACGGATCGCCGCATTCGAAGCCGTCTGCAAATATATTGCGGAACAGGAGCGCATCTTTTCCGCCGAATTAGCCGATAATAAGTCTGTCGTTACCCGTAATTGCGTGATCCGCGCGTATTCAGCGGCAAAGACGAGTTTGCTTTTACCGTTGAGCGAAGCGCTGGACATCATTGCGGATTTGAAATTCGGCCGGAAGCTGGGATTTTTAACCGGAATCACCGACAGCACGCTCGGCGGATTGTTATTCCGCATTCAGCCGGGGCATCTGGCCTTTGTGATGAGCGCCGGCAACTTTGTCTTTGAAAAAGACATTGCATCCAACGCGCGCTTAAAACTGGACCGTCTGCGGGCGCTGATTATTCAGGAAGCCCTGACAAATGTTACATTGAGGAATATATGAAAACTTTTTCACAGCGCGCATCCCGCCTTGTGTATGCGCTTTGCCAGGATGAAGCGCGGAGAACCGGTTGTTCCCAAATCAATCCGGAGCACATTCTGCTTGCGATGATTAAAAATGCGGACGGGCTCGGCTTTGATGCGCTCAATGCGCTGCGCATCAACATACTGACGCTCAGGCTGTCTTTGGAGCAGAACATCAGCTCCGTTGCCGACGGCGTTATGCAGTATGACGAAGAAATTCCGCACAGCCGCCGCACGGCCAACATGCTTGCGCTCGCCGCAATCGAATCGCAGTCGCTCGGCAACACGTATATCGGCACGGAGCAT
Source organism: uncultured Treponema sp. (assembly GCA_963543045.1). Classification (GTDB taxonomy): domain Bacteria; phylum Spirochaetota; class Spirochaetia; order Treponematales; family Treponemataceae; genus Treponema_D. The sequence goes on from CAUTZW010000016.1 coordinate 34,792, forward strand.
TTGACGCTCGCCGCCGTACGGGAAAGCGACAGCGTAACCGCGCGCTATTTTTTGAAGGCGGATATCGATTTGACTGAAGTGCGCTCCGCCGTCAAAAAAGTTCAGTCGGAACGGAAGGCGTCCGTCGGCGAGCAGATTACGCATAAGGTTGCGGGGCACACCTTTCAGGACGTGATGGGGCTGGTCAACACGCAAAAGGGACAGGACAAACCGAAGCCGCACAAGAAAACCTTCCTCGATGAATTTACGCGCGATTTAACGCGCCTTGCTTCCGAAGAAAAAATCGATCCGGTGGTGGGACGCAGCAAGGAAATCGACCGGTTGGTGCAGATTCTGTCCAGACGGACGAAAAACAATCCGGTGCTCGTCGGAGAGCCGGGCGTCGGCAAAACGGCGATTGTCGAAGGGCTTGCCGCGCGCATTGCCGAAGGCTCGGTACCGCGCGGGCTTTTAAAAAAGCGCATTTTGTCGCTCGACCTTGCCGCGCTCATTGCCGGCACAAAGTACCGCGGCGAATTCGAAGACCGCATGAAGCGCATGATTAGCGATGCGCGCGAATCCAACGAAATTATTTTGTTCATCGACGAACTGCATACGCTCATCGGGGCGGGCGGCCCGGAAGGCACGATGGATGCGTCGAATATGCTCAAGCCGCCGCTCAGCCGCGGAGAGCTTCAGATGATCGGCGCGTCGACGACGAAGGAATACACCCGCTATATCGAAAAAGATCCCGCGCTGGAGCGGCGCTTTCAGATAGTGAAGGTGGAAGAGCCGTCCGATTCCGATACGGTCGCCATCCTCAACGGCATAAAAACGCAGTACGAAAATTATCACAACGTCGTGTACGACAGCGAAGTCATTCCGTCCATCGTAAAACTTGCGCGCCGCTACGTGCCGGAACGCTGTCTGCCGGACAAGGCGATTGACATTTTGGACGAAGCGGGGGCGCGGACGAAGATTCAGGACGAATTCCGTCCGCCGGAGCTTGAAGAACTCGAATCGAAAATCGGCGAACTCGATGAGGAAAAATCGGAACTCGTTAAAAATCAAGACTACGAGCAGGCGGCCGTGGTGCGCGATAAAGTCATTGAGCTCAAGCGGCGGATTACGATTTTTAAGCACAAGTGGAAGAGCGCCGATCCTGAGCACCGCCGTCATGTCGGCGAACGCGACATTTGCCGGATCATTGCATCGATGACGGGCATTCCCGTTGACCAGCTGGACACTTCGGAAACGGAGCGGCTCGTAAATATGGAAGAAGTGATGCACAAAACGGTTATCGGGCAGGAGGAGGCCGTAAAACTGATTGCCGGAGCCATCCGCCGAAGCCGCGCCGGCATCTCCTCCCCCGACCGGCCGATCGGCTCCTTTATCTTTCTGGGGCCGACCGGCGTGGGCAAAACGCAGCTTGCAAAGGCGCTTGTGGCCTTTCTGTTCGGCAGCGAAGAGCAGTTGGTTCGCATCGATATGTCCGACTATATGGAAAAACATAACGCAAGCCGTCTGGTAGGGGCGCCGCCGGGATACGTCGGCTACGAAGACGGCGGGGTGCTCACGGAAAAGGTGCGCCGCCATCCGTATTCGGTGGTGCTGCTTGATGAAATCGAAAAGGCGCATCCCGATGTGTTCAACCTGCTCCTCCAGCTACTGGAAGAAGGGGAGCTCAGCGATAATCTGGGGCATACGGTGAATTTCAGAAACACCGTGATTATTATGACGAGCAATGCGGGCGCCCGGCAAATCACCAACGAGGGGCGCGTCGGCTTTTCGAGCGCGGGAAACGAAGTCATTTCCTATGAAGATATCCGCTCCGGCGCGATGAATGAACTGAAAAAGCTGTTGAGTCCCGAACTGCTCAACCGGATTGACGATATTATCGTGTTCAATGCGCTCAACCGCGAGCAGATTGCGGGCATCCTTGACGTGCAGCTGCAAGCGCTTTCCGCCCGGCTTACGGAACGGGGCCTGACCGTTCGCCTGACCGACGGTGCGCGTGCATATCTGACTGCGCACGGGTACGAACCGTCGATGGGCGCGCGCCCGATGCGTCGGCTCATTCAGCGGCAAATTGAAGATCCGATTGCGTCCGCAATTCTTGAGGGCACTGCCGGACGCGGCGCGGCCATCACGATTGATTGCGCGGAAGACAAGCTGACGCTCGATTTTTCAACGTGCGCGGAAGTTAGCGGGATTTCGCTTCCGGCGCTCGGCGCACCCGCATCCCGTTCCGCTCAATGACGAAGCAAACACGGCGCGTCCGGCTTTTTTGCGCAGCGCTTGCCTGCCTGTGCCTTTCGCCGCTTGCGGCGCGCAAGGTGAACGCCGGATTTTTACCGGGACCGTCGGCATTGCCGCTCGCCTTTATGCAGGCCGAACCGGAATCCTGCGTTCTGTTGCCATTCGGCGCTCCGGAAAAACTTGCGCGTGCGCTTGCCGATAACACGGTTGACGCGGCGCCTCTTTCGCTTGCAGCCGTTTTACGGCTCCATGAAATTTCAGAGGGAAAGGTGCGCATCGCCGCCGTTACGGGGCGCTATGATTTTTTTCTGGTAACAGCGGATCCGTCCGCCACTGCATTTGCGGATTTGCTCAGCAAAAAGGTGTATGCGACGGAAATCGGCGCGGCCTTCCTGTCGTACATTCTCGACACTGCGGGCATTCAAACCGGAAGCGGCATCGGGCGGGTTGAGATTCTCAAGGAGGACGATGCGGCGGCAATCGGCGCAAAAATGAAACGGGCGGAAATTGATTTTGCGGTACTGGGAGAGCTGCATACGGCGCAGCTGTGCGGCCCGAAGGATTTACCCGCCGGCCGGAATTGGCCTTCGGCGCGCTTACCGGAGAATAAGCGGATCAGTCGTATGCTGAATCTGCAAGACGAGTATGCGCTGACCGAGCGGGGATTACGGATTCCTGCGCTGACGGTTCTTGCCGTCCGTGCGGATTTTGCCGCAGCCGAACCGGATTCCGTCCGTGCGTTTTTAAAGGAAGCTGCGGATGCCTACCAAAATGCGAAAACCGCGCACGGTGCGGCCGCACTCGGAGTGAAAGTGCATCGAGCGGGCATTGACCCGTACTATGCGGTGAATGCCGTAAAAACCGCCTCGTGCGCCTTTTTACCCGCTTCCGATGCGGAGCAGAGCATTATGAGCGCGCTGCGGGTGCTGTCGCATTCCAATCCGAAGATTGCGCAAACGATTCCGCCGGATTTAATGCTGCATCTTCCGGAAGATGAGCCGGAGCTGCCGGAAGCGGCTGTTCCCCCGAACGGCGAGACCGTCCCGGCGGCCAATCCTGCAGGATGACACGATGATGCGGCGCGGAACGGCAGGCCTCCCCGCCGCATCGCAAGCCGTTCGTTAGATTTGGAACTTGCGGATGATTTTTACGTGGGTTAATTTACTGACGGAAAAAATGCGCGCTTCATGCGTCGAATCCATTTGCAGCGTTAAAGTTGCATCCGCCTCATCGCGCGTTACTCCTTGCACAGTACCGAAATAGGTCATGCCCATGCCGATTGTGCCGCTGATCGGAACCAAAACCTCCGCAATATCGCCGGTGCCGACGGCATCTTCCAAAAGCCTGAGCTTCTTAAAATATTCCGTTCCGTCCGCTTCAAGATTTTCAAGTTTCATCGTCGCGGCGGAAAGCTGCGTAGGATTTATGACGATTTTCCGCGCGATGCGTCCGGCAAGACATTTCCGTTCCGCGTCATCGAGCTCAAGTCCCGCTAAAATCTCGGAAAAATTGCGCTGGATTTCTGCGCACTGATCCGGATCCTCATGCGCCGACGGCGCGCGCGAAAACTCCGCCAGCTGATTTTTCCCCGCAGCAAGCGCGGGAAAGGTTACCGCAATCGGTTCCGGCACGGCCTGCTGTATCCCGGCCGTCATGGAAAGTCCCGCGCGCGAAAGGACGTGCGCCGCATCAGTGTTCAGGGGAATATTCAGAAAGTAGACCCCGTCGGAAAGCCGACATTGGACGCACGCGGAAAGTTCCGACGTCTTTTCAATCAAGCGGGAAATCCGCTCGTTGGTTTTGAGAACATACCCCTTGTACAGAATTGCGGACGTGTAGGCGGCGTACCATTCGTCAAAATTCGCCTTGAGACTTTGCGGAAGCGGATACGCACAAAAGCGTTCCAGCCGCGTGCACAAGTGTTCGGGCGTAAGATTATGGTCGAACGCGCGGCACGCGGATTTTTTGTTGATTTCAAATTCCGCCGCTGTGCCGAAGGCCGTGCAGTCCATGAAAAGCGCAAGCTCCAATAATTCGGGAAGCGGCAGCACGGGGAAAACCGTAACGGTGTTCGCCGCCGTAGCGCTGACGGCCTTTCGCAGCTGCGCTTCATCGATCGGGGGACTTTCCGCCGCACACGCAGCCGCGCTCCGCACAAAAACGCTTGTCCCGTCGGCCGTCCGTCCCTTCTCCTCGAAGAGCCCGAAGGCGTGCGCAGCGTCCAAAACCTTATCGGTATAGTTTTCCGGATTAAAATCCTGCATATCCTCTTCAGCAAGCTCGGTCGTAATCAACTGCGTAAAGCGGCTGCAAGCGGCGTGCGCTTTAAAATCCTCCTGCTGTTCCGACTGCACAAACCAAATGCGCTTTATCGATTGCCGCGTTAAGCCTTCCGGCGGAATCGACGCCGCGGTATTCAGCAACTGCTGGGCATAGATGCGGATGTGGTCGCGCCGGAAGCGGGCTGCCGCAGCGATGGACAGAAAGGCAAGCCGATCGCTTTCATTTAAGTCGGCAAAGGCGGCAAGCTTCGCTTCATCGATAAAAATTCCCCGCTCCCCGCGCCGAAAGATTTCAAGATTGAGACACGCGCCCAGTAGCAGCTCCAAGCGCTCCTGCTGAGCGGGAAAGAGCTTTTCGAGCCGCAGCGTATCCTTTTTTTTCAGCCCCGTTTTGACTTTGCAAAGATCCGGCGACGAGCGGACATACGAGAAAAAGGCTGCAAAGAAAAGCGGCGACAGCGGGGGCGGCGCAAAATCGGCAGGCTGCGCGATAACGGGCGGCGGCAGCACCGTCCGGATGTCGATGAACGGACCGATGGTGTCTTCGAGCAGGGGATTGAGCCGCAAGGAGCTTCCCGAAAGGTCTTCCTGATAAAAATAAATGATGAGCCGGTCGGTCAGATTCAAGGCTGCCGTCCACAGTTCACGCGGAGGGTATTCGCCTTCAAAGAAATTTTCCAACGAATGACGCGTTGCGGTCCGGAGCAGCGTCAGCGCCGTCAGGATTTTGATGTCGCGCTCCGACAGCAGGCTGCCGATGGTGCGGCGGTTTTCTTCATTGCGCAGCACGGAGCTCAGCCGCTCAATCAATTTGTGCTTATTGAACGGCGTTTGAATTTCGCCGAGGTAGGTGCGCATGAGGGGAAAAAACGTTTGTGCGGGGAGCGTTTCCATCGATTCGCGCCACTGTATAATCCGTTCCGTTTTCATCGTCTTCTCGTTCTGCATCGCACGCCTCCTATCGTTTTTTCTTCCTCTTCCGCCTCATCCGTCCGCCCGCGCTTTGTGCGATTGCTTCAAATATCCAACGCGTCGCCTTCAGCGTAGCGCATAATGCGGTAATTATATCCCTGTTCGGCAAGGAATTTTTGCCGATTCGCGCCGAAATCTTCTTCCACCGAATTGCGCGTTATGAGCGTAAAAAAACGCGCGGTGCGCTCCTTCGGCCGCAAAATCCGCCCGAGCCGCTGCGCTTCTTCTTGTCGGCTTCCGAATGTGCCGGAAATCTGCACGGCAACCGATGCGTCCGGCAAGTCGATGGCAAAGTTTGCGACTTTCGACACCACGAGCGTGCGGATTTTCCCCGCCCGAAAGTCCGAATAAATGGCGTCGCGCAGGGCGTTCGGCGTTTTTCCGGTGATAATCGGCGCGTCAAGCTCCTTTGCAATCGTTTCAAGCTGATCCAAATACTGTCCGATGATGAGAATCTTATCTTCAGCGCAGCGCGCGGCCAATTCTTTTGCCAGCCGGATTTTCAGCGGATTGCAGCTTGCAAGTTTATGTTTCATCCGCTGCGGCGCCGTCGCATACTCAATTTCCATCGATTCCGGCAAGTCGAGCCGTATTTCGATGCATTCTGCGCTGGCAATCCAGCCGGAACGCTCAAGCTCCTTCCACGGAACATCGTAACGCTTCGGGCCGACAAGGCTGAACACGAAGCCTTCGCAGCCGTCTTCGCGCACGAGCGTCGCCGTAAGCCCCACCCGCCGCACTGCCTGCAGCTCCGCCACAACGCGGAACACCGGCGCCGGCAGCGTGTGCACCTCGTCGAAAATAATGAGTCCCCATTTGCGGTCATGGAAAACGGAAAAATGCGGGTACGGCGCATCTTTTGACGGCCGCCACGTTAAAATCTGGTACGTTGCGACCGTTACCGGTTTGATTATTTTTTGCTCGCCGGTGTATTCGGCAATCATATCTTCCGTTAAATTGCTTTTGTGCAACAGTTCGCGGATCCATTGACGCACCGCAGAAATATTCGTCGTAACGATGAGCGTGTTGGTTTTGAGTCGGTTCATTACTTCCATGCCGACGATGGTTTTGCCCGCGCCGCAGGGAAGTACGATTGTCCCGAAGCCCGTGCCCGGCCCCCCGCCGCCGACTAAGGCGTCCGCCGCTTCCTTTTGATAGCCGCGCGGCTCGAACGGTTTTCCGTCCACTGTCGTCGTCCGCAATTCAAAATCCAGCGGCTCTCCGTCTTCAAGCTGAATCTCGTCTTTGACTGGGCACATCGCATTCAAAAGGAGCTGCTTAACGGTGCCGCGATCGGTAAGGCGCAAAGAAAAACAGTTTTTCTTCTCCTCTTCCGATAATTGCGCCCGCTCTTCCGGCGGAACGGCCGCTTCGTCATACGCGCACGGCGTCAAAAAACGTGCAGTCGACCGATTCGACGCAATTTCAAGATACACTTTGCGGGACGATGCCGTCAGATACAGATACCGTTCGCGAATCGTTTTTCCGCCTGCGCCCGCCGCACCGCTTGCAGCCAGTTCATCGGCCGGAACAAGCGGAACGTCCGCATCGTAGCCCCTCACCATCCGGAGCATCCCGAATCTGCCCGCCGTCTCCGACACCCAAAAGCGCACCGCCTGCGGAATCTCGTAGCGTGCATAGCGGTCGAGCGCCGCAAGCGCATCATCCGGCGTAAAACCCGCGCTCGCCGCATTCCACAAAGACAGCGGCGTTATCCGATACGTATGCAAATGCTCCGGCGAACGCTCAAGCTCCGCAAATGGAATCAGCGCATCGCGGCATTCAGCGGCCAATGGCGCATGAACATCAAGCAAAAGGGTGCGATCTCCCTGCACAATAAGCGGATTATCCAACTGCATAGCCGCACATTTTATCGAATATCCGGAAAATGCACAATTCAGAAGCGGGGGGAGGCACGGAAACCGATTTTGCCCAACACGGTTAATAAATGATACGGGGTTATAAGAGAGCGGAACATAATACCGTTCAAAGGCAGCTATAACCCTGTTTCTCGCTTGTATATGCGGATTATATTAAGTCCAGCTTTGTGTAGCATGTTGAGGTTTTGTTGTATGTTTTTACTCTGAACCCTACATCTATCTTCATCAAAGAGCACATCCAAAAGCCAGTGCATCGTTTCTACCGACCATTCCGTTCTTGCATGATGAAGCAATTCCTCTGAACTCAACACTTTACTTGAAATATAATAATGTCATTCATCCGTCTCACCTTTGTCTGTCTCAAACCGTGTATGCACCGCACCGATACACTAGACTTGTTCGCTAAATTCATTGTCGCATAAGTCTGCGAGTTCTAAATCGCACAAATAGTGCAATTTAGAACGTCGTATTTCAAGGTAATCAGTTCCAAAACTAAAGTTTCCGAACTGGTTTATTGAAGAGCAGGCCATTCTTTGCCACCCGGCTGCCAGCTGATATCACCGCTCGTATACGCATTCGACTTTCTATCCTTCCATGCCCCTTTTCCGTTCGGGTAATGCTGTCCATCGTTGCACGCAGCTTTTCATCCTGAACATACTGTTCTATGTCGTTCATAAGCTCTTTCTGATTGCCCTTCGCACTCAACAAATAGTCGGCTTGTGCCTCAACGATCGCCTTGGCAGTCTCTCTTTGGCAGTTCAATGCGTCTGCTACC
>CAUTZW010000017.1:0-40913 GCA_963543045.1 uncultured Treponema sp.
CCATCGGAGCACGGTAACAAAGAGGGTAACAAACCGCATTAAAATGGCGTAAAAATGGATAGTTTTAAAGCGTTTTAGCCTGTTTTTAGAGGGTTTTATGTTGCATGACGGTTTTGCAAGAGATGGCATGTATTTCTATGTATTGGAAGGAATAGGTGGATAAAGTGAGGTGGGAGGGGGATTTTTATAGGTGGTGGAAAATCACAAGTAGTCGATTGCCAAAATCCGCTTGCCGTGCGCTTGAAAAACGCCGCAGTGCCGACAGAAATACGCGGTAACGTCCGGCGGCGTGCGCTCATAGTCCCCCGCATAACCGAACAGGACATCCTCCTGCCCTGCACCGTTGACGCTCGCAAGATATTCCGCCTCCGCTGTGCCGTCCGCCGAAAGCGCAAGCTCCAGCCCGTTTTGCGGAATGACGATAAAGCCCTCGTGCCAGCTTTTCGCATACGCCGCTATTTCCCGAACGAAACCGCGCATTTCCGCCCGGTAGTCGATTGCAGTCGTCGCGTTTGCCGCCGAAAGAAAAATAAGCGCAAACAAGAAGAACGCACCGGCTCGCCGAGCGGGAGAATTCTTGCGTACAGGGTAAAAAGATTGATGGAACGTCATGGGGGCGGATAATAGCCGGTTTTGCGGGGCGGGGAAAGAAATGCCGCATACAAATCACCGCACGGCAGATTTTACAATAAAATGCCGAACGCTAAACGTCCGTGGCGAAGGACGTTCCGCTTGTCTACAACGGTTTTTCTCGCTTTTCTTGCTTCCCAAAAGAAAACCCGCCCGAACGAGTTGCATCGCCGGCCGGGCTTCACTTTCTCCTCACGGAGACTTACTTCGCTGTTTTCTTTGTGGGCTTCTTTGCCGGTTTTACAGCTTTGCTCTCGCCTTCCACCGGCGTCGGTATTTCTTCCAATTCCGGTATGAACGGATCGATAAATTTGTCGCACCGATATTCCGCCTTTATTTTGGCATCGAATACGGCAGCATACAATGCAAGCAACGTCCGCTGCTGTTTCGGTGCGGCCGACAACAATGCGGCGGAAAACAGGTACGTCATGCTTAAATCAAGCGTTTCCTTGTTGAACCACATGACACCGTCAAAGGTATTGGCGCCTGCAAGCATACGCGCCGCTTCGCCCTGCGTCATCGCCTTGACCGCTTCATATGCGGCGGACTTTTCGTCTTTTTGTTCCAGAATGCGCGGTGCCGCCTGCGCCAAGATAAATACTTTTTCAAGATCGCCGCGTAAGTTCCCGCACAATGCGCCCGCATTTTGGAAGTAATCGCCGAATTTACGCGCAAATCCCCAGCGTTCGGCAAGCCCCGTAGCCGCATAGTCTTCCACCATTGCAAAGCACGCAAGCCGCTCAAGCAGATTTGCGTCTCCAGCAGCAACAATCGTAAAAAATTCCTCCGCTGCCGCTGCCGTTTTGAGCGCAGCCATTGTGTCTTTCGCCGGTTCCGCTGCACGGATTTTCGTTAGATATTCCAGCCGCTTTGCAAGTTTTTTGAACTGCTCCTCTTCCGAGCCGAACGCATACGCGGAACCTGCAAAACCGTTCGCCGTCAAATAAAAGCGCGTCGCCGCCTTTTTGGAGTCGGTAAGCAGCGCTTTAATCGCAGCCTTTGCCTTTGCATCGGTCATTTTGACATCATCCGCCGGATTAAACAGCCGGTGAATCGCCGGAATGAATGCGTCCGCAAAGCCTGAGAACGCCTGATACAAATCGCGGTAGCAGATTTCCTGCCATTCGACTTCGAGGTCGTAGCAGCCGCGCCCCTGCAGACTGTCGCACAAAATGCGGTAGCGGCCGTCCGGCATATCCGCAACTTCGTGCACGTCCATGAGCGCCTGATACTCAAAACCGTTGAGGGCGACGAACATACCGCGCTCCGCGATTTCGCGGCTCCGTCTGACGTACCACAGCCCCGTCCGCTGTTCGCGGAAAATCATAAATTTGTCGTCGTCGGCGGAAAGTCCCAGTCCCTCCGCCAGCGTCCGCGTCCGCATTTCGACGCTTTCGCCGTTTTTGACTGCATATTCGCATGACTGTTTGATCCAGCCCTGCGCACGGTCGTACTTATTATTATAGAAGACAATCGCGCGTTCGCTGCCGGAGCCGTTGGAATACGCAAAAATATTTTCGTTTACCGAGCCGTTGTCCCACACGTCGTAGAACAAAAAGTTATCGACGTTCGCGAACAAGTAGCGTTTTTTCATAAGCGGAAAAATGTCGTGCCAATGACGGTTGATTAAATCGCCGTCGGGCGACTCGTCGCGGTAGGCTTTCGTGAATTCCATGCCGTATTTTTCCGTAAAGCCTTCAATCTGTCCGTGTCCGAACATCGGCAGTCCCGGCATCGTAATCATCAGCGTGCACACGCCGAAATATTTGTCCCCCTTTCCGAATTGCGCAACGGCAGTCTCCTCGTCGGGATTGTTCATAAAATTGACGTAACGTTTGAGAATCTGCGGGTCGAACTTAATCGTGTTTTTTACCGTGTCGCGGTACTTTTGATTTTCCTCTTTTTTGAGCATATTCATAAACGCGCTGTTGTAGACGCGGTGCATACCGAGCGTGCGGACAAAATAGCCTTCCATCATCCAAAACGCTTCCGCTAAAAGCAGCGTGTCCGGCACTTCGCGGGCAACGCGGTCGACAACCTCGCGCCAAAACTCGTTCGGAATGCGCGCTTCAAACTCCTGATTGGAAAGTCCCGTTTCGCTCCGCGTATAAATGTCGCCGCCGTGTCCCGGCTCCGGATACCATAGGCGGCGGATATGCTTTTTGGCAAGCACCATCGCCGCGTCAAAACGGATAATCGGAAAGTTCCGCGCAACGTGCAGGATTTCCTGCATGACTTCTTCGCGCGCTTCGGGATTCAAAAAGTCGATTTGCGCCGTATCGTTCCACGGCATACCCGTGCCGTCGTTTCCGTGATAGATGTAGCGCGTGTCTCCCGTCTGAAAGTCGACGCGCTTAAAGACAACGGAGCAGTCGGAGTGATTGTAATAGTGATCTTCAAGATAAACGCCGATGCGGGAATTGAGCGAAAGATTTTCGCCGTTGAATGAATAGGTCGGAGACGGGGCGTCGCGTCGTTGGACGAACAGTTCCGGCCGGTTTACGACCCAGTCGGAATCCATGCCAGTATGATTCGGCACCATGTCGGAAGCAAGGCGAATCCCCCGCTGCCACAAACGCGCGCGCAAATTGGAAAGCGCGTCCCAGCCGCCGATATTCGTCGCAATGTTATAGTCGTGCAAGCTGTACGCGCTCGCCGCCGCTTCAGGGTTGCCACACAGCTGTTTTATCCGCTTTGATGCGTAACTGCGCTCCCACAGCCCGATGAGCCACAGCCCCGTAAAACCTTCGTCGCGGAGCGCGTCCAGCTCTTCATCGGGAATCTCGTCGAGTCGTGTAATCGGGCGGTTGTATTTTTTAGTCAGCTGGTCAAGCCACACCAAAACCGTCTTCGCCATAAGAATGACGCACGGCATCCAGTCGCGGTCGGGACTGAATCGCTCGTATTCCTTCATTAAACCGTCGTAATTGTACGGCTCCATGCTCACGTCTCCGCCGTTCGTCGGCTGCCAGCTCATCTTTTCTTCTTCGCTGAGCGTATCGAAGCCGGTCAAAAGCCGCTTGAGCAATTCGCCGAGTATCGACATCCAGTATCTTCGGATATAGTCGAGCTGTCCTTTGAGGCTGTTCGGGCTGAAGGCAACCGGTTCGCGGAGCATCGTAATTAAATCGTGCGAAAACGGCCCAAATACCGGAAGCGATTTGAATTCCTTTTGAATCGCCGCCCATGCCGCTTGATATAATTCGTTTTTTGCAAGTTCCGTATCGTCAAACAGAATAGAAAACGGGAGGAATGCCGGATTTTCGTTCGCAAGACGCAACAGAATCATCTCTTCAAGCGTCTGTTCCCGATTTGAACGCATGTTGCCGGTGCCACTGTCAAGCCCCTCTTCCGCAAGATATTCTTGTGCGCTGAGCGCCCCCTGATACACCGCAACCGGAGGAAATTCGCGGGAAAAATCGAGGAGCAGGGCGTCAACTTTTTCTTTGCCGAATTGCGCGTCGAGCGCAGAAAGAATTACAGCAAACGCATCCGCCTTTTGATCCCGCCGGTAGAGCATACAAACGTAATGGAAAATTTCATCGATTAAACCCATCGCGTTCAATGAACCTGCCGAGATGCGCTTTTCGTGTTCGTCGCGCGCATCAAACAACGCGTTGAGCTTTTCGGCAAACAGCCGTACGTTCGGCATACTTGCTATAATGACATTGCCGCTTGAAGCGTACAGCCGCCCGTCAAAATCGCACAAATCACGTATTTTTTTTCCGACGTGAAATTCGTTGTAAGAAATGCTCATTGATTTCCTCCATCGTGTAATGAAGTTATGTTTTTTATTTTTTCAATCAACCGATCGTCTTTTGCGATTTCTTCCACCGTTGCCGGCATCCGGTACGTCCAGTTGAATTCGGAAACGGAGCCGGGAATGTTTACCCGTTCGTCGTTCGCATCGGAAAGCCAATATTTTTTTTCCATTGCAAGATAATCCTGCAGCGGGTGAATGCACCAAACGCTCGCCGACGCTGCTGCAGTCTTCAAAACGCCTTCCGCCGCTTCTTCGGAAAACGGAGCAGATGCGATATGTTCCGCATCTCCTGCGCCGTTGCCGAATGCCCACGCATTTGTCCGCGCAAACAGCGACGAGGCATCCCGCTCGCCGTCCCACCACTGACGCACCGTCGGAGAATCGTGTACGGATGTCGTTGCGACCGAAAGTGGCGGCAGCTGATCAAGGGCGATAAACGGCTGCCCCGCCTCCTTCCACCGGCGGCACCAGCGCAAAACCCGCAGCGCCAAAATGCCGTTCTTTGCCATAACGGACGGCAGACAGAACAAATCCGCGCCCAAATCTTCGCCGCACGGTACCATCGTTACCGCTCCGGTCAGCACACTTAAAATCTCGTCGGATTGCCGCTCCCACAGCCCATCCTGATCGCGTTCCGCCTGTTCCATCAGATGCTTGAGCCGCCCTTTTTCATCGTCATTCAGCGATTCCCACGCAGTCGAGCGGTAATACGTCCACACGGGCACGAATGCACCGCCGTCAAGCCGGATAAGCGCACGATCGCGCCACTTTTGCGATAAAACGTCTTTTATGCGACGTGCGGCATCTTCGGTACAGAATGCGCTCAAATCCGCTTCGTAAATGTCCTTGTCGCCTTTGACGCTCTCTTTAAAAAGCCACAGCTCTTCGTTTTCGATGCGCTCCATAAACAGGCCGAGAATTGCGTGCGCATTCTCATGATTCCAAGTGATGTCTTCAATGAGGCCCGTGTGCACGTGCGGTTCGGAAAGCCAGCGGATTCTGCCGTCGTCAAAGCCGACGCCATGCAGCTGCTCCGCCGTAATCGGAACATTCGGCACGGTGTGCCCCAAAAGCGCCGTCGAGTCCCGCGCCGGAATCGCCCAGATGCGGAAAAAACCGAGAATGTGGTCGAGGCGGTAGGCGCCGTAATACTGTTCGGCGCTTTTTAGGCGGTCAATCCACCAATCGTAATTGCGTTTTTTGAGTTCGTCCCAGTTATACGTCGGAAAACCCCAGTTCTGCCCCGTCGGGTTTTCGCCGTCGGCAGGAGAACCGGCGCGCAGATTGTGGTTGAATATATCCGGCAGCGCCCACGCATCGCAGGAATCCTCATTCATGAGAATGGGCATATCGCCTTTAAGGATAATTTTCGCTTTTTTTACCGCATCCGCCGACGCTTTAAACTGTTCGGCCGCGCGCATTTGCGTCCACGCATAAAAAAGATGCGCCTTTTTTGCGGCGGCATCGTTCCACCTTCGCGCAATGTCTGTTGCGCTTACATGCTGATCTTCGGCTGCCCATTCTTTCCACGACGCCTGCCGGTATTTGTCCTTTAGTTTTTTATAGACGGCGTAGTTGACGATCCACGGATTTTTTTCAATCCAAAGCGAAAGCGCGTCATCCGGGCGAGACAAACGGGCGGTTTCCGTCGTTTCATAGAGCTTTTTCAGCAGATTCGTTTTTGCCGATAAAATGCCTTCATAATTATAGCGACCTGATCCGGCATACGGAAAATCTTTGATCATCTTTTTGTATGATGCGGCAAATTCCGCGTCCGAATCATAGAGCGCATCAAATTCCGGCAAAGCCTTAAGATTGATATAAATAGGATGCAGCGCGAACGCCGATAGTCCGCTGTAAGGAGAGGAATGCGCGCCCGTATCATTGACGGGAAGCAGCTGAATGATCTTCAGACCGGCCTTTGCCGCAAACTTTGCAAAACCGGCCAGTGCAGTAAATTCCCCGATTACCGGAGTTTTCTTTGTATAGAGAGCTCCCAACGGAACCGATATGCCTGTTGATTTTACCGGCGAACAGCCTTTGCCGCCTGAAATTTGATTTTTAGAGTTTTTCATGCCGCTCATTATATCACGGAAAAGTATAATTGTATCTTAATTTTAATTCGTTTTATCGAAAAAAGCCGCCGGGTGACGGCGATATTTTTTTACGGATGGCGATGGGTGGCTGTGTCCGGTGGCAGGTTTTTCTGTATGTGGTGGGCGGGGGTTTACGAGTGGCGATAGGTTGTTGTCTCTGGAGACAAGGTTTGTGCCCAGCGGTAGGATTTTCCGCTCGATGATGAGGTTCGCACCCGACGATAAAGCTTTGCGCTTAGTGGCAGATTACTGTGTGCAGTGCAGATGTTCGCATCTGGAGATAAGTTGCCGCCGCCGGCGGTAGGTTGCCGTGTGCAGTAGAGGGGGCTGCCCGTGTTATAGCTACTTTTCTTATAAGATCGCCTCAAGCGTCTCTGCTACGGAACCATACTGATGTACTTTACTTGCGATATTACGCTATAAAGCACGCCATGCGCGCTCAATCGAATTGTGTTCCGGCGAATACGGAGGCAGGAAAATCAATGTCTGTAAGCACTCTTTTGCAATTCCATGCAAGACCTCTTTTTTATGAAAAGATGCGTTGGCCATGATAATGACGCGTCCCTTTGCTAAGGCTTTAATCAGCTCGTCCTTGAACCATTGTTCGAATAAGGACGTCTTCATCGTTCCGCCGTAGGTGAATGGAGCAATCAATTTGCACTGCCTCATGACAAGGCGATTCGCTCATGACGTTTGCCGTTGATGCGCAATCAACTTGTTTCCCTCAAGGTTTTCTGGCATATTGGTGATACATCTGCGTTTCGATGCTGGTTTCATCGATATATATCGATGAGTTCGTCTTCAGGAATGTCTTTAATGCTTCCAGATACGCCGTTACTTTTTCGGGGCCTTGCCTTTGTAAAAAGTGTTCTTTTTTCGTGTGATGCCGAGTTTTCTGAGACGTTTCAATATTGATGACGGGCAACAGTCGAACACTTCCGCGATTTCTGTGAGGTAGGCGTCAGGATGCACTTCGACATATTCGATAAGTTTTTCGGGAATAATTTTCTTATTGGTCGGCTGTCGGGCTTTCTTTTCTATGTTGCGGCGTCTTGTAACACTTGCACCATGCGATGGCAGTGCCAATATGTACTTTGAATGCCGCCGCCCCCTGCACCAATGTGCTCGTTTCTACATATTCGATCATTAGGAATCTTAAGCCTTTGTTGTAAGCTATGAGCGGAGAATGGCAGATTTTTAGTTATATTTAAAGGCAAATAGATATATCAGAGCCAACTCGCTTATTCCCGACGATGGGTTTCGCGTCCAATGATAGGGTTGCCGTGTACAATGCTAGAGATTTGCACTCGGCACAACAGCTTGCTGCATCCGCAATAGAGCTAGCTGCTCCCAGCAGCAGGTTTTTGCATAGCGATAGATTTTACGTCAACGACAGAGGTCTTGCGTCCGGCGATGGAAAATTGCTACGTGTGGCAAGTGGCTTCCGCCAGCTGAGCAACGAGTATCTCTGCCGGATGTAATGATGCTTTGCCGCATATTCCGGAATGCAAAACGCCCTGCACAAATAAAACCGGCGCAACCGCAACACTCTGCGCCGGAATTATTTCATCATGCGTGCACGAATTACGCCGCCGAAGACGGTTCGACCTCATGCACCGGCAGCTGCTGCGCCGCTTTCTATTTGCCGTATGTCGCGATGAATACGTCCGCCGCAATCGCCATACCGATAACGTCGGCACGTTTGGCCCCATTGCGTTCATCGGCAGGAAGTTGAGCAGATATTCTTCCACGCCGACTTGATTTGAAAAGCACGCCGACATCGGAACGGCCGAAACACCCGCCGAATCGATCAGCGGATTAATCTTCTCTTTTTAAAAAAGATTCATCAGCTTCACCATGATGATGCGCCCATTGCAATGCAGAACGCCAACAAACCGAGCCGCCTAATCGCAGCCTGCCTGTCCCGCGCTCCACTCCGTATCGTCTGTGCAGCCCATTCGAGCGTAAACGCAAATCCAGCTCACGCGCCCTCTCATCAAGTGTAAACTCGAATCGGATGCCCGCATTTTCCAGCTTCGTATCCTCTGCGCACTCCGCTCTACCGTAACCGCAATCCGGCTCACACACTCGCCAAGCGCAAAGCCAAATCTGCCGACCAACCTAGTAACATCAGCCCAACAAACCGAGCCGTCTACTCGCATTCTGCCCCTGTCCCGCACCTCGCATCTTCCGTGCGCTCCGCAGTAGCCATACCTCAAGCAGCGCACTCCGCTGCGGGATGAAAGTATAGGAGTAACTACACGGACGCATATCCGTTACGGCAAAAAAACAGTAGGCCGCCATGCTGCAAATGTGCAAGAGGCGGCTTACGAAGGGCAATGTTCAGGGTATTTTATTGGTTATACAAGTCGGAGTACGTTCCGGCTTACGCAGATAGGTGTCTGCTATAGAAAAAGAGTTTTATTGTTGTCCGTTATTTCCCGGAGCGGCTTTCGCTTTTCCCGGTAGCGAATAAAGTCCGCTTTGCAGTAATATTTCATTTGTCCACATCACGACATCATGTGCGGTGCTCAGTGCAATTCCGTATTTGGCGCCGAGTACGGAAAAGGTTGTGTGCTGCTGCCAGTATTCAAGGGCGAGCAGCAGCATGAGCTCGATCGAAAGCTTAGTATGCCGCCCTCTGCGCTTGTGCTTTTCCGAATATGCATTCCGTAACGTATCGACCATCGCCGCTGCCGTCGCTTTCGATACGCCATTAAACGCTTCAAATTGCACGTCGGGCAATTCCATCATGCGTTCATATGTATTTTTGTCCACTTGTCAGCCTCCACTGCCTGTAAGTATACCAGCAATTTTCCCATCCGTCCATTTTCGGAAGCGCTGCGCAGCGTTTTACGGCATCGGCAAATGACTGCAGCGGATTCCGGCTTATTCGTTCGGAACCAATGCCGTTTTTATCAACGAAGTGAACAAATAAATCTTTTTATACAGGGAAACGCTCATCTCATGCAGCGGCGTTTCGGAATAACGTTCCAACTCCTTCCAGTTGGTAATCAATTCCGGCTTTTGCTTGGCCTCATCATCAACCAAATCTTTTATAATCTTGCCG
Organism: uncultured Treponema sp.; assembly: GCA_963543045.1. Classification (GTDB taxonomy): domain Bacteria; phylum Spirochaetota; class Spirochaetia; order Treponematales; family Treponemataceae; genus Treponema_D. Next base: position 9,560 of record CAUTZW010000017.1, read on the forward strand.
ATTGCGACAACGTGCTTTGAACTTTCGAGAATATAGCTGTAGGCGGTGTTGTTCGCATCTTCCACTAGCCGACCGATAATACTCTTCGCCCCGCTGTCCCGTTCGGTTTTCGGCAAGAGCATTTTTATCTTTCCGCCGACGGCGCCTTCTTCCGCCATAGAATTATCGAAATTGGTAATCTTGTCGGACAACGCAAGCAGCTGGTTATAGCCTTCGGAAAACGGCGTGGTCAGCGACTGCAATTCCCACTGCCCGCGCACGATGATGATGTCGTAATATTCGCGCATATCTTTCTTCATAACTTCAAGCAGGAAAAGTTTAAGATAATTGAGCGGCTGCGCGTGAATATACGAATGCAGCCCCTTCCGCTCAAATGTTGCATCCATAATATTCGTGTAATTCCGCAACACCTGCGTTTCAACTTCCCCGAACAGCTGCGTTACCAAATCCGACGCCTTTGAATTCCGCGCGTCCGTTATCATCTTGTGCACTGTTTTCTCCGCAGTGCTTTTGAGCGCATCGATATACGGTTCCACAATATTGACGCTTATGGACGGAATATCGATTTTCAGCAGCGGATTTTCCGTGCTCAACTGGAGAATCATCTCAAGCGATTGCGAAATCTGAAGCGTCTGCAAGCGCGACAACAGCTTTTTCCATGCGGAGAAGGTTACCGGCTCAATTCCCTTGTACGCTTTCAGAATCTTAAACAGCTGCGACCAGTCCTCGTCGAACGGAACCGCCCACGCAATGGCGATAAAATCTTTGATGTTTTCATTGATATATTCCGCATTGACCTTTTCAAATTTCGGCGGAGTGGCAAAATCCCCCTCGCGGAACGTTTTATCGAATTTTTTTAAGATAAAATAAAAATCGTACGTACAAAAATCTTTAAAAATCGACATCTGCCGGTAGAGATTGTCAATCTGAGTGATACGGTCAAGGTTAAAATAGTTCGAATATTGCGCGGAGGCCTGCGACACGTGCGTTTTAAGATTTTCAAGCGAAACTTTTTGGCTCATCTCGGTTATTTTTTCTTCCGAAAGCTGGTCTTCAAGTTGTTTTTGCTCCGCCGGAATGGAAAAATCAATGACCAGCCGCTTGAGCATATTCGGATTCGGCATTGCCTGAAACATTGCTTGGGCAGGATAAATCGTTTTGTATATCTCATAGAAGAAAAGCGCCATCTGCGGCTGCGCTTCGTTACCCGAACGTTTGTAAAACTTGCTGTACCGAGATTTTGAGAACCGCTTTTGTATCGCTTTCAGCTGCCGCCGTTTTTCCGCATCAAGATCGTTGGAGCCGAAAATCGACGAAAACAGATTCGTAAAAAAATTCCCTGATAATTTTTTGCCTGCCATAATGTCGTACTATATGAGGAAACAATGCCTCATGTCAAGTTTGCGCCGAACGCCAGCTGCGATAACTCTTCATAATTTAAGAAATAAGAGAATACGGAAGGGAGGGCGCCAGACTGCAATAGCACCGTTTTAACCGATCACGCATATGCTGCGGCAAAGATCGGAAGCGGCGATTGCTCCGGACAGGGAAGGGGTTACGTCGTCTCATTGTCCCCGTTGCCGTTTGTCTACGGTAATGCAGACGATCGCAAAACGTACAGCTTATCAAAACCATCCAGCGGCCTTTGCATAACCGGCAGTGCAGTCAGCGCCTTTTCCGCGTAGGCAGCGCACGCATCATCATGCGGCATAAAAGCGTGCGGCGGCACCGTGCACGCATGTGCCTTGCGGTTTCGTTACTGGCCGGAATAGTCAGCGGCAACAGAGAACACTGCACGCGCTAGCAGGAAAAGATTGAAAACGATATACGGATATGAAGAAGGGGGATGACGTATATTTGTTCCGGCGCAAGTTTTGGCTGCCGTGCAAGCGGCGGAATATCCGATACGTCGTATCATTCCGTATTCCGCCGCCTAATTTACGCTGCTGCGTTCCCGTATCCGATGATCGAGATTCGGCAAGGCAGCGCGTTTAAGCGGGTTGCGCTACATTTTCTTTTCTATGTCTGTGAAGTAGCGTACCGTTTTTACTTGCAGCTCGTCGGTCGATTCCGTGTCGCACACGATAAACGCTTTCGGATGCAGCTGGAGGGCGCTTACCGTCCACATATGATTTACGCCGGTTTCAATCGCATGGCGGATTGCGCGCGCCTTTGCGTAGCCGGTCGCCATGATGATGACTTCTTCCGCGCCAGTGATGGTCGCAATGCCGACTGTCAATGCCGTCTTCGGAACAAGATTTTTATCGCCGTTGAAAAAGCGCGCATTCATCGCAATCGTATCTTCCGTCAGCGTTTTTTCACGTGTGCGCGAAGCAAGCGACGAATACGGTTCATTGAACGCAATGTGCCCGTCCGCGCCGATGCCTCCTAAAAACAAATGTATCTTCCCGTAGGCAGCGATCGCCTTTTCGTAGTCCTCGCATTCTTTCCGCTTATCTTTCGCCATTCCGTTCAGAATATGCACATTGTTCATATCGATATCGATGTGATTGAAAAAATTATCCATCATAAAATAGTGATAACTTTGCGGATGCTCCGGCGGCAGCCCGACATATTCATCCATATTAAAGGTAACGACGTGCTTGAATGAAACAGCTCCGGCCTTATTTTTTTCGATAAGCGCTTTGTAGACGCCGAGCGGCGTTGAACCGGTCGGTAAACCGAGCACGAACGGCTTGTCCTTTGTTGGAGCAAAGTCATTTATTTTGTTGCAAATATAATCGGCAGTCCATTTTGAACAGCCGTCATAATTTTCTTTTATGATAACACGCATATATAACTCCTGTATGCAGGTTTATTTAAATCGTTCCATTTCTTTATGGCAGAGCGCATCGCAGATTTCGTTGTATTCAACTCCCGAATGCCCTTTTACCCAATGCCAATCCACATTGAGCGAACCGTTTAATTCATCGAGTTGCTTCCATAGATCTTGATTTTTTACCGGTTTTTTATCGGCAGTACGCCACTGCCGCAGTTTCCAATTGGTTATCCACGTTGTAATACCGTTTTTTACATATTGACTATCGATGTACAGCGCAATTTTTCTTCCGGCAAACGAGGGAATGGACGCGATCGCCGACAGCACCGAAATCGCCGCCGTCAGTTCCATGCGATTATTGGTAGTAAACGCTTCTCCGCCGCTCAGCAGCTGTTCGCGCCCGTCCGCGAGTATCACCGCGCCCCAGCCGCCAGGCCCCGGATTCCCGGAGCAGCCTCCATCAGTATAGATAGTAATTTCTTCCATAATATAAACCTTCACTAGATTCTCATATTTCTTACGGAAAATCAAGGGCGTTGAAAAGCGCCGACAGCGACAAGCGAAAACGAGCCGCTTGCAGACGCTCTGCGACGCACGTTTTTATACATGCAGGAAGCGGGGTACGTTATATGATTCTTTATGACCTCGATGCCGAGTTTTAACAAATCTGAAAGATATTTTTTCAAGACAAGCCTCAAACCTTTGCTTTATTAGGAGGAAACCTGCGGGCTTCGAACTTTGAGTTGGTGCCCTCACCTCATACGCCCCCGCCACTTTACGCACAGACAGGCCGTCGTCGGCCACACGACGGAACGGGCGGCACTTGCGGCGACCGACCGGCGGGTACTGCAGCTCCGCTCCACAAGATAGCGAGGTTACATTCAGACTGGCGGCCGAACGTTCGACGCCGCGCCCACCCGCGCTCTCAACTGCCCGCCGGAAGGATGATCCGCACTCATCGCATACATCTCGCCACTCGCACGCCACTTCGCGCACAGACAAGCCATCGCTTACCACACGCCGGAGCGAGCGGCACTTGCCGCGACCTACCGGCTCCAGAAACCCGTCGCGCTCTTCTTTAAATAAAAAGGCCCCGCGGCTTATATTATTGCGGTATGCAGCGCGGGGTGCGGGAAAAGGGAACGGCCCCACCAACTCGCTCTCCACTTTGTGCGCGGACAAACCGTCGGAGCTGGCCCAGCGCACGACGGGCTGGCGGCAAGTGTGGCAACCGACCGGTAGGTGCAGCGGCAGGTGGCTCTGGGAAAGCCAGTGCGACATCTGTCCACCAGTTGCACCGTCGTCCGCAACATAGGCGTCTACTGCAGCTCGCTCCACACGATAGTGGCAACACGTTCAGCTCGGCACCGCGCCCACCCGCCGGAAGAGTGAGCGAGGCCTCTCCTCGCATACGCACTCTGCCAACCCGCCCGCTTGAAGGATGATACCGCTCTCACTACAGGCGCCCCCGCCAACCTCCCCGCCGCTTTGCGCACAGACAAACCGGAAGCCGCCCTCTCCTCATACATCTCGCCACTCGCACGCCGTTCCACGCACAAACAAGCCGGTAGCCGACCCCACGACGGGGCGGGCAGCAATTGCAGCGACCTACCAGAGGGTGCAGTGGTGCCCGCAACATAGGCACCTACTGCCGCTCCTCCACACGATAGCGGCAACACGTTCAGATTGGTGGCAGCACACTTCGGCACCGTGCCCATCCTCTCTTCAACCACCCGCCGGAAGAGTGAGCAAGGCCTCTCGTCGCATAACGCCCCCGCCACCCCGCTCTCCGCTTTGCGCGTAGAACAAGCCGTCCTCCGCAGAATTAGACGGCCGGAGGCCTCTCAGACATACCGCCGGTTCGTGCACGAAATAGGCGGCAGAACGATTCGGTATCACTCCCACCTCCTCGATCACACGACGGGACGGGCGACCGCCGGAAGAGTGAGCTAGTCCTCTCGGCGCATACGCGCCCCGCTCACCACTTTTCGCGCGGACAAACCAACGGAGCTGGCGCCACGCACGCCGCTCCACGCGCAGACAAGCCGTCATCCGCAAAATTACACGGCCGGAGGCCTCGCAGACATACCGCTGGTTCGTGCTCGAAATAGGCGGCAGAACGCTTCGATATCACTCCCACATCCGCGACCACACGACGGAACGGGCGACTGGCCGACGGGTACTGCGGCTCCGCTCCACAAGATAGCGTGGTTATATTCAGACTGGCGGCCGAACGTTCGATGCCGCGCCCACCTCACGCGCCTCTCCCCAACCACCCGCTGGAAGAGTGAGACGCCGCCGTCACATCATGCACCTCCGCCGACCCGCTCGCCGCTCCACGTACAAACAAGCCGGTAGCCGACCCCACGACGGGGCAGGCAGCACTTGCGGCGACCGACCGACACTTGCACCGGTGTCCGCAACATAGGCGCCTGCTACGGCTCCTCCATACGATAGCGAGGTTACATTCAGACTGGCAGCCGAACACTCGACGCCACAGTCAATCACCCGCCGAAAAAGTGAGACTCCACCCTTACCACATACACGCACAGACAAAACTCGTCGCCGACCGCACGACGGGACGGGCAGCAATTGCGGCGACCGACCGGCAGTTGCAGTGCCAACCGGATCCGGAAACCTGCCTCGCTCTTCTTTAAGTAAAAACACCCCGCGGCTTATCTTATTGCAGTATGCGGCGCGGGGTGCGGAAAAAGGGAACCGCTCCACCACCCCACCGGAAGAGTGAAACACCGCACTCACCTCACGCGCCTCGCCACATCGCGTGCAGACAAGCCGCCACCGACCGCACGACGGGAGGGGCAGCACTTGCAGCAACCGACCGCCACTTAAGGTGCGTTCCACGTGATGATGGAGCGACGGACAGACTGACGGGGATGTGTTCAGAGCGGCGGCTGAACGATTCGACACCGCGCCCATCCACCTCTTCGACTGCCCACCGGAAAGATGACGCCGCACTCACCTCACGCGCCTCCGCCGACCCGCTCGCCGCTCCACGCACAAACAAGCCGGTAGCCGACCACACGACGGGGCGGGCAGCCGGTGCGACGTCCGTCCGACACTTGTACCGGCCTCCGCAACATAGGCGCCTGCTACAGATCCTCCACACGATAGCGGGGGTACATTCAGAGCGGCCAGCCGAACGCTTCGGCACTGCGCTCATAAGCCCGCCTCTGCAACTATCCGCCGGAAGGATGATGCCGCCCCCACCTCACGCGCCTCTGCCGACCCCATGACGGCGCGGGCAGCACTTACGCCGACCGACCGGTGGGTTCGACGGCAGTCGGCACTGGAAAAACCGTCGCGCTCTTCGTTAAGTAAAAACACCCCGCGGCTTACCTTATTACGGTATGCGGCGCGGGGTGTGGGAAAAGGGAACCGCCCTGCAAAAGGTGCGGGGCGGGAGGAGGAGCTATTATTTTCGTTCAAGGAGCGATCGCGGGTGGAAGTTGAGTTCCAATGTCTTTGTACCGTTCTTTACGGTTAAGGTCGGAGGCGTAGCGCCGCTGTTTAATGTAAAGCTCCACGTATCGGTTTCACCGGTCAGTTCGGTATACTGCTCGTTGAAGTAGCCTAAACATCTGTCATTATTGCCCAAATCGAGCTCCCAAACGCCATCGTCATATACAGTCAGGCCATCCCATTTCAGGCATTGCTTGTACCACGTTTTGTCTTTGCTATACAAAGAATCGAGCGCCATCCACAGCCCATTGGAATAGGTATCCTGCGCTGTGTTAGCTTCCGGTTTTACCTCATATGCGCACGGGATATCTTCGAAAAATAAGTAATTTGCAGCTTGCCGAACTCCGGCGGATTTCATTGTTTCTATGCGCTCAAGGGCTTCCTGCGGCGGCAGAGTCTTCGGCAGTCCAAGTTGCGATGCAGTTTCTCCGATAAAATCAACGCACAGAGCTTTCACTCCCTTCGCTTTATCCGCATCGCTCAGCTTCTTAAACTGTTCCGCCGCTTTTGCTTCATCCTGTTCCGTTACGCCCGGGAAATACCTCCGTAAGCTTGGTTCTCGCACAATAAATTTAATAAACCCCTCATCATCAGACGGCGCAGCCGCAGGGAAGAATTTATTAAAGTACGCCTTGAGATTTGCAAACGACGGATTATTGTAAAGCGTTTTCAACTCCCGAATTTTGACGGAAGCGGCTTCCGCTTTATGGGCAATGAACTCGTCCTTCGTCATCCAGCGGCCGTCCGCATAGCGGTGCGTCACCGTCAGCGCGGCCGTGCCCTTTTCCGCGTCGGCAGTATAAGCGTACCGCCAGCCGGTTGCCGCTTCATCGGCGCCCGTCCACGTAATGTCGACGGTATTGCCGGTGAATGAAAGGCCGGTAATGAAGTCCGATTTGCCGCCCCCGACCTTCTTCGTGTATTCAAGTTTCGAAATATGCGGTATCTGCAGCGGCCAAACGATTACGCGCTTCTCGCCTTCGCAGGAAAGCTCCGCCGTCAGCGTTGCGGAAACGTCAACAATGTCGCGGCGCACCGTCAGCTGATTGTTGTCCGCATTCAGTTCCAGATGTTTCGCATCGCTCGTTTTATATTCGATGCCGACCGTCTTCTTCCCGACGGCGCGCGTTTTTTCAAGCGGAAACAGCTGCGGCAAAGCCTTACTCGCATCGATATTCGGCGCAGTGAGCGCTACCGATGCCAGCGTTTCTGCCGCAGTCGGCTCATTGTCTTTTTGATGCACATTGACGGTAAAGTCCTTCGTATCCGATGCAAGGGCGCCCTTTTTGAGCGTTGCCGTCAGCTTCACCGCCGTAATGCCGCTACCCGCCGGAATCGTTACCGTGCCGTCCGCTTTGATAACGTCCGGATTACCGGACGCCCACGATACGGTAACGCCGTCAATTTCCGTCGGCAGGGTAATTGCAGTTGCCGAAGGGAGCAGCTCCACCGCAATAGTCAACTTCTCTTTCGCCGCAGCGACCGCAACGAAATTCGCATCATTCTGCTGCACATCGATAGGAAAGTCTTTCGTCTGCGGTTTCGCCTTCCCTTTTGAAAGCGTCGCCGTCAACGTCACTTTGACCGCGCCGCGCCCTTCCGGAATCTTCACCGCGCCGTCCGCTTTGATGATGTCCGGCTTATCCGAGTGCCACGCAATGGCGACGCCCTTATGTGCGGTCGGAAGCGGAAGCTTTGTCGCGGTGTTCTTCACGCTCGTCGGCACTTGAGTCTGCAGGAAGGCTACCGCCGCTGCAATCGCGGCCGCATCCTGTTTTGCCTGCTCTTCTTCCGTTATGCCGGGCTTATTGCCGCCGGACTTCCCCTGCACGGTAACTTCAAAGGTGCGCGTCTGCGGTTTCGCCTTCCCCTTGGTAAGCGTCGCCGTCAGCGTAACTTCTTCCATGCCGCTGCCTTCAGGAATCGTTACCGCGCCGTCTTCGCCGATAACATTCGGCTTGCTTGACTTCCATGCAATGCCAACGCCCTTAAGGTCCTTCGGAAGCTCAATCTTCGTTGCGGTCTTTTCAAGTATCTGCGGAATTGCGTGTTGCAGGGTTTCGATTGCAGCTTTTATGGCCGCTGCATCCTGCTTTGCCGGATCTTCTTCAGGCTTGTTTTCGGGATTTTCCGGATTACTCGGATCGTTTGGCTTTTCCGGATCGTTCGGTTTCGGAGTTGCGCCGCCGTCCGCCGCCTTCCGCTGCACTGCGACTTCAAACGTGTTTTCCTGCGCCCGCGCCTTTCCTTTGGTGAGCGTTGCCGAAAGCGTAACTTTTTCCGTGCCGCTGCCTTCGGGGATGCGTACGGCTCCGTCCGTTCCGATGACATCCGGCTTGTCCGACTTCCACGCAATAGCGACGCCTTCATGCTCCGTCGGCAGCTCAATCTTTGTTTCCGTGTTCAGAACCTGCTCAGGAATTTTTTGCTGCAAGAACTTTACCGCAGCTTTAATGGCGTTCGCATCTTTTTTCGTCTGCTCGTCTTCCGGCCCGGTACCGCCGCCCGCAGGCTTTTTCTGCACATTGATTGGAAAGTCTTTTTTCTGCGGCATCGCCGTTCCCTTGGTGAGCGTCGCCGTCAGCGTAACTTTCTCCGTGCCGTCGCCTTCGGGGATTTGTACGGTACCGTCCGTTCCAATGATGTCCGGCTTGTCCGATTCCCACGCAATAGCGACCCCATTGCGCTCCTTCGGCAACGTAATCTTCGCCGCCGTATTCGCAATGTCCTTCTTCATTTCTTTTGCAAGGAACGCGAGCGCTTCCGTAATGTCGGCTGCATCTGTATCCGGCGACAATTCGGGCGTATTCGTGCCGCCGCCCGCAGGCTTTTTCTGCACATTGATTGGAAAATTTTGCGTCTGCGGCGTTGCCTTCCCCTTGGTAAGCGTTGCCGTCAGCGTAACTTTCTCCGTGCCGTCGCCTTCGGGGATTTGTACCGTGCCGTCCGCGCTGATGACTTTCGGCTTATCCGACTTCCACGTAATAGCGACCCCCTTATGCTCCTTCGGCAACGTAATCTTCGCCGCCGTATTCGCAATCTCCTTCTTCATTTCTTTTGCAAGGAATGCGAGCGCCTCCGTAATGTCGGCTGCATCTTGCTTTATCTGCTGATCTTGCGACGTCGATGGCTCTTCGGAGGTATCCGATTTGCAGGAGAACGTCCACAATGCGCTTGCAGCCAGTAAAGCGGCCGCAATGATTTTCTTTGAAATCTTCATGTTTGACTCCTTGTGTTTGATTTTCCGCCAGCTTACCCAAGCAGGCGTTCAGACGAGTGGGAACCTCTAAAAACTTCAGTTTTTAGAGGTAACTTTGAAAATGCGATATTGTAACTCGCGATAATCCAGCGAGTTACAACTCGTCGCAATCTCGAAAAATCGCAAAAAATGAGTTTTTCGAGATGCCCTAGTAGCTGTTAAAGATAACCAGTTCCGAACCAAAATGGCTGAACAGATTTATTTCATTTGCTGACGCGCACGGTTATCGTTTTCGTCAGCTCCGCCTCTAAAATCCCTTATTTTATCGGCTTTCCGCATACGTCCGTGCGGGCGCGCATCGGAATTTCTAGCATTCTCTAAATCTTTTTATGCGGAGATGGTTACAAAACGGCCGCAGCTTCGTTTTACGATACAAGGGGCCTGATTGCTCACGATGCTGGCGAACAGGTTTCGGACTTATGAAAAATTACAATCTTGCGGACTTCCGCCTGCGCCGCACGTCGGAAGCTCACCGCGCACATGAGGACACAGGTGAACAACATAGCTGTTTTTTTTGACGCCGAAAATGTTTCGGCAAAAAAGGTGCCCGACATCCTTGCATGGCTTTCGGGACAGGGCGAAATACTCTTTCAGCGGGCCTATGCGGATTGGTCGATGCAACATACAAAGGAGTGGCAAACGCAAATCACAAAGACGCCGATTACCGTCTACCAGCAATTCCACAACAAGGACACGCAGGTTATCGACAAGGCCATCATGATGGACGCAGTGGTGCTGTCGCTCCAGCATTCGGAATTGAACACGATAGCCATCGTCGCATCCGACAACGGCTACTATTCGCTTGCGCTGCGCCTCCGCGAACTCGGCAAGCAGGTGATCGGCATTGGCGAAAAGAAAAAGTGCAAACCCATTTGGATTAATTCCTGCAATATTTTTCAATATTTTGAAGACATCAAAGACGTTGACGACGATATTCTGCTCGACAATCAGGATATTGAAGATGAAGACATTGCCGACTTTTCGCTTTCCCACTTTATCGATCAAGCGTATTTTTCAACTCCGAAAGTTGACAACAAAAATACCGCGCTCGTTTCGCGGCTCGGCGAATCGATTCTGCGCTTTAAGCCGGATTTTAAATATTCCGACTACAAAACCAAAAGCCTGCTCGATTTGCTGGCGCGCTTTCCCGAAAAATACAAGCTCACCGACGACGGCAAAACGCCGCCGACTCATTTTGTTGAGCGGCTGGCAAATGACGAGCTTGGCGTATCGGACGAAAAGTCCGCCGGCCAGATTGAGCGGTGGATTAAGCGGTACGGCATCATCAAAGACAGCGCAGGGGAAGAATATTTCTTTTATATCAAAGAAGTCCTTCCCGAATGCAAAGATATAAAAATACGGCGCGGACTTCGCGTCGAGTTCAACATCTCCCGAAAGCCCAACCCCTCCGCCGAAGCCAAACGCGAACGCACCGGCTACGCCAAAAACATCCGGCTGTTTGAAGACTAGGCGGCGGGGCGGACGGGAGAACTGGGATGCGGAGGATTTAACTGGTCGGCCGTCCGCTTCACGTTTGCCATCCGGCAAACGTGCGAGCCGGTCTGTATGTGGGTGGACGGGAGAACTGGCTGCGGAAGATTCAACTTGGGTGGCCGTCTCCGCTCGCCTGTTTTGCGCAGGCAAAACAGGAGGCCGGAGGCCGAAAAGTTACCTCTACACGATAACGTTTCCCCGCCGGCCCCGTCCGCGGGCGGACGGGAGAACTCGATGCGGAGGAATTAACTTGGACGACCGTCTGCCTCAAGTTTTCCTTGCGGAAAACTTGCGAGTTGGTAGGCGGGAAGGGGGATGCCGAAGAGATTTAACATTTTCGGCCGCCTGCTTCAAGTTTTCCTGCGGAAAACTTGCGAGCTGAGTCGGTAGTTTTGCGGATGAGGCGGTTGTAGATATCGGCTTGCGGTTCTGCTGTGTTGGGGCGCGGCGGACGGGAAAATATTGCCGTACAGATTTGATCGGTCGGCCGTCCGCTTCAGGTTTGCCATACGGCAAACTTGCGAGAGGGGGCGTGCGGCAGGTGGACGGGAGAACTGGGATGCGGGGGATTTAACTTGCTAGTTGAGTCGACGCTGCGTAGATGACGGAAAAAGAGGGCTTTAAACAGGTTCTAAGAAAGCTGCTCTTGCAGGACTTGCGCCCCGGTTTTATATGAGTCTCGCCAATTAATTTTTTTTAAGCATTGATGTAACCGGCTTTGCTGCCCATCCGGTGCTTTATTCCATAGGCTAAAATAATAGTAAACGATAGTCCATTTGGGAAAAACTTCCAGCAACATACGCCACTGGCAGCCGCTTTTGAGCAGATGCAGTATGGCGTAAAATATTTCATATAGGTCTACTTTCCGCGGCACAGTCTTCTTCTGGTCGCTTTCTAATAAGAGGCAGATTCGTTCGAATTGTTCGCGTGTTATATCGCTGGGGTATTGCTTTCTCATTCTTTTATTATGGTCGAGAGGAAATATTCTGCGAACGGCAACTCTGCTCGCTTTTGTAAAAACTGATTTCTGTGAAAGTATTATTTTTTATGTCAATGACATTTTCAAAAAGTAGTCGCTTTTCATCATCACTTACGGAAATACAGGTAAAATCGGAAATCCGCTTGCAGTGATATGATAAATTCTTCCTCATAATTATCGCCCATAAGCCCAAATGTCGCGGTTCTCTCTTTGTTTATAAATGCCGTATGTAGCTTATTCAAAGCTTTGATATATGGAGATAATGCCGGGATTCCAAAGGGCGAAAGCCCTTTGGTCGTGCCCAAGGAAGGAGGGGGCGGGCGGGGAAACGATACATAAGGAGGATAACCGTACCGTCGTCCTCCCAGACTAATCTTCTGCACTGCGCCACCGTCCGCTACAAGTTTGCCGTGCGGCAAACTTGCGTAACAGCCACCTTGTCGTCCGCCCAGCCGCCGCCCGGCGGCAAGTTGAACAACTCTCCCTGTTTTTATATACTCGCGCAATGTCAACGTGTTGTTTTACTCTGTTAAAGCCGGGCGTTCTCAATCGCAGGCTCGTTGGTGAAGTAATCGGAAGGCTTGAACGCAAAGGGCTCAAGCTCATTGGAATCAAAATGCTCCGGATAACGCCGGAACTTGCGGCCGCTCATTATGCCGAACATAGCGACAAGCCCTTCTATGAAGAGCTTGTCAGTTATATTACGTCGGCTCCGGTCATTGCGATGGTCTGGAAGGGGAGCGACTGCATCGCGCTCATCCGGAAGTTGAGCGGGGCGACAAGACCGCTCGATGCCGAACCCGGTACCATCCGCGGCGACTTTTGCGCGCACACGCAGCAGAATATCATCCATGCATCCGACAGCGAAAGCAACGCGGAACGAGAAATCTCCCTGTTTTTTGATAAATCGGAATTAATCGACTGGGATGATTGCGCATCCATGTGGTATTAAAAGAGCCGGAAAGGAGGCGGAGCGATGGAATCGAAAAGAATTGGCGTGCTCGGCGGCGGGGCGTGGGGCACGGGATTTGCGGAAGCCTTAGCGCACGGCGGACACACCGTTCAGATTTGGGCGCTTGAGCCGGAAGTCAAAGAGAGCGTCAATCGGGAACACGAAAACAAACGCTATCTTCCGGGCATAAAACTCTCTCCCTCCGTTACCGTCTCCAACGACATCATCGAAGTTGCCTCGGACAAGGAATTTCTGGTTATCGCCGCGCCGTCCTTGTATCTGGCAAGCACGCTCCGGAAAATCACCGGCGTGCCGAACATTGCCGACGGTTCAACGCTCATCATTGCGCTCACCAAAGGGTTTGTCCCTTCGCCGGACGGGCCGAAGCTCATCCTTGAAACGATTGAAAACGTGCTGCCCGGCATCTACAAGGGGAACACGGTTTACGTGTCGGGGCCGAGCCATGCTGAAGAAGTCGCGATGCGAAAGCTCACCGGCTTGATTGCGGCCAGCGAAAACCCGAAGAACTCCATCCGCGCGCGCGAAATGATAAAGGCGCCGTCGCTCATGGTCTATTCGAGTTTCGACGTGGTCGGCGTGCAAATCTGCGCGGCGGCGAAGAACGTTATTGCGGTTGTGTATGGAGCCCTTGACGCGGTGGCGGAGCATTCGCAGATTTTCGGCGACAATGCGGAATCCTTGCTGCTTGCCGCCGGTCTCAACGAGATTCAAACGCTCGGCATGGCGATGGGGGCGACGCATCCGGAAACCTTTACGTCCATTGCGGGCGTCGGGGATTTGGACGTTACCTGCAAAAGCAAGTACGGGCGCAACCGGCATTTCGGGCAGGATATGATTAAAACCGACATCCTTGCGCAGTTTTCCGACATCGACGACTTGATTGCGAATATCTCGAAAATCGGCTATCTGCCGGAAGGCGCGGTCGCCTGCAAATACATCCACGAAATTGCCGAACGCAAGAACATTAAGTTGACGATTTGCGACGGCCTGTACCGCATTCTGAATAAAGAAATCCGTCCGCTCGATTTTCTGAGCGAGCTTTTAATGAAAGGAAAGATACATGCTTGAAAAACTGACCGGAACGTTCAGCGATATCGTCCGCACGCTGTCCGGAAAATCTACCATTACCGAAAAAAATATCGAAGAAACGGTTGAGCGCATCAAAACCGCGCTGCTTGACGCGGATGTAAACCTGCGCGTTGTCCGCCGCTTTGTGAATTCGACGATCGAAGAAGCGAAGGGCGAAAAGGTTATGCGCTCGGTTGATCCGGGGCAGCAGTTTATCAAAATCATTCACGACAAAATCGTTTCGATGCTCGGCGACGAAAAGCAGTCGCTGCACCTGAAAGGCCCCGACACGCAGTCGGTCATCTTGATGCTCGGCTTACAGGGCGCTGGAAAAACGACTGCGTCCGGGAAGCTTGCGCTCAAGCTCAAAAAAGAAGGGCGGAAGGTGCTGCTTGCGGCGTGCGATTTGGTTCGTCCGGCGGCGGTGGAGCAGCTTTCCGTTTTGGCCGAAAAAATCGGCGTGCCGGTGTTCAAGGAGGAACGGAGCGATCCTGTGCGCAATGCGGAGGCGGCGCTGGCCTATGCGCGGCGCAATCAGTTCGACACGGTTATTGTCGACACTGCCGGCCGCCTGCAAATCGATGACGGCATGATGGCGGAGCTGGTGAAAATGAAGAAAGCTGTTTCGCCGGTTGAAACGCTTTTGACGGCGGACGCCATGACCGGACAGAATGCGGTCGATATTGCAAAGGCTTTTGACGAGCAGCTCGGCGTAACGGGCGTCATTCTGACGAAATTCGATTCCGACACGCGCGGCGGCGCAGCGCTTTCTCTCAAGGCGATTACGGGTAAGCCGATTTTGTTCATCGGCACGGGCGAAAAGGCCGAAGACCTTGAACCCTTTTACCCGGAGCGGATTGCAACGCGCATACTCGGCATGGGCGACGTGGTGTCGCTTGTCGAAAAGGCGCAGGAAACGGTCGATCAAGAAGAGGCGGAACGCTTGCAGCGGCGGATGGCGCGCAATGAATTTACGCTCGACGATATGCTGATGCAGTTCCGGCAGGTAAAAAAGATGGGCTCGCTCCAGTCGATTATCGAAATGCTGCCGGGCGCGGCGGCGCAGCTCGGCGGGCGGGAACTCGACACGAGCGGCATGAAGCGCAACGAAGCTATCATCCTTTCCATGACCAAAAAAGAACGCGCGAACCATCTGATCATCGGCCCAAGCCGCCGGAAACGCATTGCCAAAGGTTCCGGCACCACCGTTGCAGACGTCAACAAACTGCTCAAACAATTTGAAAAAACAAAACTCGCCATGAAAAAACTCAGCCGCAACAAAAACATGCAGTCCCGCCTCCTTTCCGAACTGGGCGGCGGCACCCTCGACATGGACACCGTCGCCCAACGCCTCGGCAAACTACGTTAGCGGGTGGGGCTGGGGCGGCGGGTAAACTTTGTCGGAAAGATTTGACTTGGTCGGCCGCCGACCTCCTGTTTTGCCTACGCAAAACAGGCGAGTGGGCTGGGCTGGCGGGTGAACTTCGCCGGAAAGATTTAACTTGGCCGACCGCCAGCCTCAAGTTTGCCATGCGGCAAACTTGCAAGCGGGTGGGGTCGGCGGGTAAACTTTACCGGAAAGATTTAACTTGCTCGACCGCCAGCCTCAAGTTTGCCATACGGCAAACTTGCGAGTGGGCTCCCGCACCTCCGCACAGTCCGCATCCTTGCTGCAAAACGGGCGCTCTGGCAGCTGACGGGGTTGTGCGGGTGCGCTCGTTTCATTCACCTACTTTTCCACGTGCCCATATCGTGTCGCGGTTGTTTTTCCATGTGCGAGTCCCCCTGCGTTACGCGCCGACTTGTATCACGGGCTAGCGGGGCTGGCGGGTTAACTTTGCCGGAAAGATTTAACTTGGCTGGCCGCCAGCCTCAAGTTTGCCATACAGCAAACTTGCAAGCGGGTGGGGTCGGCGGGTTAACTTTACCGGAAAGATTTGACTTGGTCGGCCGTCGGCCTCAAGTTTTCCTCACGGCAAACTTGCCAGTGGGCTCCCGCCCCTCCGCTCAGTCCGCATCCTTGCTGAAAAACGGGTGCTCTGGCAGCCGACGGGGTTGTGCGGGTGCGCTAGTTTCATTCACCTACTTTTTGTGCTGCCTGTATCATGGGCTGGCGGACAAACTTTGCCTGAGGATTTGACTTGGCCGACCGCCAGCCTCAAGTTTTCCATAAGGCAAACTTGCAAGCGGGTTGGGTCGGCGGGCGAACTTCGCCGGAAAGATTTAACTTGGTCGGCCGCCACCGACCCCAACCAGCTAGCCGGTTTTGCACCAGCAAAACCGGAAGCGGCCGGTCGATCACTTAAATCTGTACGATAATGTTTTCCCGTAATCCATTACGGCACCCATCCCCACGTTTGCCGCAGGGCAAACGTGAAGCGGACGGGGCGGACAGGAGGAACTGGATTGGAAAGCGTTGACTTTGGCGGCTGTCCGCCTCAAGTTTTCCTTACGGAAAACTTGCGAGCCGGTCGGTGTGCAGCGGACGGAGCTTGGACATCCATCCCTCGAAGCGTAATTCGACATACCCTCGAAACAGTGTTCGAGGCAGTCTCGAAACATAATTCGAGCGCACCTCGATTCCTTTCGGCATTTCCAACTCCGTATCGGGGCGGACAGGAGGAACTGGATCGGAATGCGTTGACTTTGGCGGCTGTCCGCCGCAAGTTTTCCTTACGGAAAACTTGCGAGCAGTTTCTTATCGGCGGACGGCCGATTAGTTAAATCTGTACGATAATGTTTTTCCGTCCTCCCTCGAAGCATAATTCGACGCGCCCTCGAAGCAGCGTTCGAGACGGTCTCGAAGCATAATTCGACATACCCTCGAAGCAGTGTTCGAGGCAGTCTCGAAGCGTAATTCGAGCGCACCTCGATTCCATGCGGCATTTTCGACTCCGTATCGGGGCTGGCGGGGCTGGCGGGTTAACTTCTCCGGAAAGATTTAACGTGGCTGGCCGCCAGCCTCAAGTTTGCCATGTGGCAAACTTGCAAGCGGGTTGGGTCGGCGGGTAAACTTTGCCGGAGTGATTTGACTTAGTCGACCGCCGACCTCCTCCGCACACTCCGCTCCCTGCTGAAAAACGGGCGCTTCGCCTACTGGCAGAGTTGCGCGGACGCGTTAGTTTCATTCACCTATTTTTCTATGTGCCCATATCGTGTCGCGGTTGTTTTTCCGTGTGCGAGTCCCCCTGCGTTACGCGCCGACTTATAGCATGGGCTAGCGGGGCTGGCGGGTAAACTTCGCCGGAGTGATTTGACTTAGTCGACCGCCGACCTCCTCCGCGTACTCCGCCTCCCTGCTGAAATCGGAGCGCTCTGGCGAAATAGGCTGTTTTCGGCTATAGTGGGCGCGAGGAGGATTGTATGTCGGAATTAGAATACGGCGGCACGTATGAGGCCGCGTTGCAGGCGAGCCGGAAGCTGGAGGCGGATATTATAAAGAATCCTGCGGCGCATCGGGTTTTGACGGGAGACCGGCCGACGGGGCGGCTGCACATTGGGCATTATTTCGGGTCGCTGAAGAATCGGGTGCGTCTTGCGCAGCTCGGCGTGCCGACTATGATTATGATTGCCGACTATCAGGTGCTGACGGATCATGATTCCTTTCAGCAAATTAGTCAGAACACCAAGCAGCTTACCATCGATTATCTTGCCGCAGGCATTGAGCCGAACGAAAATGTCATCATTTACCCGCACAGCTATGTTCCGGAAGCGAATCAGTTGATGCTTCCGTTTTTGACGCTTATTTCCAATGCGGAGCTGAGCCGTAATCCGACGGTCAAGGAGGAGATTCAAGCGGCGGGCCTAAAAAACATAAACGTCGGCATGTACACCTATCCGGTGCATCAAGCGGTGGATATTCTTTTCTGCAAGGGAACGGTTGTTCCGGTCGGAAAGGATCAGCTGCCGCATATCGAGTTGACGCGGACGATTGCGCGGCGGTTCAACGAGAAATTCTGTGCGGGACAGCCGCCCGTTTTTCCGGAACCGCTTGCGCTGTTGAGTAAAACGCCGAGCATTCTAGGGCTTGACGGCAGCGCGAAGATGAGCAAGAGCCGCGGGAATGCCGTCATGCTCAGCGCGACGGAGGACGAAACGGCAGCGCTCATCAAGCGGGCGAAAACCGATTCCGAGCGGCGCATCGCCTATGATCCGGCGAACCGTCCGGAAGTCGCAAACCTCTTGATGCTCATTTCGCTGTGTACGGGAGAGGAGCCGAATGCGATTGCCGAACAAATCGGAGACGGCGGGGGCGGAATGCTCAAGAAAATGCTGACGGAAGCGCTGAATGAAGCGTTGCGGCCGCTGCGCGCTAAGCGGGCTGAACTTGAAAAAGAGCCGGAGTACATTCGGCAGACGCTTCGCGACGGCGCGCAAAAAGCGCGAGAAATTGCGGAACGCACGCTGAACGAAGTGCGTTCGGTTATGAATATGGAAATATGAACTGTTCCGACTTTCAAAAATGGCTCGGCGGCTTTCTGAATTTTGAACGCACGCCGGTCAAAGACAGTCTCAAACTCGAAAACATCCGCTTTTTATGCGCGCGCTTGCGCCATCCGGAAGATGCTGCGCCCTGCATTCACATTGCCGGTTCAAAAGGAAAAGGCTCCGCCGCCGCATTGTGCGCAGGGGCGATCGAACAATTCGGCTGCACGTGCGGCCTGTACCTGTCGCCGCATATCAGCGACTTCCGCGAGCGCATTACCACGCCGCACGGCTTTTTTGACGATGCGGTCTACGAATCGGCGGCCGATGAGCTTTACGAAGCCGTTACCGGCATTGCCGCTTCTGACTTGCCTGCCGGACGAGCGTTTACGTGGTTTGAATTGGTAACCGTTTTCGCCTTTCTCTGCTTCCGCCGCGCACACGTCGATTTTGCCGTCTACGAAACAGGGCTTGGCGGGCGGTTGGATGCCACCAATGTCGTTACGCCGCGCGTGTGCGTCCTCATGCCGATTGAACGCGAACACACCGCGTTTTTGGGTAATACAATAGAAGAAATTGCGCGGGAAAAGGCGGGAATCATCAAAGACGGCGTACCCGTCGTGGTTGCCCGCCGCATGGACGCGCGCGCAAAAGCGGTCTTTGCCGAATACGCCGCGCGTCATCGCGCTCCGTGTATTTTTGCAGATGATGCGGTCAGCGCCCTCCGCTACCGGTATACGGAAAGCCGTATGCAGCTTGACTTCGATTGCGAACGGTTTGCCCCGCCGCATTTCTCCGCTCTGCTTACGCTATTGGGCGCGGAACAGGCGGAAAATGCAGCGGCTGCGGCGCTCGCAGTGAACATTGCAATGCCCGACATACCAATTTCAACGATTGCAGAAGGAATAGAGCGGATTCGCTTACCCGCCCGCTTTGAAGTCCTCCCCCCTCCGCCCGAATACGCTTCCGTAAACTGCATAATCCTTGATGGGGCGCATACCCCGAAAAGCGTTTTATATACCGTGCAAACCCTGCGCGAAATATTTTCCCGCCGCAGCGTCCCTTTCCACCTGCTGTTCGGTTGCGCAGCGGATAAAGACATGAACGGCATGGCCGCCGCCGTGCGCGGAGCTTTTTCTCGCATCGCGCTCACCTCCGCCGGATCATTCAAACGCTCCGACCTGTACGCCATGCAGACGGCTTTTACACGCGCAGGCATTCCGTTTGCCGCGCAAGAATCGACATCCGCGGCAATTAAAAGTGCACTGCAAAACGCGCATGATGCCCGCGCAATTCTTTTAGCGGCAGGCTCCTTTTACCTTGCCGCAGAAGTCCGCGCCGCGCTCAAAGACATTTCTCCGCCGCGCACCAGCGGATAAAGACATGAACGGCATGGCCGCCGCCGTGCGCGGAGCTTTTTCTCGCATCGCGCTCACCTCCGCCGGATCATTCAAACGCTCCGACCTGTACGCTATGCGGACGGCTTTTACACGCGCAGGCATTCCATTTGCCGCCAACACGTTTGCGTTCCGCAGCGGCGGCGCTCTATCTTTTGTTGCAGCAAGATTTTAGCGTTCATTTTGCGGGGCTACGCATCATCTGCCGCAGCTCAGGCGCTCTCATTTGTTCCGCCTTGACAAAGCGGCGTTTTTCCGAGAGTATGCGGCTGACAAAATATCAAAAAGTGTCATAAATACAGCTTTTGAGGGGTTTGTATGTCTGTGAAATTTGCGTTTTTATTTCCGGGACAGGGTGCGCAAGAACCCGGAATGTTTAAAGATGTGTGCGATGCGTTTCCGGCCGCGCGCAAAGTCATTGATGATATTTCAGAAATTACAGGCGTCGATATGCCAAAACTTTTGTGGGAAAGCGACAAGGCCGCGCTCAGCCGGAGCGATAACAGCCAGCTTGCGATAATGGCGGTCAGCATTGCAGCCATGAAAGCGTTGGAAGAAAAGGGCGTTCTGCCGGCCGCTGCGATGGGCTTTAGTCTTGGGGAGTTTCCGGCCTTGTACGCTGCCGGCGTGCTCGGCTTTGAAGATGCGGTGAAGACCGTGCGCGTTCGCGGTCAAATCATGCAGAAGGTTTGCGAAGAAATTGCGGCGGAGCATGAGGGGCGAGCGCCGGGTATGAGCGCTATTTTGGGACTTGATGCGGAAAAAATCATAGAAATTACGGCGGCTATTCCGGATGTATATGCGGCAAACCTGAACAGCAGCAAGCAAACGGTTATGAGCGGGACTGCGGAGGGGCTTGATGCGGCGGAAAAGGCGCTGACGGAAGCCGGAGCGCGTCGCTGCGTGCGTCTTGCGGTTGCAGGCCCCTTCCATTCTCCGCTGATGCAAAAGGCGGCGGATGCGTTCGAGGCGGCGATTGCCGACGTTCCGTTCAATGATCCGAAAATCATGCTGTTCAGCAATGTAACCGGCAAGCTGGTTGGCGATGGGGCGGAAGCGAAAAAGTCGGCCGTACTCCACTTGACCAATCCGGTGCGCTGGACGGACGAAGAAGCGGCGCTCGGCAGAATGCTTGGAGAGAGCGCTGACGAGTGGAAAATCCTTGAAACCGGTCCGGGGCGCGTTTTGGCGGGGCTTTGGAAACAGACCGAATTCGGCGAAAAATGGCCGTGCGCGTCGGTGAATACTGCTGATTCTTTGAGTGAGGTGAAATAATATGCTGTTGAAAGGGAAAAAAGCGCTGGTTACCGGCTCAAGCCGCGGAATCGGACGGAAGATTGCAGAAGTTTTTCTTGCAAACGGCGCGGAAGTTTGGGGGCTGTGCTCTCGTCCAAGCCAAACGAAGCAGGAGCTTGAAGCGTTCGCTTTGGAAAAGGGCGTGCGCTTTCATGAAGTGTGTGCGGACGCAGGCGACGGCGAGCAGCTTGCGGAGGTTGTGAAGGGTGCGCTTGCGGAATCGGGCGGCTTCGACGCGCTGGTAAACAACGCGGGCATTACGCGCGACGGCTTGTCTTTCCGCATGAAAATGGAAGATTGGCAGTCCGTGCTGAACGTCAACTTGACGGCGCCGTTTATAATCGGCCAAATCGTTTCAAACGACATGATTCACAAAAAGAGCGGCTCGATCATCAACATGACGAGCATCGTCGGCGTACGCGGCGGCGCGGGGCAAGTCAACTACGCGGCAAGCAAGGCGGGGCTTATCGGCTACACCAAAAGTCTTGCGAAAGAAACCGGTTCGCGGGGGGTGCGGGTGAATGCGATTGCGCCCGGCTATATCGAAACGGACATGACGAAGGCGGTCAACGAAAAGATGCGCGAAGCATGGCTTTCTATAATTCCGCTCAAACGCGCGGGGCAGCCGGAGGACGTTGCAAACGCGGCGTTGTTTTTGGCCAGCGACCTGAGCGTCTACATTACGGGGCAGGTATTGGGCGTAGACGGCGGAATGTAGCGGATGACGGAAGCGTCGGCATCGGTTCACGCCGATTTTTAAAGAAGCTGCCGGTTACGGCGGATATACCAGAATACATGAGGATTATATGAGCGAAAGACGTGTTGTGATCACGGGAATGGGAGCAATCACTCCTATCGGAAATTCGGTTGAAGAAACATGGGCTGCGGCAAAAGAAGGAAAAAGCGGCGTTGCGCCGATTACGCACTTTGACGCGACGAACAATAAGGTAAAATACGCCGCGGAAGTTAAAAACTTTGACGTTAGTCAGTACATGGATCCCAAAGAGGCGCGGAAGATGGCGCGGTTTACGCAGTACGCGGTTGCAGCGGCAAAAATGGCGCTCGACGATTCGGGGCTGCTCGGCAACGCGGACGCGCTGGAAGATGCAGGCATCATACTCGGCGTCGGTATCGGCGGCTTTGAAGTTACGGAGGCAAGCTGCATCTCCTATTACAAATCCGGTTGCGTGAAAACTCCGCCGATGACGATTCCCGAACTCATCCCAAATGAAGCCGGCGGAAACATCGCCATTCAATTCGGCATACACGGCCCGAACCATACCATTTCGACCGCCTGTTCATCCGGAACCGACGCCTTAGGCGACGCATTCAGCATGGTGCGGAGCGGACGCATGGACGTTTGCCTTTCCGGCGGCACGGAAGGTACCATCAACGGATTTTCAATCGTGTCGTTTGAAGTCTTGCACGCGCTTTCTTCAAGTTTTTCCGACAATCCGCAAGCGGCAAGCCGTCCGTTCGATAAAAAGCGCGAAGGATTCGTCATGGGCGAAGGAGCTGCGATTTTGATTCTTGAAGAATACGAACACGCAAAAGCGCGCGGCGCAAAAATCTACGCGGAAATTGCAGGCTACGGATCTTCCTGCGACGGCTACCATCTGACCAGTCCGAATCCGGATGGCATTGAAGGCGCAAAGTGTATGTCCCGCGCGCTCAAGGATGCCGGCATGGACGGCTCGGAAATCCAGTATTACAACGCGCACGGCACTTCGACGCGCATCAATGATCCGAGCGAAACGCGCATGATTAAACGCGCATTCGGCGAAGAAAATGCGCGGAAGCTCAAAATATCTTCGACAAAATCGATGACCGGCCACTGCCTCGGCGCAACCGGCGCAATCGAAGCCATGCTCTGCGTCAAAGCCATCAACGACGGCTTCTTCCCGCCGACCATCAACCTCGATGAACCGGATGTAGAAGACGGCTGCGATTTGAATTACGTCCCGAACAAAGGCGTTGCAGGCGCAATCAATGCTGCAATGAGCGCAACCTTCGGATTCGGCGGGCATAACGGCGCAATCATCCTGAAAAAAGTACAGTAGGTGAAGCGATGAGCGTAACGAAAGACATTGAAGCCCTGCTGCCGCACCGCAGCCCCTTTCTGTTTGTGGATGAAATTGTTTCCTGCGATGATGAGTCGAGCGTCAGCATCCGCACATTTACGGAAAATGATTTTTTCTTTCAGGGACATTTTCCGGGCTATCCGGTTGTTCCCGGCGTCATTCTGGTCGAAACGATGGCGCAGGCGGGCGGCGCGGCGCTGCGTTTTCAGAATAAAGTGCCCGACGGCAGTCTCTTTTTCTTGGGGACGGTGGACAAGGTGAAGTTCCGCAATCAAGTGCGCCCCGACGACACCGTCCGCATGGAAATTACGAATCTTCGCGTCAGCCCGCGCATGATTAAGCAATCCGGCAAGGCCTTTGTAGGCGATGCCCTTGCTGCCGAAGCCGAATGGATGTGCTTGGTCGGCAGTGCGGAGGCTGCGGAAAAGTAGCCGCTCCCGTTTTGCTGCAATTAAAAGCGCTCCGGTTTCATACCATTGAAATCGGGGCGCGGCGGACGGCAGAACGGGACGTGAAAGATATAACTGCTTGACCGTCCGCTTCAAGTTTCGAAGTCTCGAAACTTGGCAACTTGCCGTAATGCGGGGCGGGAGGACGCGGCAGAGCGTTTTGCGGGCGCGGTGAGTAGCCTTTCCGCAAGTTTGCCGTACGGAAAACTTGAAGCGGGCGGGGGATGCGTCATGTCTTTCAACTCTCGTTCTCCGTCGTCCGCTCCATTTACCATGTATCGGACTGTCCGATAAGCGTGTATCGGAGTGCCCGATAAGCATATATCGGGGTGTCCGATAAACATGTATCGATGCGCGGCGGACGGCAGAACGGGACGTGAAGGACGTAACCGGTCGACCGTCCGCTGCACGTTTCGAAGTCTCGAAACGTGGCAACTTGCCGGGCACCGGCGGACGGAGGATGCGTTATGTCTTTCAACTCTCGTTCTCCGTCGTCTGCCCCATTCATCATGGGGCGATACACCCATTTTCCACGGACCGACGCGTCCACTTACTATGGACCTATGCGTCCACTTACTATGGACCGATGTGTCCACTTACCATGGACCGATGCACCCATTGACCATGGACCGACGCGTCCACTTACTATGGACCGATGCGGGGCGGACGGAAGAACGGGACGTGAAAGATATAACCAGTCTCCCGTCCGCTGCACGTTTCGAAGGCTCGAAACTTGTGCAACTTGCCGGACACCGGTAGGCGGAGACGGGAGGACGCGGCAGAGCGTTTTGCGGGCGCGGTGAGTAGTCTTTCCGCAACTTTGCCGTCCCCCCTTTATCATGAACTGATGCGTCCATTGACTATGGGTCGATGCACCCATTGACTATGGACCGATGTGTCCATTTACCACGGACCGACGCGTCCACTTACCATGGACCGATGCACCCACTTACCATGGACCGACGCGTCCACTTACCATGGACCGATGCACCCACTTACCATGGACCGATGTGTCCACTTACCATGGACCGATGTGTCCATTTATCATGGACCGATGTGTCCATTTACTATGGACCGATGCGCGGCGGACGGAAGAACAGGACGTGAAAGACGCAACCGGTCTGCCGTCCGCTACACGTTTCGAGGTCTCGAAACGTGGCAACTTTGCCGGACACCGGCAGGCGGCAGCACGGGACGTGAAGGACGCAACCGGCCTACCATCCGCTGCACGTTTCGAAGTCTCGAAACTTGGCAACTTTGCCGGACACCGGCAGACGGCAGAACGGGACGTGAAAGACGTAACCGGCCTACCGTCCGCTTCAAGTTTCGAGGTCTCGAAACGTGGCAGCCTGCCGTAGTGCGGGGCGGGCGGGGAAACAGGCCGTGAAGGACGCAACCGGTCTCCCGTCCGCTGCACGTTTCGAAGTCTCGAAGCGTGGCAATTTGCCGGACACTGGCGGGCGGAGACGGTAGGCCGAGGAGGACGCAGCGGAGTGCTTTATGGGCGCGGTGAGTGGCCTTTCTTCACGTTTGCCGTACGGCAAACGTGAAGCGGACGGCAGATGTGTTATGTCCTTCACGTCCAGTGCTCCGCCGTCCGCCGCGCCCGCGCGCTTTGAAACAAGGTATAAAACATGGTATTATCCGCGCCGACGTTCACTTACGTCCGGTCAAGGGGAGGCGCAGGCTGCACACGGGAGCGGCGCGTTCCGCAAGTGCCGGGCGGCAGCGGGCTTGTCCGGAAAACGGAGGATTATATGGATTATACAAAAGCGAACGGCAAACGCCGCGTCGTGGTAACGGGAGCGGGGATGTTGACGGCGTTGGGGCGCGATTGGGCGGATGCGGCGGCAAAACTCAAGTCGGGCAAGAACTGCATTAAGCGGATTCCGGAATGGGACCGCTACGAGCGCATGAACACGCGCCTTGCGTGTCCGTATGAGGGCGAGCTGCCGCACTTTCCGCGCAAGAAAATCCGCGGCATGGGGCGGGTTGCCCTCCTGTCGCTGGTTGCGACGAACGACGCGCTCAAAATGGCGGGGCTGCTCAACGCGGCGGAGGACGATGTTATCGATGAGCTGAAAAACGGGCGGACGGGAATCGCTTACGGTTCGTGCATGGGGTCGCTTGATGCGATTATCGATATGTGCGAGATGCTCCAGACCGGCGATACCTCGAAAATTGATTCGCAAACCTACATAAAATCGATGCCGCAAACGTGCGCGGCCAACTTGAGCGTCTACTACCAGCTCCGCGGGCGCGTTATCATTACGGATACGGCGTGCACGTCGGGAAGTCAGGCGGTCGGGTATGCGTATGAGGCGATTGAGGACGGCAAGGCGGACATGATGATTGCCGGCGGCGCGGAAGAGCTTTCGCCTCCCGATGCGGCGATTTTCGATACGCTCGGGGCAACGAGCATCTTGAACGATACGCCGGAGCTTACGCCGAAGCCCTTTGATAAAAATCGGGACGGGCTGGTCATCGGCGAAGGCGCGGGCACGTTCATCTTGGAGGACTTGGAGCACGCCGTAAAACGGGGCGCCGCAATCTATGCGGAGGTCGTCGGGTTCGGCACCAACGCCGACGGAACGCACATCACAAGCCCTAATGCAGAAACGCAGGCGGTCGCGCTGGAGCTTGCGCTGCAAGACGCGGGAATTTCAAAAGACGCGATTGCATACATCAACGCGCACGGAACGGCAACGCATCACGGCGATATTTCCGAATCGCAGGCGGTGTATAAGGTATTCGCCCGTGCAGTTCCGATCAGCACGACAAAAAGCTACATCGGCCACACGCTTGGCGCATGCGGAGCGGTGGAGGCGTGGCTTACCATCAACATGATGAACGAAGGCTGGTTCCATCCGAATGCGAATCTTTCGGAAATCGATCCGGAATGCGCGCCGCTCGACTACATCAAAGACGGCGTGCGGGAAATACAGGCCGACTACGTGATGTCGAACAACTTTGCGTTCGGCGGCATCAACACGTCGCTCATTTTTAAGAAGTGGACGGACTAGCGGCCATCCGACAGCTACTGTATTCAGCCGGATGCCTCCGATTTTCCGGCATTGCGTTATTTGTCCGCGCACGTAACGCGCGATACATTATTAAGGAAGAAAAATGGACACTTTATATATTGACGGCGATCATCTGACGATTGAAGACGTGTGCGCCGTTGCGGATGGGCGGGCAGTCGCCTTGCCTCCGGACGGCAGCGTACAGGCGGCGATGCAAAAATCGCGGGCGTTTCTTGAAGCCTACATCGCAAAAGGCTACCCGACTTACGGCGTTACGACCGGCTTTGGCGATTCGTGCAACAGCCGGATTCATCCAGAAAAGGCGGATTTGCTTCAGCAAGCGATTGTCCGCTATCACGGAATCGGCGTAGGATCAAAGCTGCCGCACCGTGCGGCGCGGGCAGTTGCGCTGTGTCGGCTTAATTCAAACATCAAGGGCGGCTATTCGGCAATCCGGCTTGAACTTGCAGAGCTCATGCTCGACTTACTGAACAAGGATATTATTCCCGTCATTCCCGAATTGGGTTCGGTCGGGGCGTCGGGCGATTTGACGCCGCTGTCGTATTTGGGCGCGGTCATCATGGGAGAGCGGACGGTTTACTACAAGGGGCGCGTTGTTCCGACTGCCGAAGCGTTTGCAGCGGAAGGCATCCGGCCGCTCCCGCTTGCAGCCAAAGAAGGCCTTGCGATTATGAACGGCACGTCGGTTATGACGGCGCTTGCTGCGCTTGCGTGGCGCGATGCCGCACGGCTAAGCCGCATTTCGGATTTTATTACTGCGGCGACGACGGAAATTACTGCGGGCAACGAAGTGCCCTTCCGCGCAAAGGTCAGCGAGATAAAAAATCACGCGGGGCAAATCGAAAGCGCCGCTGCGGTGTACGCCGTCTTAAAGGATTCAAAACGCTGCTACAAATACGAGGATTTGCTGAAAACCATCGGAGAAATCGGCGAGCGGGGCTACGAGAAGCTCGATGTGAAGATTCAAAACCGTTATTCAATCCGGTGCGCGCCGCAAATCAACGGCGTTCTCCGCGATACGCTGCGCATCGCAAAAAATTGGATAGAGGAAGAAATCAATTCGGCGAACGACAATCCGCTCATTGATGCGGAAGCGGGCGCGGTCTTCAATACCGGTAATTTTTACGGAGGGCACATTTGCGCCGCCTGCGACTACCTCCGCATTGCATTGGGGAATATCAGCGATCTGGCGGACAAGCAGGCCGAAGACATTATCGACGGCAAGTTTAACGGCCTTACTGAAAATCTCATTCCGTATACCGATGCGGCCGCGCCGGAAGCGGGCTTACGATTCGGATTTAAAGCCGCGCAAATTACCATTTCCGCACTCCGCGCAGAAATCATGCACGAATGCGCGCCGGTCAGCATCCATTCAAGCCCGACGGAAGCGCTGAATCAGGATAAAGTTTCGCTTGGAACCATCGCCGCCCGTAAGCTCCGCGACCAAATTGAGCTTCTCTATCTTCAGTTCGGCGTACACCTGCTTGCTGTTGCGCAGGCAATCGACCTCATTGGGCGCACGGAATTTAGCCCATTCACGCAAAAAGTCCATGCCGAAATCCGCGCGCACTCTGCCTTCGTACAAGACGACCGCCCGCTCGATACCGAAGCGGAAACCATCGCCGCCTGGCTGCAAACCACCGCGCTCTTCGCGGATGCGGGTGGACGGTAAAGCGGACAACTGACTGTTGGCGGGAGATTTGCTGTCCGCTCGATGCCGGAGCGGAAGCCGTTACCGACCGGCTGCAAACCGCTGCACTCTTCGCGGATGCGGGTGGACGGTAAAGCGGACAACTGACTGTTGGCGGGAGATTTGCTGTCCGCTCGATGCCGGAGCGGAAGCCGTTACCGACCGGCTGCAAACCACCGCACTCTTCGCGGATGCGGGCGGGCGGTGAAGCGGCCACTGTCTGCCGACTGAGTTTGGCTGCCCGCTCGATGCCGGAGCGGAGGCCGTTACCGGTTGGCTGCAACCAGTCGCGCTCTTTGCGGATACGGCCGGACGGTGAAGCGGACGACTGACCGCCAGCAGACGGGCTAGCACCTCGCTGTGGCGGACGCGGCTGCAAACCACCACGCTCTTCGCGGATGCGGGCGGACGGTGAAGCGGGCAACTGACTGCCGACGGGTGATTTGCTGTCCGCTTGATACCGAAGCGGAAACCATCGCCGCCTGGCTGCAAACCACCGCACTCTTCGCGGATGCAGGCGGACAGTGGAGCGGACAACTGACTGACGGCGAGAGCTAGATTGCTCGCTCGATGCCGATGCGGAAACCGGTGCCAGCTGGCTGCAATCCACCGCGCTCTTTGCGGATGCAGGCGGACAGTGAAGCGGGCAACTGACTGACGGCGGGAGTTTGCTGCCTGCTCGATGCCGGAGCGGAAACCGGTGCCAGCTGACTGCAAACCACCACGCTCTTTGCGGATATGGGCGGACGGGGAAGTGGAAGCCTGACCACCGGCGGGAGATTGCAGCCCGCTCGATGCCGGAGTGGAAGCCGTTACCAGCTGGCTGCAATCGACCGCGCTCTTTGCGGATGCGGGCGGTGAAGCGGGCAACTGACTGCCAACGGGAGCTTTGCAGTTCGCTCGATACCGAAGCGGAAACCATCGCCGCCTGGCTGCAATCCACCGCGCTTTGCGGATACGGGCGGACGGTGAAGCGGACGGCCGAGCTTGACCGTCCGGCTCTCGTTTGCTTGCCGCCAGCAGACAAGCATCTTGCTGCGACAGAGGCAACTTGTTCGGCGGGAGGGCGGCACTTCCATTTGGCGCGCTCCTCTTCTCCGTTCGTTCCGGAAAGTGCGCAGGACAGTGCAAGGCGCGGCTCGCGCATTCGGCAAGCGGGAGCGGGCTCAAGCCATTCCATTGCACAATGGTTGCCGTTTTATAATAATGGGCGCATGGAAAATCGCAACATTTTTGAGAATATATCTGCGCTCGATCACCGGTATTCGCTTTCCGAAGGCGATGCGTTCGCAAAACTTTCCGCCTCTCTTTCGGAAGAGGCTGCGGTGCGCTCCTGCGTTAAGGCGGAAATCGCGCTGGTGAAGGCGCATCTTGCCGTTTCCGGTTCTCTCGATGCGGCTGCCGCTGCTGCGCTCGATGCTGCCGGAGCTGCCGTTTTGCCGGAAGAGGTGTATGCCGAAGAGCAAAAGACGCAGCACAATATCCGCGCGCTTGTCAACGTGCTCAAGACGAAGATGCCGCCGGAGTTTGCGCCGCTCGTTCATGTGGCGGCAACGAGTGCGGACATTTTGGATACGGCGCTTGCCGTTCGGATGAAGGATGCCGTGCGGGATGCCGTGCTGCCGGAGCTCATTGCGCTTGAACGCGCGCTCTGCGCCCTTGCCGAGCGGGAAGCTGAAACGCCGCAGGTTGGACGCACGCACGGCCAACATGCCGTTCCGATCACGTTCGGCTGGGCGGTTGCCGAGTTTGTCAGCCGCTTGGGAAAGTCGATTTTGCAGATTGAACGGTTGGCACGCGAACTCAAAGGCAAGCTGTCGGGGCCGGTCGGCGCATATAACGGCGCGGCGATGATTGTTCCGGATCCGGAGGAACTGGAACGGCGCTATCTTTCCTTTCTGTCGCTTGAGCCGAGCGAATATTCCCATCAGCTCACCGAGCCCGAACCCCTCCTCCGCCTGCTGCTTGAATGCAACGTTGCGTTCGGCATTATCGCAAACCTTGCCGATGATTTGCGCCACTTGCAGCGTTCGGAAATCGGCGAGGTTTTTGAATACTTCGGCAGCGCGCAAGTCGGTTCGAGCACCATGCCGCAAAAACGCAATCCGTGGAACAGCGAGCACGTCAAATCGCTGTGGAAGGCGATGTGTCCGCGCGTCATTACGTTTTACATGGATCAAATTTCGGAACACCAGCGGGATTTGACGAATTCGGCAAGCCAACGCTTTATCGCCGATTACCTTGCAGGATTCGTCATGGCGGTCAGCCGCATGAAAAAAGTGGTGTCCCGCTTGCAGCCAGACCGCGCGGCGATGGCGGCAAACCTTGCGCGCTCCGGCGGAAAGGTTTGCGGCGGCGTTCTTGCAGAGCCGGCGTACCTGCTGCTTGCTGCGGCCGGAGAAAGCGACGCCCACGAAATCATCAGGAAAATAACGCTCCGCGCCGAACAGAGCGGCCAAAGCTTTTACGAAACGCTTTCGGCAGATACCGCCGTGTGGACGACCATTTCCGCCCGCCTGACCGAGCTGGGCTTACCGCCCGCCGATACGTTCTTCAGCAATCCGGCGCACTACACAGGCTGCGCCGCCGCCAAAACAAAACGCATCGCACAAAAATACGCCGCGCTAATGGATACAGCCGAAAAAGCCTGCGCCGCACCGCCCTCCGCAAAACCGGACGAAGCGCATTCCGTGTAGACCGGCAACACTGTCGACGAACGTGTAAGTCGCAGGGGGCGCCACACTGCCAACGGGCAGGATTGCCTGTCAGACGGGGGAACCGCGCGGGCAGCGATGGCGGCAAACCGGACGCGCAGCGGCGGAGAGGTTTTCGGCGGAGGCTGCGAAAGCGACGAAGATGCTGCGTGACGGACGTATAGGCTGTACGGGGCGCCACACTGCCAACGGGCAGGATTGCCCGCCGGACGGGGGAACCGCGCGG
>CAUTZW010000018.1:0-40391 GCA_963543045.1 uncultured Treponema sp.
CTAACACAAGCCGACGGTTTTGTAAGCGGGCGGGATGCAAGGGCGGCTCCGGAGGCGGGACGGGCGTGCCGGCGGCCGCGCCATAAACAAGAAAGGCAGTTGCCGTATATGGGCAACTGCCTTGCTTGTTTGCTTTGCTGCAGCTTATGACGGAAGCGTTTCCGCTCTCGAGCGCGCACAGCTGCCGCGTTGATTTTGGTATAAACGAAGGCGGTTTAGAAATTCCAGTGCAAGCCTACGCGCAATGCGCCCGCTCCGTCGTAACGATCCAGACCTTTTGTGTACCCCCATTTACCGAGATTCGCGCCGTTTGAAAGATTCAAGTCGGTCAGCCGTCACAGAATCCCTTGTATATATCCATATTTCACATGAATTGGGTATATACCTTTGACGACTTAACGGCATGTAGTATTTCTTCCATACCTGCCGATTCCTCGAACAGCTCCCAAACATATCCGCGCCGCCGGTGCTGCCTAATTATTCTCCGCACCGGAAAGCGAAATTATCTGCGGCTGCTTGCAGACTGTTACGCTTCGGAAGAGGTCGCCGAACTTGCATCTCCCTGCGCTCATTCGTCTTTCCCTCGTGTCCGCCGATTCCTCGCAGATCCTGCGGCACTCGTCCGTCGTCGGTGTCGCTGCCGAATCCTTCTCCGCGTCGGAAAGTGAATGCATCCACGGCAACTTGCAGTCTGTTGCGCTCGGAACCCGCGGCCGGAAGTTGTGTCTCCCTGCGCTCATCCGTTTTCCCCTCGTGCCCGCCGCACCCGCCCGCTGCCAGTGCCGCCGTCGAATCCTTTTCCGCGTCGGAAAGTGAATGCAGCCGCGGCAACTTGCAGTCTGTTATGCTTCGGCACACGCGGCCGAAGTTACGTCCCCTGCTCTTATCCGTACTTTCCCGCGTGCCTACCGGCTCCTCGAACAGCCTCTCACCGAAACGTCCTTCCCGCCTCCGGTGCCACCGGAAAATCCTTCTCCGCGTCGGAAAATGAATGCAGCCGCGGCCGCTTGCAGACTGTTGTGCTCGGCCCCCGCGGCCAAAGTTGTACCCCCTGGCCTTCCGACTTTCCCCTATGTCCGCCGCCTCCCCGAAACATCCTGCCGACATACCGAACATCCCGCCGCATCCGACCGTCGCCACTGCCGCCGGAAAATCATCCCCCGCACCGGAAAGTGAATGCACCTGCGGCCGCTTGCAGACTGTTACGCTTCGGCACACGCGTCCAAAGTCGCGTCCCCTGCACTCATTCGTCTTTCCCTCGTGTCCGCCGATTCCTCGCAGATCCTGCGGCACTCGTCCGTCGTCGGTGTCGCTGCCGAATCCTTCTCCGCGTCGGAAAGTGAATGCAGCTGCGGCCGCTTGCGGTCTGTTACGCTTCAGAACCCGCGGTCTAAGTTGTGTCTCCCTGCGCTCATCCGTCTTTCCCTCGTGCCCGTTGCCTCCCCGAAACGTCCTGCCGACTCACCGAAGCATCCCGATGCCATTGCCGCTGTCAGATCCTTCTTCGCACCGGAAAGTGAATACGCCTGTGGCAACTTGCAGTTCGTTACGCTTCGGACCCCGCGGCCGAAGTTGCGCCCCCTACGCTTTCCGTCTTTCCCTCATGCCTGCCGACTCACCGAACATCCCGCCGCGTCGGAAAGCGAAATCAGCTTCGGCAACTTGCAATTCGTTACGCTTCGGCACCCGCGGCCAGAGTTGCGTCCCCTGCCAGTACCGCCGGAAAACTATTCTCCGCACCGGAACGCGGAATCATCTGCGGCCGCTTACAGTCCGTTACGCTCGGAACCCGCGGCCGAACTTGCTCCCCCTGCGCTTATTCCTCTTTCTTGTGTGCCCGCCGCCACCTCGAACAGCCTCCCGCCGCACCCACATGCCGCCGGAAAATCCTTCTCCGCACCGGAAACTGAATGTAGCTGCCCCGCCTTGCGGTCTGTTCCGCTTCGGAACATGCGGCCAGAGTTGCGTCTCTGCGCTCTTCCGTCTTTTCCTTGCGCCTGCCGATTCCTCGAACAGTCTCCCACCGCATCTGCCCGCTGCCGAATCCTTCTCCGCGTCGGAAAGTGAATGCGCCTGCGGCCGCTTGCAATCCGTCGCGCCGACACACGCGGGCGAAGTTGTTTCTCCCTGCGCTCATCCGTCTTTCCCTCGTGCTCGTCGCCTCTCCGAAACATCTTGCCGCTGCACCCGCCCGTCGCCGGTGCCGCCGGAAAATCCTTCTTCGTACCGGAAAGTGAATGTAGCCACAACCGCTTGCACTTTGTCACGCCGACACACGCGGCCAGAGTTGCGTCCCCCTGCGTCTTCCGTCTTTCCCTCGTGCCCGTCGCCTCCCCGAAACACCCTGCCGAGTATTCGACCAGCCGCCCGCTGCTGCGGCTGCCGAATCCTTCTCCGCACCGGAACGCGGAATCAGCCGCGGCAACTTGCATACCATCGCGCTCGGCCCCCGCGGCCGAACTTGCGTCCCCCTGCGTCATCCGTCTTTCCCTCATGCCTGCCGCCGCGCCGGAAAAGCGGTGCCGGAGGATGCACGGAAATAGTTTCCTTCGGCATGACACGCGTCATAAAATATTCTATACTCGCCTCATATGGTTGAATGTTCAATACGCACAGCCTTTCTGCAATTATCCTGCCTGCTTCCGGTTTTGCCGGTGTTTTTATTTTCTGTTTTTTTGTGCTGCGCCGGACGGGCGGTTTCGGTATGTATGGCTTTAAAAATCATTTTTAAAAGGAGTGAAAAATGCCTTTAAATCAAAATATCCGTAAGGTGATGGTGATCGGGTCTGGTCCGATTGTCATTGGACAGGCGGCGGAATTCGATTACGCCGGAAGTCAAGCGTGTAAGGCGCTCAAGGAACAGGGGCTTGAAGTGGTTTTGGTGAATTCCAATCCGGCGACGCTCATGACCGATCATTCGATGGCCGACGCGATTTACATTGAGCCGCTGTCGGTTACGGTGATTGAGCGCATCATCGAAAAAGAAAAACCGGACGCTATTTTGTCTTCGCTCGGCGGGCAGACGGGGCTGACGATTTGCATGGAGCTTTCAAAGTCGGGATTTTTGGAAAAACACGGCGTGCGTCTGCTCGGCGCAAAGCCTGAGACGATTGACAAGGCGGAAGACCGCCAGCGCTTTAAGGATACGATGCAGGCGATCGGGGAGCCGTGCATTCCTTCAAAAGTCGTGAATTCTTTTGCGGACGCCGTTGATTATGCGGAAAACACGCTCGGCTACCCGGTTGTCATACGGCCGGCATTTACGCTCGGCGGAACGGGCGGCGGCATCGCGTACAATCACGCGCAGATGGAAGAAATTGCGCAAAATGGGCTGCATGCCTCCCCGATTCATCAGATTCTGATCGAAAAATGTATTTCCGGCTGGAAAGAGATTGAGTTTGAGGTGGTGCGGGACGCTTCGGGGGCGATGCTGGTCATTTGTCCGATGGAAAATGTCGATCCGGTGGGCGTGCATACCGGAGATTCCATCGTT
Source organism: uncultured Treponema sp. (assembly GCA_963543045.1). Lineage (GTDB taxonomy): Bacteria > Spirochaetota > Spirochaetia > Treponematales > Treponemataceae > Treponema_D. The sequence goes on from CAUTZW010000018.1 coordinate 3,494, forward strand.
ATGGCGCCGACGGCGACGCTCAGTGCAGAGGAATTGCAGGCGCTGCGGAAGGCTGCATGTAACATCATCGATTCGCTTGGGATGGAAGGCGGCTGCAACATTCAATTTGCGGTGCAGCCGGAGGATTTTGCATACGCGGTTATTGAAGTAAACCCGCGCGTTTCCCGCTCGTCCGCGCTTGCGTCAAAGGCGACCGGTTACCCGATTGCGCGCGTGTCTACGCTGATTGCCGTCGGCTACCGGCTCGATGAGCTGCCGTACAATTATGAGCCGAAGCCGGACTACATCGTGATTAAGATGCCGAAGTTTCCGTTCGATAAGTTCGTGTACGCATCCCGGACGCTCGGAACGCAGATGAAAGCGACCGGAGAGGTGATGGCGATCGGGCAAAACTTTGAGACGGCGCTGATGAAGGCGGCGCGCGGGGCTGAAATCGGGGTGCAGAGCCTGAATCTTCCCGCATTTGCCGCAGAAAGCGATGAACGCATTAAGGCGCGGGTCGGCGAATGCAACGACCGGCGGATTTTTGCCGTGTTTGAAGCGCTCAAGCGCGGCGTGCTGACTAAAGCGGACGTGCACGCCATCACGAAGATCGACGAATGTTTTTTGGCGCGCTTGGAAAACCTTGCGGAAACGGAAAAAGCGCTCATGCGCATCAAGGACGAGCGCGGAGAGCTTTCGCTTTCGCAGTATCGGGCGGCAAAAGCGCTCGGCTACCCCGACCGCGTAATCGAATCGCTTTCAGGCGTACGGATTTGCGCTTCGGGCGTTGCGGATGAGCAAAAAGGTGCGGAGCCGGTTGAAGCCGGAAAACTTTTGCACATTCCTGCCTCCTATAAGATTGTCGATACGGCGCACGGCGCTGCAGCAAAAACGCCGTATTTTTACGCGGTTACGGATGCGGAAAACGAAGCTGCGGCCTTTTTACACGCGCAAAACGCTGCGGGCAAAAAGTCGGAAAAGGGAACGGTCATCGTGCTCGGTTCCGGTCCGATCCGCATCGGGCAGGGGATTGAGTTCGATTATGCGTGCGTCCAATGCGTCCGTTCGCTCAAAAAACTCGGGTACGACGTCGTTACTATCAATAATAATCCGGAAACGGTTTCCACGGACTTCGATACGGCCGACCGGCTCTACTTTGAGCCGCTGACGCCCGAAGATGTGATGGACGTTATCCGCACGGAGCAGCCGATCGGCGTGGTGGTTGCCTTCGGCGGGCAGACGGCGATTAAGCTGACGCAGTTTTTGGACGGGCAGGGAATCCGCATTTTGGGAACGAGCGCCGATTCGATCGACATTGCCGAAGACCGGAAGCGTTTTGAGTTGCTGTGCGCGCGCCTTGCAATCAACCGGCCGGAGGGCGAAACCGTTTTTACGACGGACGAGGCGCTCGCTGCTGCCGGTAGAATCGGCTACCCGATTTTGCTCCGGCCTTCTTACGTGCTCGGCGGGCAGAATATGATTATTGCCTTCAGCGACGACGACGTAACGGAGTACATGCGCATCATTTTGGCGCAAGGAATTGAAAATCCCGTGCTCATCGATAAATACATGATGGGCGTTGAGCTTGAAGTCGATGCGATTTGCGACGGAGAGGACATTTTGATTCCGGGAATTATGGAGCACGTTGAGCGCACCGGCATTCATTCCGGAGATTCGATTGCGGTGTATCCGTCGTGGAATCTCAACGACATTCTCCGCGAAAAAATTATCCGCCAAAGCCGCACGATCGCGCTTGCGCTCGGCACGAAGGGGCTCATCAACATTCAGTACCTCGTCTACAACAACGATTTGTATATGATTGAAGTCAATCCGCGCTCAAGCCGGACGGTGCCCTACCTCAGCAAGGTAACCGGCATTCCGATGGTTGAACTTGCGACGCGGGCGATGCTCGGCGAGCGGGTGCGGGATTTCGGATTCGGGACGGGACTGTACCGGATTCCGCCGTATTTTGCGGTAAAGGTGCCGGTGTTCAGCTTTGAAAAGCTGATGGATGTGGACACGCATCTTGGGCCGGAGATGAAGTCGACTGGAGAGGCGCTGGGGCTTGCCTCGACGATGGAAGAGGCGCTGTTTAAGGGACTGTGCGCCGCCGGTTACAACATGAAGCGTTCAGGCGGCGTGCTGATAACCGTCCGGAAAACCGACCAGTATGAGGTTCCCGACCTTGCAAAAAAGTTTTACGACATGGGCTTTGCGCTTTATGCGACGGAGGGAACGGCTCAGACGATCCGAAGCTTCGGGATGGAAGTTACGGCGGTCAACAAAATCCACGAAAACCCTTCCGACAATCTTTTGACGCTCCTCGATTCGGGGAAAATCGACTATGTTATTTCCACGTCCGCAAAGGGGCGTAACCCGCGCGCCGACTCCGTTCGTATGCGCCGTCATGCCGTTGAGCGCGACATTCCCTGCCTGACGGCAATCGATACGGCGCACACCATTGCAAACTGCCTCAAAAGTAAGTATTCGGCGGAAAACGTCGAGCTTATCGACATAAACCGCCTGCGCTCCGCGAAGCAAAAGCTCAGATTCAGCAAAATGGAAGCGACCGGCAATGATTTCATCGTCATCAACGGAATGGAGCAGCAGGTAAACAATCCTGCCGGGCTTGCCGTTCGCCTCTGCGACCGGCACGGCGGCGGTATCGGCGCGGATTCGCTCGTGTTGATTGAGCGGAGCGCCGTTGCCGATGCGAAGATGCGCTTTTTCAATCTCGACGGTTCGGAAGGCATGATGGCCGGAAATGCGATCCGCTGCGTCGGAAAATACTTGTACGACAACAACGTAAACGGCCTTGCGCACAAGGGCGGTAAAAAAAGCGATGCGGCGGAAACGCTTACCGTCGAAACCGGAAGCGGCGTGAAAACGCTGGTGCTGTACAAGCAAAACGGCGTCGTCAGCTCGGTTACCGTCGATATGGGAAAGCCTGCGTTCGAGCCGGAAATGCTGCCGACAACGCTTTCGCTCTCCGACGTCGTGAAAAACGAAATAAACGGCGGAGCTTCTGGCGCGCTGCCGGAAAAGGCCGTCGTCGCTCAGACGCTTGCATCCGGCGGAAAAACATTCCGCGTGACCTGCCTTGCCGTCGGGAACCCGCACTGCGTTTTGTTCAGCAAGTTCGTGGACAAAGAGCCGGTTTCCAAAATCGGCCCGGTTCTGGAACATCACAAAGCCTTTCCGAATCGGACAAACGTCGAATTTGTGCGCGTCGTCGGAACGAATGAACTGAAAATGCGCACGTGGGAGCGCGGAAACGGAGAGACGCTTGCCTGCGGAACGGGCGCTGCCGCCGCTGCCGTTGCCGCCGTCCTCAACGGCTTTTGCCCGCTCGGAGAGGACATTACCGTAAAAGTGCGCGGCGGCGTTCTGACCGTCAAATACGCCGGCGACACCGTTTCACTGAGCGGAACTGCAAACCTTTCCTTCGAAGGCGAAGTTGAAATATAAATGCCGACGGCATGGAAGGCCGCGTGAGCGTTGATTGTTCCGTGTCCGACCGGTTGCGGGGTGCGGCGTACGGATGGTGGCAACGGTATTGTTCTGCCGGATGCTTTGCGATCCGGCAAGACGTGAAACAAAACGTAGCTCCGGAGCTGTGTTGCCGCAGGTTGAAACGTTCCGTCCGATTGCACGGCTTTCGGGGCTTACGGATGGCGGTAACGGTATTGTTCCGCCGGATGCCTTTGCGATCCCGCAAGGTGCGAAGTAAAGCGCAATTCCGGATCCGGTTTGCCGTGGGTTGAAACGCGTGCTGACCGGTTGAGCGGCTTGCGGAGCGCATGGATGGCGGAGTGACATTGTTCCGCCGGATGCTTTTGCGATCCGGCAAGACGTGAAGCAAAACGCAACTCCGGAGCCGGTTTGTTGCGGTGAGAAATGTGCCGACCGGTTGCGCGGCTTGCGGGGCGTATGTATGGCGGAAGGGTATTGTTCCGCCGGATGCTTTTGCGATCCGGCAAGACGTGAAGCGAAATGTAATTCCGGAGCCGGTTTGCCGTGGGGAGAAACGTGGTGGTCGGTTGAGCGGATAATGCCGACAGCACGGGATGCAATGTTGAGCGTTGATTGTTCCGTGCCCAACCGGTTGCGCATATTGCGGGGCGGCGTATGTATGGCGGAAGGGTATTGTTCCGCCGGATGCTTTTGCGATCCGGCAAGACGTGAAGCGAAATGTAATTCCGAAGCCGTTGTGCCGTGGGCACTGAGTGTGCCGCACCGTCCGATTGCACGGCTTGTAGAGCGTACGGATGGCGGTAACGGTATTTGCTCCACCGGATGCTTTTGCAATCCGGCAAGATGCGAAGTAAAACGCAACTCCGGAGCTGCGTTGCCGCAGGTTGAAACGTTCCGTCCGATTGCACGTCTTTCGGGGCGTACGGATGGCGGTAACGGTATTTGCTCCACCGGATGCTTTTGCAATCCGGCAAGATGCGAAGTAAAACGCAACTCCGGAGCTGCGTTGCCGCAGGTTGAAACGTTCCGTCCGATTGCACGTCTTTCGGGGCGTACGGATGGCGGTAACGGTATCGCTCCACCGGATGCCTTTGCGATTCGGCAAGATGTGAAGCAAAGTGCAAGTCCGGAGCCGGTTTGTTGCGGTGAGAAACGTGCCGTCCGGTTGCGCGGCTTTCGGGGGCTTACGGATGGCGGTAACGGTATCGCTCCACCGGATGTCTTTGCGACCCGGCAAGGTGTGAAGTAAAACGCAGCTCCGGAGCCGGTTTGCCGCGGCTCAAAACGCGTGCTGACCGGTTGCGCGGCTTGCGGGGGATTTTGCGACCTGCCATCCGCTTACGCAGTGAATGAAAGTCGGTGGGGCGAGGGCGGGCGCTTTTCTCGTGTGCCCGACTTTTCGGATTCCTGTGCGGATGCCCTTATAAGAGTCCGCGAAGCTTTGCGATAATATCGGCGCCGGCAATAAAGGTACCGGCGGAGCTTCCGATGGACGATAGGGCGAATATGATGAGGATGCGCAGGATGCGGTTTTTATAAAAGCCTGTGAGGGAGCCTGCATCGGCGGTTAGTGTTTCCATGTCTTTTACTTTTGGTTTGCATATCAGGGCTTGCACAATGCCGGAAACGAAGCCGACGCCGATGAATGGACAGAGCGAGGTTACCGGCGCGCCGATAAAGGATGCCAGTATCGTTACGATATGCGCGCCGCCTACGGCTGCCCCAAGAGCTGCGGGGATGCCGTTCCACAAAATCCAACTGAGCGCAAGCTGCGTTCCGGCATTTTTTCCGCCGAAATAAAAACCTGCGGCAATCAGAGCGATAATTGCTGCGGGAATCAGATAACTGAAGAGCTTTGCGCCGACGCTTTTCGGCGGAATGGAAGACAACTCATCGTATTCTGCCTCTTCGGCGCCTGCAGCAATCCGCTCAAGATGCGCCTGCACGCCGGCAAGGTGCCCCGCGCCCAAGACTGCGACGATGTGGGCGCCGTGCGCATTCCATATCTTTCCGGCAAGATAGCGGTCCCGCTCGTCTATGAGCACCTGTTTGACCGTCGGCAGGGAGTGCGACAATTCACTCATCATCGAATCCATTTCGGATTGCGCTTTGAGCCCTTCAATTTGTTCGGTAGAAATCGTTTCATTTGAAAAGGCGCTGCCCAAAAGAGCGGCAAGCAGCTTGCTTTTTCCGATGAGCGCAGTCTTCCGCCATGCGCGCCGGAGCGTAATTTGAATCGGGCGGTCAACCATAACGGTCGGAATCGCAAGTTCCTCCGCCGTTTTTATTGCCGCAAGCATTTCTTGGCCGGGTTTAACCCCGACATTCATTCCCATCCGTTTTTGGAAGGAGGCAAGAACGATGTTCGCCAAAAGCAAAAAGCCTTCATTGCGGCGGAGCACCTTTATAATGTCGAGTTCCCGCCATGATTCCGGATTTTTTATGGCGGCAAAACGTTTTTCGTCCAATTCGACCGCAACGCAGTCGGGCGAAATTTCTCGAATCGCCGACTCGACGGTTTTAATGCTCTCTTCCGAAATATGGGCGGTTCCGATGAGCGTGATGCTCCGTTCATTAAACTGTAAGCGCTTACGAATATCGTTCATTATTTTACGCCCCATTCCGCCAGCCGGTATTCAAAAAACAGCGGCGCCTTCATCTTCTGGATTTTTGCGTAATACTCGGTTGCAATTTGCGGAAGATTCTTGAGTTCGTAATACAATGCGAGATAGTACATCATTTTGCCGTGCTGCGTTTTATTTTTCTCTTTTTCAATGTCGCGGGTAACCGCATTTTCCGCGCTGACCGGCCCCTGATCGTGGTAGAGGCGCATCATTTTGTATTCGAGGCTCTCCCGCGCAAGCGGACGCATCGCCGTCTGCGCGTACTTTTTCGCTTCCGGCAAATTCTTTTCCTTCAAGTATGTGGCAACCGTCATCAACTGGTACGCTGCGGAATTGCTCAATGCGTTCGCCTTTTGGAATGCGTCGCGGGCGGCCTGCCAGTGTTCCAGATGGAATTCGAGTATGCCGATTTCTTCGTAGGCAAAATAATACTTCGGATTCGTTTCGACGACTTTGCGATAGTCGGTGAGCGCATCTTGAAAGCGGTTTTGCTCGTCGCGGAGCCCTGCGCGGTAGGCGTACGCCAGAAAATACGCCGGTTCGATGGAAATTGCCTTCGTCCATGCGTCCTCCGCTTCTTTGTAGTGCCCCTGATAGCGTTCGTAGTTTCCCAAATCGACATACAAATCGTAATTGCCGCCGTCGCCTTGCAGCGCTTCTTTGACGTAAGATGCCGCGCGGAAGTAGTTTTCCTCTTCCGCATACACTTTCCCCATGCTTGCAAGGGCATCGCTGTTATTCGGTTCAATTTTGAGCATCCGCTCGAACGTCAGCTTGGCCTCTTTCATATTGTTTTGGTAATACGACATTTTGCCGAATCCGAGGAGGGCGTCCATATTTTTCGGCTCTTTGGTAAGCGCTTTTTTATAATAAGTGGCGGCCTGCTTGTATTTTTTATTGAGCGCCTGCTGATCGGCGAGCATGATATTGGCCGCAGCGTTCGACGGGTCGGAGGCCAAAAGCTGTTTGAGCGCCGTTTGCACCATCTGCTTGTTGCCGGAAGAAAGGGCGAGCTGCGCATTCAGTTCGAGGACATCTTTGTTTTTGCCGTCGATTTTGAGCAGTTCCGCAGTGATTTTCGACGCTTCGTCAATCCGGTTTGCGGATACGAGAATTGCCGCTTTGAGCAGCTTGAGTTCCGGATCGGCAGTCAGTTCCGGAGAAAGCGTGTCGAAGAGCGAGAGCGCGCCGTTCATATCGTTTTGTTCCAAGAGCGATTCCAACTGTTCGGCAAAGAGAATGTTTTCCGCTTTTTTTTCGTTCGCCGGGTCTAAATAAATCGATTCGACCGACACCTCTTTCCGCGCATTTGCTTTTCCGGCAAAAAAAAGCGCCGGCGTCAATGCAAGAATGATGCACACAACGGTTAGATTCTTTAATTTCATTATTAAACTCCGGAATTGCCATGACAACACCGATCAGGTTATGGGATTTAATCGGTATTTTATGATGCTGTTGAATTTCGTTTAATCATTAATTAAACTGGCGGCGCAATGTTCACGAATACTTTACGAAAGAGCCTTTCCCTGATCGTGCTGTACGCCGTTATCATCATCGGCATTTTTATTTTTCAGTTTAAGAATGATTCAATCATATCAGAAAAAATCGGTTCGTTCCATATAACTTTACAAAAATCCGATCCGTCAAGCGGCATGAACACGCTGAAAAATGAGTTTACCGCAGCATACAACGGCATTTCTTTCTTTTGTTCCGACGAAAATCCGGTGTCGGCCCGCATTGGAGAGGCGCAAACGCCGCTGGTTTTAACTTCGTGGACAAAAACGGATATGCTGTCCTGCATTCTTACCTTCAGCGGCGGCGTCAGCATTGATTTCAGTGTCGGAGACGAAAGCGATCAAGCGCAGCTTTCGATAAAAGCGAACCTTCCGCCTAAAGTTTCTTCCATATATATACCGTATGCGCTCGGAACGGACAGCGAAATTACGCAGCAGTCGGCATCCCGAATGCAAATTACGAGCCGGAAGAATTTTTGGAATTTGACGGCACCTGAAATTGCGGCGGATACCATCGCGCTGACGGAAAAAAAAGACAGCGCCGCCTACACGTATTTTGATAAGACGCGGGCGTTTTCGTTTTCGCTCGTAGCGGATGCCGAAGGAGCTACGGAGGCGGCCTATACCGATGCGCTTGCCGGTCTGCGGAAAAATCTGACTGCAAGCTTTGCGCGCTCCGTGACGGAGCCTTCCGGCATTACGGAACAGGATGCCGTTTCTTACGTTGCGGCGATGGCGGAGAAGGGACGTATGCGCGACGCCTTAAACACCGTGCCGCCGTCGGTTAAAAATGCCGCCGCGCGCACCTATCTTTCGGTACCGTATTTCGATTCGATGGGACGGCTGAATGCGCACTTGCAGCGGCAGATGAAGGACTTCGATACGCGTATTCGCCGTGCGCTTGAAGGGCAGGATTTGGACGTGTTCACGATGAATTTTATTGCCGATTATCTGTGCATCTATCCGACCGAACGCGCCCGTACGCTGCTTTCCGATACGGCCGCCGCCGATTTGTCGGGCGTTTCCGTTGCGCAAGCGGCGGGTATTATTGAAGCGTATGCCGAACTTGCCGACAAAAACGGGGAACTTGCGGCGCTTCTCCTCCCTGCGGCGGAGCAATGCGCCGACGTACTTGAGCGTTCGTGTTCCCTTGACGAAGGCATTATGACGATTTCCGAGCAGGGCACCTTCCTTTCCGTTATTCAAGCGGTTCAGGCGGGAGACGCCATCTTGCGCTTGGGGCAGCATCTTTCAAATACCGAATACATTGCGGCCGGCCGGCTCATTATCAGCTCCTACTTGAAGGACTGCTCCGCATTCGATTTGCATACGCTTTCGGCTCTCTACCCGATTGCGGTGCATCGTAATTTTTATTATCCGCATTTTATGCTGCTGAAGACAGGCGGAAGACCGGTTTGGGCGTGGACATGCGCGCGGAACATTCAATACGGCACGGATGAAAACGGTACGGTAACGCTTGCGCTTGATTTTCCGGTTTCGCACACGCATTACGTCATTGTCAGCGGCATTCCGCAGTTCCGCTCGATTTATATTTACGACGTCGCATTCCGGTCCGATCCGCGTTTTGAAAACTATAATTCTTCCGGCTACGCATACGCGCCGGAAAACGAGTCGCTTTTAATAAAATCGCGCCACCGCACCAAAATAGAAAACGTTCAGCTCTTTTATAAAGAGCTTTCCCGAAAGGCCGAAGCCATCGAAGAAACCGAGCTTTCCGAGCCTCCCGCACCGGCTCCGGTCACGCCTGAGGCGACGGACAACAGTGCGCCCGTTCTGGAAGATGACAGCGATAGCGACAGCTTCAGCTGAGCGCGGCCGACCCAAGTCGTTCCGGGGCGCCTGCGGCTTCCGGTAATGGTGGGTGGTGGCAGGCAACGCGTCCGTTGCGGAAGCGGATAGCGACAGTTTCAGCTGACAGCGGCCGCACAAGTTTTTCCGCCCCTCCTGCAACTCCCGCGCCGGCTCCGGTCACGCCTGAGGCGACGGACAACAGTGCGCCCGCGTTGCAGAAGTGGGAGGCGATAGCGACAGTTGCAGCTGGTAGTGGTCGTACAAGGTTTTACGAGCCTCCTGCAACTCCCGCATCGGCTTTCGGTAACGCCGGAAGCGGCCGGCAATGCCCTGCTGTGGAAGCGGATAGCGATACTTTCAGGTGCCCATGGCCGCACAAGTCTTTTCCGAGCATCTTCATCGACTTCCGGTAACGGCGGAGGGGGATAGGCAGTGCGCCCGCTGCGGAAGAGGGGGGCGATAACGACAGTTGCAGCTGGTAGTGGTCATACAAGGCTTTCCGGGCCGCCTGCAACTCCTGCACCGGCTCCGGTTGCGCCTGAGGCGACGGACAGCGCGCCTGTTCCGGAAGATGACAGCGATAGCGACAGTTTCAGCTGACAGCGGCCGACACAAGTCTTTTCGGGCCGCCTGCATCTCCTCCTGCACCGGCGGGAGATGATGCTCAGGCTCTGCCAAAAACTCCAGCTGAGCCGAACGAAGGCGTTTAACCTTCCTTCAGGTAGGCGTTGCCGTTACCGACTGCGGCTGCATTTACGTTGTGATGCCAGTGCAGGCGCGGTTTAAAATATCTGTCAGCGCCGGATAACTTTTTTTTAGCCCATCGGCAGAACAGGAAATGATATATTCAAGCTCTGCATGGAATAAGCGGTCTTTACCCTGAATGGGCATATATTCATTTATGTTTTGCACGTAATAATTTTCGATGCAGCCGGCAGGCAGTATGTATACATCCGCCGTTTCCGCCGCCGCTAAAATATAGGCTGCAAGATTGACCAGCAGCGGGATCGTTTCTGCAAGCGGCTCCGGCAAAAGCGCCGTCAACGGCTCTTGCAGATGCCATATACCTTGTAAGACTGCGGTTTTGAAGGTATCTGTCGTTTCCGGTTTTTCATATTTTTCTGCGAGCATTTTCAGATTTTCGGAAAAACGAGCAGTTTTTGGGGTAGGCTCGGTATCGCACAAGTAGGCTCCGATGGCCGAAAGCAGCTGCTCCAACTTTCTAATGAGTTTTTCGAGCGTAATGGCGGCTTTAAGTTCCCGGCGGGTGAAAAGATTTTGGTAAAATCGGCTTTGTTTTTCCGCCTGCTTTTCAAGCCACATTTTCGGCCGCTCGTCTTCGCAGAGCATATCGCAAAGCTTCCCGCAAAAAAGCGAATCAAGGTCGGTGATGATGCGGGCATTTGTGCCGAGCAGGGAGCAAACCTTAAAAAATACGCCGAGCTCGTCTTTTCCGCCTACATCGATAATGCCCGTTCCGGCAGGCCCTGTTTCCACGCAGCTGAGAAGATAGGTAAACACTTGCTGGTCGGTGTAGCCTTCGACGAAAATCTGGTTGTCTGAAAAGAAAAACTGCTTGTGGTAGGTGTTGAAACGCGGTAAAAAACGGCGGAATAGGGCGGCATCGTCTTCGGAAAGGCTGTCGATGTGCGTGGGCTTTCGGTTAATGTGGCAGACGACGACGCCAGTCAGATCTTCCGGCCGCCGCAAATCGATAAAAAACGGCGAATGGGTTATCAAAAAGAATAGGCGCTCCGGATGAGCCTCGGCCGTTTTCCGAATCTCGTTCATAAAAAAGAGCTGGAACTGCGGGTGCAGGTGCAGTTCCGGCTCATCGAGGATGAGGCACGCCGCATCTCCTGCATACAAAGCGGAAAGCAGGGTAATGATTTCTTTGAGGCCGTGGCACTCGCCGTCTTGCAGACCGTATTCGATGCCGCGCGCCTTGTTCGTTACCATCGGAACGACGGCTCCGTCTTCTGCGTATTCGGAAAACCGCATCGATTTTCCGAACATATTTGATAAAACGAGGGCAATCCGCTGCCGGAGCGTCTTATCTTGCTTGAGCCGCTCAAAACTCACCGTATGCTCCATGCGCTCAGAGCGGAGAAAGTCCACCGTGTAGCCGGCGCTCTGGAATTGCTCTGCAAGGGATTCGGCAAGCAGCGTTTTACCGGAACCGTTCGGGCCGACGATGAGATTTATCTGATTCCACGTATTCTTTTTGAACGCGGATTTTCCCCACAGAAAAGGCAGTTTTACCTTCGTTTCGATCTGGATCATAGGAATTTCAATCTTTCCGCCGCACTTCAAATTGGCTTTTTTGCACGCTGTGCGCCGCTTCGTAACGGCGGCGGTATTTTTTGTAGAGCGCGTCCTGCACCCGATACGAGGCCTCTCCGTCCGCTGCTATTTTCGCCTCCCACTGGCCGTTCGGCTGTAAGGCGCGCGCGTTTGTGTTGTCTTTAAAATACGAATCCAATATGCCTTTCACCTCTTTGAATACGGCTTTGTCTAAAATCGGGAACATAAGCTCAATGCGGCGGTCGAGGTTACGCGGCATCCAATCTGCGCTGGAAAGGTAGAGTTCCGACGCGCCGTTGTTTTGAAAATAGAAGATGCGCGAATGTTCAAGGTAGCGGTCAACGATTGAAACGACTTGAATGTTGGCGCTCATGCCTTCAACGCCCGGAGCGAGCATACAGATGCCCCGAATATTGAGCAGAACCTTTACGCCCGCTTCGCTTGCCCGGTAGAGCGCGGCGATGATTTCTTCATGCGTCAGGCTGTTCATTTTGGCGATGATAAGTCCCGGATGTTCGGGATCGCTTTGGTCAATTTCGCGCTGAATGAGGGAAAGCAGCTTTGATTTGAGCGTAACCGGCGCCATTGCCAGATGCTTCATTGTCTGAAGCGTGGAGTAGCCCGTTACAACATTGAAAAACTGCGTCGCATCTCCGGCAATTTCAGGATTTGCGGTGAAAAGCGAAAGGTCTGAGTATAATTTTGCCGTTTTCGGATTATAGTTTCCGGTCGCAAGGTGGACGTACCGGCGGACGCTGCCGTTTTCTTTCCGCATAATCATGAGGATTTTCGCGTGGACTTTCAGATTGACGAGGCCGTAAATGACCGTAACTCCGGCGTTTTCAAGTTCGGTTGCCCATGCAATATTCCGCTCTTCGTCAAAGCGGGCTTTCAGCTCAACTAAAACGATAACCTGTTTGCCGTTATGGGCGGCTCGCGTAAGCGCATTGATAATCGGCGAATCGCGGCCGGTACGGTAGAGCGTCATTTTAATGGTGATGACATCGGGATCGTCGGCCGCGTCTCCAACAAATTTTACTACCGGGCGATAGGATTCATACGGCAGATGGAGCAGCACGTCCTGCTGTTTGAGCGTGTCCCAATACGGCTCTTCTTCCGGCAGCGCCGGCGGATAAAAATGCTGCCATTCCGGAAAACTCATCTTTTCCGCTTCCTGACAGCCGCGGAGTTCGGTGAGAATCGACGGTTCAAGCAAACTGTCGACCGAATAAATGTCGTCCTCCGTAAGCGCAAGTTTCCCTGTCAGCGCTGATAGGATTTTTTCGCTCTCCCCGTTGCAGGTAATCTGCACCGGAAAGGAAATTTGCCGCTGGATGAGGACTTTTTCCATCTCCTGAATAAAATTTCTGCCGGAATCTTCGTCAACGGCAAAATCCGCGTCACGGATTACCTTGAACAGCATTTTTTCTTCGACGGAAAATCCCTGAAAAAGCTGCGTGCCGAACTGCGTGATGATGTCTTCAAGCGCGGTAAATTCCCGTTTTTCTTTTGCAGACGGGAGCCATACCAGCCGCCGTATGCCGCTTGGTATCTTAACCAACGCGATGCGCGGCAAGGTGTCGCTGCCTTTTAGCTCTTCGTTTTGCGATTTTATTCCCGCAATCGGTTTGAGCAAGAAGGCTGCGTAGAGCGCAAGATTTGCAATGTGCGGAAAACGTTCCGTGTCTGTACGGAGCGGCGTAAGCAGCGGATAAATCTCATTTTGAAACATATTGTGCGCGAATTCATTTTGCGCGGCAGTAAAATCCTTCGGCTTTTTATAAACCAGATTCTTTTTTGAAAGCTCCGGCAGAATGTCATCGGTAAGGCAGGCGTACTGGGTGCGGATGATTTGATGCGCGCGGGAAGAAATTTGGCGCAAAACGGTATCCGGCGTCAGTCCCGACACATCGGACGTATGCGGAGATGCATGGAGGAGGCGCTTTATGCTTGCGACGCGCACTTGAAAGAACTCGTCGAAGTTGCTTGTTACAATTGAAAGGAATTGAATGCGCTCCATAAGCGGCAGATTCGGCCGAAGCGCCTGTTGCAAAACGCGCGCATTGAATTCAAGCCAAGAAAGTTCCCTGTTAAAAAATCTTTGTTCCATCACTTGCTCCTTTTTATAATAATGAGACGGTGTAGCCGAACACCGATTCGAACATATCGCATTTTTCTTTAAGCGCCATGCGTTCAAGCACAAGGTTTTCTCCGGCCTTTGCGCGCACGGTCAGCGTATCTTTGGCAAGCTCGATGGTAATGTCGGCGATGGATTGGCGATGCCCGCGGTCAAGCGCGTCCGCAATCCGGATAATGGCGGAGAGTTTTAAGATGGTCATGCGTTCTGAACGCGCAAGCGACTGAAATTGTTCGCTGTCCTGCGGCATCTGCTTTCCGCGATGGTAGCGCGCAATCTGCGCCACGAGCAGGTGTTCATTTTTGCTCAACCCGAAAATCTCCGAATGCTTAATGATGTACTCGCTGTGCAGGTTGTGGCCATCGAGACGGATAAAATTCCCGATGTCATGGAGAATCGCCGCAACTTCAAGCAGTAATCGAGCGCGCTTGTCAAGGGCAATCTCGTTTTTGAGCGTATCGTAGATGGCAAGGCTCAGTCTGCGCACGTTATCGGCATGCCGCTCGTCACCGTGATACTTCCGCAGCAAGTACATTGCCGATGCCGTTATCTGCTGATGAAATTCCTCTACCAGCTCCATGCTCGGCGCACCCATCTTGCTGATGATGAGGCCGTCGCGGATATTTGTTTCAGGAACGATGATGGTTTCAACCTTTGTGAGATTGATGAACATTTTGTAGATGAGCAAACTGACGCTGAACGTTTGCGCTTCGCTGTAGGAAATCTTAAAGCGCGCAGCGCATTCATCGGCCGTGTAATCTTGCAGCTCGGTAACAAAGCGGTCGAAATCATGGCGATTAATCGCCCAAAGCCATGTCGAAATAGGATTGCCCGTATGCAGCGCGGCGATGGAAATATCGCTGCCGACCGCAATAAAGTGTTGCACTTCAGCAAGGTTTAGCTCGCTTTCAAGCGACCCTTTTGTGTTTTGGATGAATTCTTCAATAAAACGCTGAATGTCGTCAAAGGAACTGCTGTGCAGGCGCATATCCGGAGCCAGTCGGACTGTTCCGAGCCGCAAACTGTGCGCACCGGCCATTTTGCCTTTTTTCATGAGCATCATTTCAGTCGAGCCGCCGCCGACTTCAAGAATGACAATATTTTCTGAGCGGAGTTTTGCCGCTTCGTCTTGCAGGCATTCGCTGACCGCCATGTACATAAGGCGGTTTTCTTCAATGCCGTCAATTACCCGCACGGTAAAACCGGTTGCGGAATGGATTTTATCCATAACCGGATCGCGGTTCTTCGCCTCGCGGAAGGCGCTGGTTGCGACAACCGTTGTTCGCACGGGTTCGATGCCCCAACCATGCAGTTGTTCCTTAAAGCGCTGCAAAATGTGCAGGCATTGCAGCTGCGTCGCCCTCGTTATCGTGCCGCCGGTAAATACGTCCCGACCGACCGGCGCCGGAAGTTCCGCGCGGTCAAGGACGGTGCGCTTTCGATCTTCTGTAAATTCGGCAACGAGCAAGCGCAAACCCGTAGAGCCGATTTCAATGACAGCCTCCGGTGTTGCCATGCACGTACTCCTTAAAAATCCTTTTCTTTACAATTTATCGATAAGCATCGAACATTTGCCCGACGGGATCGGCAGCGTTTTCTTTTTTTGATTCAAAATATTGATGGTAAAATAGTAGAGTTTTTCGCTTTCCATTTGAATTTCCCAACCGCGGTTGCTTTTGTTGCTCAAAATTGTAATCAAATTCCGTTTGAGCGACAGATTTTCGATTCCCATGATCTCTAAATTCGGAATAATCCAATCGACCGTTTTGCGCGGCAGACTGATTGAAAGACCGATGACATTTTCAATCATCAACGCGATGGTAGAAAGTCCTGCACCTGCTAAAAAATGGGAACGCGGCCAGTCGGGATTATCTTGCAGCATCGCTTTGCCTTCTCGACGCGGTAAGTAGGCTTCATACAAATCGCCCTTTTGATTTTCGGTATTCGGCAGCAATGCTTCCAGAACGTAGTATAAATGGCGGATGGAACATTCTCGGGCAAATTCGTATTGTTGGTATTTTTCAAGCCCCTTGATTACCATAAAATTGAGCGCAGGAAAAACGCTTCCGCGATAGCCTTCGCCGTTTTCGTTGAACAATGCGCTGTCGGCGGAAAGAGAGGGGAAGGGGTGATCCGTGCCGAATGTTGCAGGATTGGTCAAATGCGCTACAAGCTGCTCTGATTTATCCGCGCTCGGAATCTCTGCAAGGAGCGGCCAGAATCCTGCGATTGTTTTTTCTTGCACCTGTTTTCCGCCCGCATCCAGATCGTGATAAAAGCCCGTGTCCTCATTCCACATCTGTGAATTGATGCGCGTCTTGATGGAAAAGTACATTTTCCGATACTGAAAACTCAATTCCTTATCGTTCAGAATATCGCCGAGCGCCGACATGTGCGATGCATTGACCGCCATCGCCGCATTAAAATCAATCGGATACATGACGCTCTCTCGCGGCGCATTAAACATATTGCTCACCGAATATGGAACCGCGTACAGGCCGTTTTCTTTTTTGAAAAGCGTATCGATCCACGTCATATATCGTTGCAGCACCGGCATGATTTCTTTGACGCGGCGTTTGTTTGCAGACTTATGAAATAGGTTAAACTCTGCCCATGCAAAAAGCGGCATCCCGATACCTTCGGGATTTGCTGAATCAAACACCGGTTCGTTTGTTTTTATATCGTACCGTCGCCGGATGGCGCCATTTTCCTCCTGCCGCGCATAGAAATAATCGATACTTTTTGTCGCATCGAAATTCCTGTTTGAGTAAACCAGAAAAAAAGATGATAGGATGGATTCAAATTGGTCGAGTATGAGTTTACCCGCCTCTTCTTGAAGAAAAAAGCCTGCGCGAATTTTTTCGTCCGATTTAGAGTCGCTACAGTATTCTAAAAGCATATTCCATGTTTTGTTATAAATGTCTACAAAATCTTGATCGTAAAAGTGAATTTTAGGAAAGTCATGTTTGTTCACAGAAACTCCTGAATTAATACCCTTATCTCCGCCGTTTTCCGTTATTATAACATATTTTTTTCTATTATAGTACATTTCCATTATATTTTTCGGGTAGGAAAAATATATAACGAAAATAGGCATATACAAGCGCTCTTAATATTTGAAATATTTTTTACATTAAAGGAAAAACATAATCCGTACAGACGCTGAAACCGCCTTCCGCATTTGAAAGGCGGCTGTATCCGTTAGAAACGCGCTTTCCGTTGCCGGACACGTTCAATATCTTCACAGAATAATTCGCGTAAATCATTTAATCCCAGCGCCATCAGCGCCATCCGGTCAATGCCGAGTCCCCATGCGAGAACCGGCGTTGTAATTCCCATTGGAATGGTTACTTCCGGCCGGAATATTCCAGAACCTCCGAGCTCAAACCAGCCGAGTACCGGATGTTTTATATGCACTTCAATCGACGGTTCCGTGAACGGAAAATAGCCGGGTACATATTTTACTTCCGTCGCGCCGGCAATTTCGGTTGCAAACATTTTCAAAAATCCCAGCAGCGTACGAAGATTGACATCGTTTCCCAATACGATTCCTTCCGTTTGATAAAAATCGCTTAGGTGTGTGGCATCAACTTTGTCATAGCGGAAACAACGCGCGATACCGAAATACTTACCGGGATTTTCAGCATTATGCAGTTGGTGCGCTGACAAAACAGTGCCTTGACTGCGCAGGAGCAACCGCCGCGTAAATTCCGTGTCAAAATGATAATTCCACCCGCGGCTGCCGCTGTTACCGCCATTCGCATGAACGGCAGCAACATTTGAGAGATACGGTTCTTCTATAGATTTTGCGTGAGTAGGATTTTTTAAGCGGTATACGTCGTGAATATCGCGCGCTGCATGGAATTGCGGCATAAATAGCGCATCGCCATTCCAAAACTCTGTTTCGACAAGCGGCCCATCGAATTCTTGAAAGCCTAAAGAGCATAACTTATCTTTTACCGTTTCAAGAAACTGGACGTACGGATTAGTTCTTCCCGGAATAACGCGCCGCGGCGGTACGGAAATGTTGTAGCCTCTGAATGCTCCGCCTTTCCAGCTTCCGGTCTCGAGCATTTTCGGCGTAATTTCACCGATTTCTGCGCCGGTCAATCCCGCCTTCTTGATAGCGTCGGCGATGTCTTTATATTTACCGCATAATTTATATCGAACGGTTTCCCGCTCAATAATTTTGAACGGACTGTCTGCGGCGCCTCGTTTTTTTGCAAGCGTCGAAATAACAGTCTGTTCTGCATTGGAAAGATGTGATTTATCTAAAAGCCCGTTTTTGAGCGCGGCTGCTTTTTTGATAAGCATGGTCGTAAGATTTATGCGCTCAGGCATAACGGCGTCTGCATTATATTCGGCCTTTTTTTCCGAATTCATCCGGATAACTCCATCTTTTGCAAGGAGCCCGAACGCGCTGCCAATATCTTTGCTTTCTATACGGAGCGCGGCGGCAGCATCGAGCAGCGTTTTAGCGCCGCTTTTTTTCAGTAGCGCGATAAACCGCTCTTCTACCGTGCCGGTTTTGGCCAGCTTACGTCCGGTTTCCGTGATTTCATAATAGACATGCTGCGTCCGGCCGCTTTCTTGCAAAAGCCCCTTACCGGAAAGCCACGAGAACGCTTGGTTCGCATGGCCTTCCTTATAATCGAGCTCATTGACTAATTTTTCCGAGGTAAGATCATCTTGTTCAGAATAATTGAGCAATACCTTTGTTTCTAAAGGATGCAGATTCTTTACGATGCTTAAAATATCCATTCTTTATGCTGACCGGAAAACTAACGTACCAGCTTTACGTGAGAACTGTACTCTGTCCAGCTGATGCCGCGCTCGTCTTTGTAATAGCGCTCCTTATCGCGCTCCATGTACTTGTAGTGGTAGTACTGATTCTGTTTTGTGAAATCCTGAAGGCAGGCGAGCACGGTGTTCATTGCTTCGCCGAGCTGATAGGTAACATACATACTGGTATAATAAATTCTCGCTTCGTCAGTCATCGGAATGTATTCGATTTTGACCTTCGCGGTTTTATCGGTTACATGCTGATTTTCCGGAATAATAACCCGCATGGACAAATCTTGTTTGTTTGCGGACTCTTGCGGCATTTCGCCGGTTTCAGCTTGAGCAAACAGCCCTCCTGCGACAAAAAACAAAGAAAGAAGAGCAACGGCCAATTTCTTCATAAAATCCTCCTGCAAATCCGGCACACCTGCCGGGTACAGATATTTGAATTGCGGTTTTGTAAGCAACGCTTAAACCGGCTGACGAATAATAAAACGTTGTGTCAAGCGTCTTATTATTCGGCGACACGACATTAAAATTTCGTGTACTTTACTATTTTATCCGTTTCCAGAAAAAAATCAAGTTCCAGCGTATAATGACCAGCATCAAGCCCCAAAAGCGGCGCCTTCCGTATCAGCAGTTTTCCGCGTATTTCTTTTGGTTTATTCTTAATAATGCCGCGGTAGTGCGTGCGGAGCGCATCTTTGACCGCATCGCGGGCGGCATCGGTGATTCCTTCAAATCCGCGCGCTATTTTCCCTCTGCCGCGTCCGTGTACGGTTTGCTGCGTGATGCGCTCCCATAGATTGTAATTCCAAACCATTTGCGGAGTCCGTTCAAGTTCGACCCATACATTGACATGATTATTTTCTATCCATGGTTTTGAATAGACGACGGTTCCGCCGTAAGACGCCGCCGTATTGATTTCGTCGAGTTCCAGCTGCTCGCTTACATTCCGCAATTTATCCGAAGGGGTATAGGCGAATGTCCATCCGCATGCCATACCGTTAATTAAAAATTCCGAAATTGCTTTTACCCGTTTAACCGAATAGTTGAACGGTTCGGCCGCCGTGTCCGCCGCATCTTCGGACGCGGGGTTTGCATCGAGCTCCGCCCAAAGCGGAATCTTTATTCGCCGCTCATAATCGGTATGCTGCGCAAAGGACGGCAGCGGTAACAGCAGCGCGGCGAACAGAGCGGCTGCCGGATAGATAGGTCGCCATTTCATGGTATAACTATCGGCACGGGCGCCTTCCGCTTGAAGCACTTACGGAAAATCGACAGGCGGCGTCCGCTTTGCATGCGTCATACCCGATGCATTGCGCTGAAGACGCGCTCGCTCATAATATTGATTTCAACGTGCATTTCCGTCGCTTGCGCTTCAAGCGATGAGCGCAGCCGCTCGATAGAAATTGATGCCCCGTCAAGATTTACCATCATCATCATGACAAAATTTCCGGACAAAATTGTTTGTGTGATGTCAATAATATTGACTGTATGTTCGGCAAGATAGGATGTTACTTTTGCAATAATTCCGACTTTATCGGTGCCGACAACGGTGATAATCGCGTTCATGCCGCCATACTATCCGATTTGTTTCCGAAAAACAACCGGGAAAGGAGCGCAGGGATGCGTACTTGCCGGCGCCGACATGTCCTGCAAAATTATTCATCATGTCGCAGCCGTCGCATTTTAAGGAAGATAAGCGTACGCAAAGTGAACGGAGGTTTTTCCGACAGTGAAGGGGAACAGATGAACGGGCGGCTACCGTTGTAAAAATCGGATAACTGCCGTAACCGTCGCCGTGTGCGACGTGTTCGGCGATTGCAAAAAACGCCCTGCTTTCCTCGCGGTTTTACGCCTATTCTCCTTCGATAAGCGGCGGTTACACGTACGGAAAATCGAAAAACTCCGCATTTGACCGATGGACGGAGATAAATCAGTTGAATATCGGCGTTTCCATTCCGCTTGACGGCGTATTTCCGTGGTCACAGCAGGCAGTCGGTATAAAAAGCGCAAAGACTTCTCTTATGCAGGCAAAAGAAAATCTTGCAAACGAAAAGACTGCCGCCGCCGTAAAAAATGCGGGCTATATAAGGAAGATAAATCAAGCCGTTTCGCAGATTGACTCGCTGAAAGCAAACGTCGAACTTGCCGAACAATCCTACAAAATGACTCGCGCCGCCTACGATTACGGCAGAAAGGATCTTTTGAGCCTGCAAAACGCCGCCGACAATCTTTTAAGCGCGGAAGTAAGTCTCAAAATGCAGATGTACACGCTCATCAGCGCGATTTTTGATTTGGAAAATGCGCTCGGCATTGAATTCGGGACGATTGCAAAAAAGGCTGGAAGCGCAGAATGACAGGAGCAGCGGCGGTTCAGGCAAAAGCGCTGCCGTTCGCGTCGTATGTACAGACGGAATGAATGCGGCATTTCCAGTCAATACGGGAATGAAGAGAGGACGGGGCGTCGCCTGTAATACGTTGGCACGTCATACGGAGGAATGCGATGGATATGGAATTGTATGTAACAAAGCACCGGATGCTGCAGGATTTTCTTGCAAAAATTGGGGAATTGCTGAAAAAGCCTGTCGATAAGAGAGCGGCTGAAGCGATTTCAGACGAGATTAACAAAATGACCGGCGTGTTGAATATGCACCTTGCCTCTGAGGACGGTTTTGTCTATCCCGCGCTTTTGCAGCACGCCGACGCAAAAATCCGTACGATGACAGAGCGGTACATGGCTGAAATGCGTACGTTGTCCGCCGCATATGCCGATTTTTATGCTGAATATAATACGCCGTCGAAAATTCTTGCCGATACCGCACGGTTTCAAGCGGCATTTCAAAAGATACGTGACGCACTCTCGCTCCGTATGGAACGGGAAGAAAAAGAATTGTACGCGTTTATGGCGTAAGGCAGGTTTTTGCGGGGGAGGGGAGGGCGGGCGGCGTTCTGGAAGAAGCGCTGCATTCAGCCGGCAGTTTCTGTAAAGATTTGCAGCAAAGAGCCGAACGGCAAAATCCTTATAAACGGGATGCGAGACTGTGCCCGTATTTTTTTACGGCGCTTTTTCTTAAAATACGCCTTGCTGAACAGCAGAATAATCCTTGCCTGATTGCCCCGCACGTAAAAATACGCTATAGTACCGACCAATGAAACAACGGTCTCGTCGAGATACGCTTCATAAGCCCGAACGGTGCAATCAATCAATTCGTATTGACTGATATTGGTTTTTCAACTGATGAGCGCCGCTCAATTAAACTATCCGCAAAAAAAATTGTGGAATTAAGGAAGGTCGATTATGAAAAAAATCACAACAGCAGTACTCGCAGGAGCTGCAGCATTGATGCTCGCTTCTTGCACAACCGTAAGCCCGGTCGCCGGAGCAACCGGCAAAGTTGGTTCAAAAACCGGCGAAGCAAAACAGGCATTCTTTTCAATTTTCCCGTTGAAAGGTGAAGGCGGCGTTTATCAGGCTGCTAAAAACGGCGGTATTACGAATGTTGGAACAGTCGATGTCCGCGTTGACTATCCGGCAAGCCCCATCATTCCGTATATGATTGTAACGACGGTTGTTTCCGGCGAGTAAATTCTGTAATCAAAAGGAATAAAAGTGCCCGAATATTTTTATTCGGGCATTTGCATTTGTACGTCCAATTTTAAATTTGAGGTTTATTGATGAGCGCTTTATTGAAAAAAATAATATTTGTGTGTGCCGCACCGTTTGTATTCGTTTCGTGCGCAACGCTGAGCCAGTCCTCCGGCAGCAGCAAAGTGATGACGGTTTTTATGGAAGACGGGACTTTAAAGCACTACATCAGACCGTCCGTGATGACTGCCGCTGCCCCGCAGGAAAAATCCTCCGTTATGATTGATTTTACGTACCGCATGAAAAACCGCGATTACGTTTCTCCTGCCTACACGAACTTTACGCTTTACTCGAAAAAAGACGTGTTTGTTGAACGAGCGCGCTTTGTCTTTTCTTCCGGCACGGCAGCAGAGTTAACCGAAATTAAAACGCTTGATAAAAATGCCAAACAGGGTTTTGTCCGCGCGGCGACGCTCCTTTCCCAAGAGGCTGTGGAAAGCGTACTTTCTGCCCTGCACGACGACAGAGCGCTTTTGGAAATTACGCTCGATGACGGAACGACGCAGACGTTCCGCCCGTCAAAAGATTTAATCGACAAAATCGCCGAATCGTTTGGAAAATAATAAACTTGTTCGGCAGTAAAGTCTCCGAACAGGTTTAATCATGTCTCCAAGCCCTTTTGTTGCTGCGTAATCCGCCCATAGTACACATCCGATACAATTGAGTTTTCCTGCAGGGGAGTATAAGAAAACTTGCCGCTTCGTGTTTGCCTTTCGACAAACGTGCAAAAACACTAGTTGCGCCCACGCGGCAAACGGATTTTAAGGCAGGTCTCCGTCCTATTTTGAAAAATCATTTATTTGAATATTTTATATCTTTTTTTCTTGACAGAGTATGAATTCACCCTTATGATGTTCATATAAGAATGATAAACGGTTTATTTACGATTGAATAAACGGTTGTGTTCTTAAAAACGAACTTTTAAGTTCGCTTTACGGTTTATGAGGAGCGTTTGTAATGAGTAAAATTGATGAAATTACCCGCGAGTCGTGGATTCTCGAAACCTTCCCAGAATGGGGAACGTGGCTCAATGAGGAGATTGAAGCGGAGCACGTTGCGCCGAACTCGGTTGCAATGTGGTGGCTTGGCTGCGTCGGCATTTGGTTTAAAACGCCGGGGGGCTGCAATATTTCTATGGATTTATGGAGCGGCAACGGCAAACGCACGCATGGCGATGACAAAATGAAGCCCGGCCACCAGATGGCAAACATGGCGGGAGTCCGCAGAATGCAGCCGAATTTGCGGGCAGTGCCGTTTGTTATCGATCCGTTTGCGGTTAAGCATGTGGACGCGGTTCTTGCCACGCACTATCATCAGGATCACATGGATCCAAACCTTGCCGCTCACGTGGTCAAAAGCGGCATGAAAACCGTTGACGAACATGGAAAAGAAATCCCCGTCCCCTTTATCGGGCCGAAAAAGTCAGTGGAATACTGGCTCAAGTGGGGCGTACCTGCCGAGCAGTGCATTACGGTTAAGCCCGGCGACCGCATTAAAATCAAAGATACGGAAATTATCGCCCTCGATTCCTTTGACCGCACCTGCCTCGTTACAACCGACGACACAAGCGAAAAGCGCGAAGAGCTTACCGGTAAGTGTCCCGACGATATGGACGAAAAGGCAGTCAACTATCTGGTCAAAACGCCCGGCGGAAATATTTATCATTCAGGCGACTCGCACTATTCGATTTATTTTGCCAAACACGGCAAGGACTACGACATCGACGTTGCATTCGGCGCGTTCGGCGAAAATCCTGTCGGCATTGCGGACAAAATGACTTCCGTTGACATTCTTCGTATGGCGGAAGCGCTCCGCTGTAAAGTCGTCATTCCGGTTCATCACGACGTGTGGACAAACTTTATGGCGGACACGAATGAAATCAACGTCCTCTACGAAATGAAAAAAATGCGGCTCGACTATCAATTCCACCCGTTTATTTGGGAAGTGGGTGGAAAATACGTCTATCCGCAGGACAAAGACAAGCGAATGTACCATCACCGGCGTGGATTTGAAGACTGCTTTGAAAATCCGCAGAACATTCCGTTCCGTTCTCTTCTATAGAGAGGCGCGCGCGATGAAAGCCATAAAAAAGAAGATTGATACGCTCACCAAGTGCTATGCGGTTTCGCCTCTCGTTTGCGGCGGGACGGAACATATGCTGGTGGCGGCGGAAAAGCAGGATGCGTGTAATCTTTACGACTTGGACGGCAACAAATGTTCCGTTTTGTGGGACGGTACCGGCGGCACGATGAGCATTGCCCCGCTTTTAGGCGAGGACGGCGCGTTTCTTGCGACGCAGAAGTTTTATTCTCCCAATGATTCTGCCGACGCGAACATCGTGTACGTCAAGCCTGAAAATATCGCGGAAAACAAGTGGCGCATCAGGAAAATCCTTGATATGCCGTTTTTGCACCGCTTCGACATTATCCGGCACAAGGGCGTAAACTACCTTTTTCTGTGCACGATTAAGTCGGCGCATAAGTACAAGGAGGACTGGACAAGCCCCGGCAAAGTGTATGCAGGAATTCTTCCCGATAACCTCGACGATGAGTCGCTTTGCGCCCAGTCGTTCAAGATTCGGGAACTGAAAGCGGAACTGACAAAAAACCACGGTTACACAAAAGACGTGCACGGCGGCGCAGAAACTGCAATTGTGAGCGCGGAAAACGGCGTGTTCCGCTTTACGCCGCCTGACGCTCCTGACGGAGACTGGAAAATCGAGCGGCTTATCGACACGCCTGCATCCGATGCAATTATGGCGGACTTAAACGGCGACGGTAAAAAAGAAATGCTTGTCATTTCGCCCTTTCACGGCGATTTTCTTGCAATTTACGAAAATGAAGGCGGCGTATTCCGCAAGGTCTATGACCACCCAGAGCCTGCTGAATTCGCGCATGCAATTACGAGCGGGACGGTGTTTGGCAAGGAGTACGTTTTTATCGGACACCGGAAAGGAGCACGGCGGCTGCTTGCGTTTTATTACGATACCGAAGGCAAGCGCTATGCGTTCGACACGCTGGATGAGGATGCGGGAGGCGCGAATGCCGCGCTGTTCGTAAAGGATGGAAAGCCCCTTCTTGCAGTTACAAACCGCGAAATCGATGAGGTCGCGCTGTACGAACTGCACGAATAGGCGCGGCAGAGATACGGCACTTTAGGGCGAGCGGTGCGGAGGTGCGCGGTTCGTTCTATTAGGTTTGCGGAGCAGCAATTTGTGGCTGCAAACGATGTTAAACGTGAGTACGCTCACGCGCATGTAAAAAATAAGCTCAGAAACTGAAGTTTCTTCGCTCATTTTTTAAGGGAGGTAGGTTGACTTCTACCGCAGGATAGCGCGGCAAAAGTCAACGAACAGTTTGCGTTGCAAACTGTCTGATATACGGGTGCGCTTACGCGCGTAAAACTTTTTCGGAAACTGAAGTTTCCTGAAAAAGTTTTTAAGGAGGTAGTATGAATGCGGTGATTGCCGTTTGGGCATTTTTTCAGAACAACATTCTGACGAAACCGGCGTTTTTTGTAGGACTTATTGTTTTTATCGGCTACTTGCTGCTCAAAAAGCCGATCTACGAAGCGTTGGCAGGTTTCATCAAAGCGACGGTCGGCTACATGATCTTGAACGTCGCGGCAGGCGGACTGGTCGTAAACTTCCGGCCGATACTTGCAGGATTAAGTCAGCGGTTTCATTTGACTGCAGCGGTTATTGACCCGTATTTCGGGCAGGTGGCGGCGCAAAAAGCCGTTGAAGAAGTCGGACGCTCGTTTACGATGATGACGCAAGTCCTTCTCGTTGCCTTTATCTGGAATCTTTTGCTGGTCATTGCGCGAAAACTCACCAAAGTGCGCACGGTCTTTATTACCGGTCATATCATGGTGCAGCAGTCGTCAACGGCGCTCTGGCTCGTCCTGTTTTGCTTTCCGCACTTAAATGACCCTAAAATCGTCGCCATGCTGGGACTTTTCCTCGGCACGTACTGGGCGGTTGCGTCAAACATGACGGTCGGACCGACGCAAGAGCTGACGGGCGGCGGCGGATTTGCGGTCGGGCACCAGCAGATGTTCGGCGTGTGGCTCACGGATAAAATCGCGTCTAAAATGGGCGGCAAAAACGGCAAAAAACTTGAAGACATAAAACTGCCGGGCTTCCTTTCAATTTTCAACGAGAACATTGTTGCGACTGCGGTGTTGATGGCGCTCTTTTTCGGCGGCATTATGGCGATTTTAGGCGCTGACTTGATGCACACGCTTGATAAAGGCTTCGGCAAATCGCAAAACTTCGGCTTTTATATAGTAGAAAAGTCGTTTACGTTTGCCGTTTACCTCCAAATTCTCCAGCTCGGCGTGCGCCTCTTTGTCGGCGAACTGACCGAATCGTTCCAAGGCATTTCGGAAAAGCTCCTACCGGGTTCGGTTCCCGCAATCGACTGCGCGGCGACCTACGGATTCGGACACCCGAATGCCGTTACGCTCGGCTTTTTGTTCGGCGCGCTCGGACAGTTTATCGCCATCATCGGACTCATCGTCTTCAAAAGTCCCGTCTTTATCATCACGGGCTTCGTGCCGGTCTTCTTCGACAACGCGACGTTTGCGGTCTTTGCAAACCGCAAGGGCGGCATCAAGGCGGTCTTCCTGCTGCCGTTTATTTCGGGACTGTTGCAGGTTTTAGGCGGCGCGTTTGCGGCGTTCTACTTCGGCTTAAGCAAGTTCGGCGGCTGGCACGGCAACTTCGACTGGGATACGGTGTGGCCGGTGTTCGGCGTGTTGATGAAAAATCTGCATTACGTCGGCGTCGGAATCTGCATCGTCTTCCTGTTGGCAATTCCGCAGCTGCAATACTACTTCGGCAAGTACAAAAAGGAAAAATATTTTAAGGTTGCCGAAGATTACGATTCCGTTGCGGAGGCGTAACGCGGGCAACGCGGAATCTTGTTCGGCATAACGAATGATTCCTGTAGGATATGAAATTGAGGAAAGCGGTGCGTATTGCCTCGCTTTCCTGTTGGTTTTTTTGAGTTTTGCAGTACCGGTTACGGATTGTAAAAGAAATCGGCAGGCGCGGAAGATTTAAGGTTCAAAATGCGCTGATTTAGTTTCGGGAGTATGGAATGTTAAAGATTGTGGTTGCATGCGGATCCGGCATGGGGTCGAGTCAAATAATCAAAATGAAGGTGGGCAAGATTTTAAAAAGGATGAATGTGTCGGCGGATCTTCATCATACGAATATTGCGGAGGCAAAAAGCACTGCTGAAAATTATGCGGCGATTATTTGTCCGGAAAATCTGCGGGACACTTTTGATGCGGCGGAAAAAAAGGGAGTGCGGATTATCGCGCTTAAGAATTTGCTTGATGAGAAGGAAATAGAGGCAAAACTCCTTGAAGCGGATGTTGCCTCGATAAAGTAAGGGCGCATCATGATACTCAAGGATTTTATATTGGGAAAAGAGGCCTTTCTGCTCGGCGCGGAGGCGAAGGATTGGAAGGAAGCGGTAAAGCTCGGCGTTGACCTGCTGGTAAAAACCGGCGCGGCTGAAGAGCGTTACTATGAGTCAATCTTGGAGATGGTCGGGGAGCACGGCCCGTATTTCGTTATCTCTCCGGGAATTGCAATGCCGCATGCTCGTCCGGAAATGGGGGGGCTGATGACGGGGTTTGCGCTCGTTACGCTCAAAAAGCCGGTCGAATTCGGGCATATTTCAAATGATCCGGTAGACATTGTGCTGTGCATTTGCGCAAAAGATGCGGCCGATTTGAATGAAGAAGTGATCATTGATGCGGTTACGCTCTTTGATGACGAGGCTGCGGTGAATGCGCTGCGCCACGCAAAAACGGCGGACGATTTGATAAAAATTTTTGACAGCATCCAAGATGCATAATAGCGGTGCGCGGAACGGGCGGATTTCGGTTTGGCTTGTTCCGCGTTCCTTTTTAGGGGAAGATTAAAATGAAAGAGATAACCATTACCGTAAAAAATCCGACGGGACTTCACACCCGGCCGGGGACGGAGTTTGTGCAGCTTGCAAAAACCTTTGAATCGGATATCGCCGTCAAAAAAGGCGATAAAGAGGGAAACGCAAAAAGCATTGTGAAAGTGCTGAAAATCGGCATTTCCTGCGGAGATGAAATCACGCTCAGCGCATCCGGCCCTGATGAGGAAAAAGCGACGGACGCATTGGTCGAATACATTCAAAATCTCACCGAATAGGAACGGAGAAGCGGAATGGAAACGGTACAGGGATTTGCGGCGGCGGAAGGCATTGCGTCCGCCAAAGCGTTCGTGCTCAAAACGAATAAGTTTTCCGGCAACAGAACGGCGATAACGAGCGATAAAATCGACTCCGAAACGGAGGCGCTCCGCTGTGCGCTGACAAAGGCGAAAGAAGACGTAAAAGCGCTGCAGGAAAAAGCGTATGCCGAGGGCGCTGACGAGCAGGGCGACGTTTTCGGCGCGTATATCGAGATTCTCGACGACGAAGAATTGTTCAACGACACGGTTGACTGCATGAAAGAAAAGCTAGTCGACATGAACACCGCGCTCATGGACGTGTGCGGCGGCTATGCGGCGGACATGGCGGCGCTCGACGATCCGTATATGCAGGCGCGGGCGGACGACTTCCGGCAGATTTTCAGAATCGTGATGGACTGCCGCACGGGAGAAGCCGGCAAAGCGCCCTCGTTCACGGAGGATTTTATCCTCGTTTCGACGGAAATCGGGCCTGCCGACACGGCGCGTATCGACCGCGCGTTCTTAAAAGGCGTGGTCGTCGAAACCGGCAGCCGCACGTCCCACGCGGCGATTATCTGCCGCGCCGCAGGAATTCCGATGCTCTCAGGCATTTCCTATGAAGATTCCGGTATAAAAACCGGAGACGCGCTCATCCTCGACGTGGAAAAAGGCGTACTCATTGTAGAGCCGGAAGTAAGCGTAAAGGCCGAGTACGAAAAAAAAATCAGCGCGATTGAGGCGCAAAAAGAGAAACTTGCAGTCTTTCGCGATAAAAAAGGCGTAACGGCGGCAGGTACGCACATCGAATTGACCGCAAATGCTGGTACCGTTGCCGAAATCGATGCGGTTTTGGAGCACAACGCTGACGGAATCGGGCTTTTCCGCACCGAATTCCTTTTTATGGAAAATCCCGACCGCCTCCCGACTGAGACCGAGCAATTCAATTCGTATAAAACAATTCTTACCAAAATGGGGAAAAAGCCTGTCGTCTTTCGGACGCTTGACGCAGGAGGCGACAAAAACATCGCCGCGCTCGGCATTCCAAAAGAAGAAAATCCGTTTTTAGGCTGGCGGGCAATTCGCTACTGCCTTAAAACGCCGGAAGTCTTCCGAATGCAGCTGCGCGCGCTTATCAAGGCAAGCGAATTCGGCACCTGCGAAATTATGATTCCGATGATCAGCGCAGAAGACGAAATTATCCGCGCAAAAAAGATGCTCGATTCGGTGTACGCAGAGCTT
Source organism: uncultured Treponema sp. (assembly GCA_963543045.1). Taxonomy (GTDB): domain Bacteria; phylum Spirochaetota; class Spirochaetia; order Treponematales; family Treponemataceae; genus Treponema_D. The sequence continues at coordinate 33,234 of CAUTZW010000018.1, forward strand.
GAAGAAGCGGAACACAAAACGTACCGGCGCGTTCCGTTCGGCATTATGGTGGAAACGCCCGCGGCGGCGCTCACGGCGGACAGGCTTGCACGGCACGTTGACTTTTTCAGCATCGGCTCAAACGATTTAACGCAGTATACGGTCGCCGTCGACCGCGGCAACGAATACGTCTCCGAGCTGTACGACGAGCTGCATCCGGCGGTGCTTTCGCTCATCGAAATGACGGTACGCGCCGCAAACAAGGCGGGTATCAAAGTCCACGTGTGCGGCGAGATGGCAGGCGATGTGCGCTGCACGGAAGCGCTCCTCAAAGCGGGGGTGCGCGAGTTGAGTATGTCGCCGAACCGCATTCCGTATATGAAAGAGCACCTTTTGACGCTCAACATTTAGATTTTACGGATGGGGCGGACTTTCGACAGAAGACGTGCGGCTGCGGGAGTCAAAAGTCGACAGAGGACGAGGGACGGCAGGGCGGACAGAATACACGAGATTTCCTCTCTCCTTTAAAACTCATTTGGAGGACAGTATGCTTGAAGAATTGAAAAAACGCGTGTACGAAGCGAACATGGACTTGCAGCGGCACGGACTGATCACGTTTACGTGGGGAAATGCGAGCGGCATCGACCGTGCAAAAGGCTTGTTCGTCATAAAACCGTCGGGAGTCGCGTACGAAAAACTGACGCCCGATATGATGGTCGTCATGGATTTGGCGGGCGCGGTTGTTGAAGGGGACTTAAATCCGTCGTCCGACGCAAAAACGCATCGGGTTTTGTATAATTCCTTTCCGAAAATCGGCGGCGTCGTGCATACGCACAGCTCTTGGGCAACCAGCTGGGCGCAATCGGGGCGCGACATTCCCTGCTACGGAACGACCCATGCCGACTATTTTTGCGGCGCCGTTCCCTGCGTCCGCAATCTTACAAAAGAAGAAATCGACGACGACTACGAATATAACACCGGCGTTTTAATTGCCGACTATTTTGCGCGGCTCGACGACAAACAAAGCGGGCGGCGGGACGAGCGCGATTCCGACTGGGAACAGACTGAAAGCTACGTCTCCGTTCCCTGCGTCCTCTGCAAAAATCACGGTACTTTTGCGTGGGGAAAATCGCCGGAAGAAGCGGTGTATCACGCCGTTGTCCTCGAAGAAGTCGCCAAAATGGCAGCGCGGACGGAGCGACTCAATCCCCGCGTCGACCCCGCCCCGCAAATCCTGCAGGACAAGCACTACCTCCGAAAACACGGCAAAAACGCATATTACGGACAAAAAGCAGGCGCGTCAAAGAAATAGCCGGTGCGGATGGGGTGTGCGCCGTCCGCTTTTTAGGAGACGTTTTTGCAATGATAGTACGGCGCGTAAAATCGCAAAAGTACGCGCACGGAGGTATGATGGAAAATGATTATATGCTCGGCTTATACGAAAAGGCGATGCCGTCATCGCTTTCATACGCCGAAAAGCTGAAAACCGCCGCGGAATGCGGCTTCGACTTTGTGGAACTGAGCATTGACGAAACCGATGAAAAGCTGATGCGGCTTGATTATTCGCTGCAAGAGCGGCGAAAACTGGCATCTGCAATGTTCGATTCGGGGATTTTTTTAGAAGCATTTGTTTGAGCGGCCACCGTAAATATCCGTTCGGCAGCCTGAACGAACAAACGCGCCGACGCAGCATGGAAATCATGCGGAAGGCAGTTGACCTCGCGGACTTCCTCGGCATTCGGATCATTCAACTTGCCGGTTATGACGTCTACTATGAAGAGGGAAACGAGCGGACGGAGGCGCTGTTTCTTGAAAATCTGCATAAAGCCACCGAATATGCTGCGCGTGCAGGCGTTATGCTCGGATTTGAAACGATGGAAACGGAATTTATGGACACGGTGCAAAAGGCAATGCGCTACGTAAATGCCGTCGCTTCTCCGTATTTGGGCGTTTACCCCGACTTGGGGAATCTGACCAACGCCGCCTGCAAATATAAAACGTCCGTAATCGACGACTTGGAAACGGGCAGAGCGCACATCGTCGCCATGCACCTCAAAGAGACCGTTGAGGGGAAATACCGAGAAATACCGTTCGGAAGCGGCCACGTGGATTTTGCGCGCGGCATCCAAAAAGCCCACGCACTGGGCGTGCGCCGCTTCGTCGCGGAAATGTGGTACACAGGCTCGGCGGAATGGCAACAGGATATCCGGAATGCTTCTGCGCTGATGCGATCGTTCTTAGATTCGGCCGAATCCTAACGGCACCAACAAGCCCGGCAGAGCTCTTCTGCACGAATGAACAAAAAGCGGCGGTAGCGGCGGCGCTTTTAAAATCCGCCGTTTCCCGTTCGCTCCGTATACTTTTTCCTTATTATCGATTTTTATTTCCGCTTATGCTGTCTGCGTTTTGTTCGTGTGCGCTGCGGGCAGCCGCCAAGCAATTATGCAGTTTTTTTCGGCGAAGGAACGATTTACGGCGCTGCTCCCCTTGACATGGGGGGGGGGGGGGGGGGGGGGTGCGGGCGCCGGACGGGGTTGTGGGGGGTGGAGGGGGGGGGGGGAGGGGGGGGGGGGTATTATAGTAAAAGAGAAGAGAGAGTCAACTACAATTTTGGAGAAAATTTATGAAGAGAAAGGTTTATGCGATTTTAGCTGCCGTATTGGGGCTGTGTATGCTCCTAGCCGCCTGTGAACACGGCGGGGAAAACAATCTGTCCGACACAAAGCTGGATGCAGCGACGGTTGAACGCGTCAGACAAGAGCTAAAAATCCCTGAGACTGTTTCAACGGATGAAAAACTCCCCCTTCCGAAGACCGCCGGCGGCGTCGCAATTAGCTGGAAATCCGGCAACGACGCCGTTATCAAAGACGACGGAACTGTTATGCGGCCGACAGGAACGGGCGAAACGCCGGTAACGCTTACGGCGACGCTCAAAAAAGACGGAAAGACGGGCTCGCTGACTTTCACGGTAACGGTGATTCATGCGGGCGAAGAAATAACCGATACGCGCGCAGTCGAACTTGCCGGGCAGAACTTAAAAGTCAAACCGTCGGTGACGGAAGGAGAAGCGGTTACGCTGCCGAAGAAGGGTGAAGGCGGCGTTGCAATCAAGTGGCAATCCTTCGATGCGCTGATTAACGCGGACAGCGGAGCCGTCGGGATGCTCGCGGACGGGTGGAAAACGGCCGCGCCGAAAAAGGTGCGTCTGGAGGCGACGCTTACAAAAGGCACGGCGTCAAAACTGCAAGCGTTCGACGTAACCGTTTATCCGAGCGATGAAACGCTTGTTGCCTATGCCCGCGAAAAACTTGCGATTGAAACGAACATCACCGGCGATGAAGCGCTGCATCTTCCAGCGGAGGTTGAGCTGCCGTTCGGACAGGGGCGCGTGAACGTCGTGTGGGAATCCGGCAATGCGGCGGTTATTACGGACAGCGGTGCGGTAAAGCGTCCGGAAATGGCGGGCGGCCCGACAACGGTTACGCTAACGGCAACGCTTTCCCGCGGTCAAAAAAGCGGCAAAAAGGAAATCGCCGTAACCGTCACCCATAAAGTTGCCGACGCAGCCGACAAAGCGATCGTCGAAAAGGCGAAAAAGGCGCTGACGCTGTCGGAAACGGAAATAAACGCAGATAAAAAAATCGCGCTTCCCTCCGAATGGATAAGCGGCGCGGACAAAGTGCAGGTGCGCTGGTCGTCCGACCGGCGCGATATTATTGCGGACGACGGAACGGTTACGCGGCCGAGTGGGACGGGCTTTACGCAGGTTACGCTCACGGCGACGCTTTCAAAGGGCGGCGCGGCGGCGAAAAAGCCGTTTACCGTAAAAGTGGCGTTCAAAGAAGGCAAAACGTGGAAAGCGTGGGCGAAAAACGGTTTTAGCGGTTCGGTAACGCTCAATGAGGCGGCGGATTCGCTGGATGCGTTCGTCTCCGCGCCTCCGGTAACATTGTGGGACACCGGCATTTACCGCAGGGAGACGTTTAAAAAATCGTCGCTGTATGCAATCCGCTTTGAAATGAAAAGCGATCAAGCGGAGGAGCTGGAGTTTTCCGTTCACAACACGGCGGATTCAAAAGACCTTGCATTCGCTCCGCTAAAGACTTCGGACGATTGGACGGAAAAATGCTATCTGGCATATGTGGATAACAAGAATGCGGGGAAAGAATTGAGCGTGAGCATTGCGCTCAAAAAAGGCGCGGTGCACATCAGAAAGTTTCAGATAATAGATGCGTGGGTCGAGTGGGAAAAGTGGCAGCCGCTATCGTACAGCGCGTGGGAAATCTGGAAACAGGATGATCTTTATGAAAAAAATGCGTTCATCACCGCATATGACATAACGAAAAATTCCATCAAAGCGTATACCGTCATTCACGAAGACACGCATACCGGAGAATACGCTTACAACATTGGCTACATAACCGAACTGCATGAAGGAAAAAACTTCATCAGCTTTACGAACAGCGGTTTTCACGGGCTCCTTCAGATTCGGGGTAATGCCGGAAAAAAAGACATCGTGCGCTGCACTATTCCGGAAAAACCGAACGGGAGCGCGCTCTGGTTTGAAGTCGACATTCCGAAAGAATATGCAAATAAAAGATTGAATATCCAATTTTGGCCGGGCGAAGAGCAGACGCCGTATCGTCGGCGAGTCATTGAACTGTCCGACATGCGCGTATCGGATTCCGTTCCGATGCTCGGAAAAAAGCTCACGGTAACTCGGATGGCAACCGTTTCGACCAGTAGCAATTGACCGCCGGAAGACAAAACGAATGGAGCGGACGGCGCAACAGTGCACCCTGCCGCAATGGAGGGGAGGTTGTGGCGAGGGAGGACGCAGTTGCGTGGTGAGCGACCACGTATTGCTAGCGGAATGCTGTTGTGGGCGCGTGGTCGGCTGCTGACGCAGCGGCGAGGAGGTTGACGCGCAGGAGGGGACACACTTGCGTGTTGAGCGACCAGGTATTACCAGCGGAATGCTGTTGCGGCTCGCGGAGTGGCTGCTGACGCAGCGGCGAGGAGGTTGACGCGCAGGAGGGGACACACTTGCGTGTTGGGCGGTCATGTATTGCCGACGGAATGCTGCTGCGGTTCGCGTGGCGGCAGTCGGAGCAGCGACGAGCAGGTTGACGCGCGGCAGGACATACTTGTGTGTTGAGCGACCACGTATTACCGGCGGAATGCTGTTGCGGCTCGCGGAGTGGCTGCTAATGCAGCGGCGAACAGGTTGGGGCGCGGGAGGACACACCTTCGTGTTGGCAGCCACGCATTGCTAGCGGAATGCTGTTGTGGGCGCGCGTGGCGGCTGCCGACGCAGCGGCGGATAGATTTGTACGCGGGAGGGCACACTTGCGTGTCGCTATCCGTCAAAAAGCCGTTCCGGAAGGTGCTGCGCTTGAAAAGTCGGAAAACCGATTTCTTCCGGCGCTTAGGTTGTGCGGAGGCGGATATTTGTGCTGCAAAATAAAAGCGCACCCGCTTAAAATGGTGATTTCAAGCGGATGCGCCGTGTTCTCCGGCCTATAAACGCGCGTTATTTTGCGCCGATAGCGGCCATTGTTATGTAGTTGTACGGCTGGTTAAAGTGCGGCAGGAAGAAAATATCGAGCAACTTGAGCTTATCGATCGTAACTTTTTCCTGAATCGCCAGCGAGAACATATGGATTCCCATTGACATATCGTATTCGGAAGCCATCTGCGCGCCGACGATGACACGGGTCTTTTTATCGTAGACGATGCGGATTTTTACCTTCGGATTCTCCGTTTCCATAAAGGCCGGACGCTGCAAATCCTCAAAATCGGTTACTTCAACATCCATACCGAGCTGTTCTGCTCTCTTTTGTGTGATTCCGGTCGAAACCATCTTGAGGTTGTAGATATTGATGCCGTTGGAACCCTGCACGCCGATGCTTTCAAGCTCACTGCCGGACGCATTATGCGCAGCAACGATGCCGCTTCTGACCGCATTTGTCGCAAGTGCAATATAGTTTTTGTCGCCGATCGCATTGTCGAACACAACCGCGCAATCGCCGATCGCATATACGTCCTTGATACTCGTTTCCTGCTTGCGATTGACGATATACGCACCGTTTTTGAACGTTTCAAGGTCGTTCTTGCCCAGTTCATTGTTCGGGCGGAATCCGATGCAGACAACGACCATATCGCACGGGAATTCTTTTTTGTCGGTTACAATCGATTCAACCTTGCCGTTGCCTTTGATTTCCTTGACCGTCTGGCCGAATTCAAGCTGAATACCGTGCGAGCTCAAATTTTCGTCCATCAGCGCCGTAAACGGTTTGTCGTAATAGCACGAAAGGCTGCTCGGCATCGCGTCAAGCAGGACGACATGTTTGTCATGCCGCTTAAACGCTTCGGCAAGTTCAACGCCGATGTAGCCTGCGCCGACGACCGCCACATTTTTAATCGCCGGGTTTTTGAGCTTTTCGATAACCGTCTGCGCATCTTGAAAGATTTTTACGCGCTGGACATTTTCCAGCTCCATTCCCTTAATCGGCGGCATGATCGGCACCGAACCTGTCGCCAAAATGAGCTTGTCGTAGCTTTCTTCGACCGGCGAACCGTCCTTGAGCTTGCCGTAAACAACCTTTTTGTCAAAATCGACCCGGTTGATTTCCGCTTCCATGTTTACTTTTGCGCCTTTTTCTTCAAGTTTTTCTTTACTCGAATAGAAAAGACCGTCGGAGCGGCTGATTTGATTGCCGATCCACAACGCCATTCCGCAGCCCAAAAAGCTGATATTCGTGTTGCGGTCAAACACAACCACCTGATTTTCCTTCGACAGCGTGGTAAGGAAATTCACCGCCGCCGTTCCCGCATGGTTTGCACCGATAACAATAATCTTGCTCATACAATCCGCCTTGTTAGAATAATGTATGCGGCTATTATAAATGTTAATGCAGATCTTTGTACAGAAAAAAGATGCAACCGCACGGGGAGGCAGCCGGCAAAATATTGTTCCCAAAATAAAAAGGGCTCTAGCCGACTGTTATGTTAAGGAAGAAGCTTTGCAGTATAATAGTAAGAAAGGAATATGGGAAGCGCAGAAAGCAGCTGCTTTAGATTCGTGAAACTACTATTTGAAGGGGAGTGAAAAGAAAAAAATATTTTTTTTTTTTTACAGAAATTGGGGGTAGATAGTTGACAAGAAAAGGGGAGATA
>CAUTZW010000019.1:0-39982 GCA_963543045.1 uncultured Treponema sp.
GTACGCTTCTGTCGAGGAAACGAGTGATGCGATTTTATAAGGAAAGTGGGTATATTTTGCTTAAAAGCGAGCAACACTCCGTTTCTGTCGGTAACATTGGCTGCTGTTATGGCAAGCGCATGCTATAATCCTTGTGTATCGACTGCTATATGCCGTTTTATCCCTCATATTTTTTTGCCTGCATTGTATCCTTTCCCTTCGGTGCTATCGGTGTTTTTAATGCTCTGCGCATCTACTATAAGAAAGCTGCTGTTGCAGGACTTGCGCCTCTGTTTTATACGAGCCTCGCCAATTAATTTTTTTTAAGCACTGATGTAAACGGCTCTGCTGCCCATCCTGTCCCTTATTCCATATGCTAAAATAATAGTAAACGGTATTCCATTTGGAAAAAACTTCCGGTAGCATACGCCACTGACAGCCGCTTTTGAGCAGATACAGTATGCACAAAATACTTCATACAAATCCACTTTTCTCGGCGCGGTCTTTTTCCGTCTGCTTTCTAATAAGGGCGGATATGTTCAAATTGTTCTTTTGTTATGTCGCTTGGATCCTTCTTTCTCATCCTTATTATACCATATCTCTTAGATATTAAACACTTTCTAAAGCTATTTTCATTCTCTGCATTCCATAATTATCATTGTCCTGATGTTCTTGAAGAATTTTATGCATTTCGATCAAAAAGAGTTGCTATTTTTTAGCTTATGGCAACTTTTATTCCACTCGTAATAGCCTACTTGTGTGACAGCGAGTGCCTTACACAGGCTTGCTACCACAACAAGAGTATGAAGATTTTGTAGGGGGGATAAAAGTCAGAAGAATATTTTTTGAAGTGACTTGTCATCGGCAGCACTATATTTCTAACGCTTGTGCTAAAGCACCGGGAGGCCTCCCAACTCATGACATAACGTTTGAGTTTATGAGAATAGTTTTTTCTGAGCATGTTATCTTCTATATACTTAAAAATTGCCAATGTCCACTTTCATATGATATTTTAATTCATGCTCGCGATCTATGATCGTATTCATATATTTTTTGAACGTGACATCCAAAACCAATGCATAGCTTCAACAACCCAATGAGTGCGTACCGCCTTTGCAAATAAGGTGGGGATAAAATATCGGCACTCGACATATTTGTTGCCGTCTTTGACGATAGGCGTTTCAACCATATCGATTGCTTTCAACCTCTATCAGTTCCGTTTACCCTATAATCGTCACCTTTGATAATATTCACGCCTTTAATTGCCTGTGTGATTTTTAAAGGTACACATATAGCAGAGTAAAGTTTTCAGCTGTTCTTTGATATCAGCAAAAGTATAGCCACATTCTTTACAAAATCGCATCAAGCGTTTGTGCAACCGTTCAGCACTGATATCGGACAACATCCTAATACTTCTACGATTTTTTTGAGGTAGGCGTCAGGGTGCGCTTGTACATATTCGATGAGTTTTTTGGAAATAATTTTCTTATTGACCGGCCGCCGGACTTTCCTTTCTACGTCACCGGTTGCCCAGTATCACTTGCGCCAAGCAATAACAGTACCGATCTGCAGTTTAAATACCGCCGTAGCCTGCGCTAATGTGTACCCGTATTCTAGATATTCGATTAGTCGGAGTCTTAAGTCTTTGCTGTAAGCAACATGGGGAGGATAGCGGATTTTTAGTTATATTTCAAGGAAAATAGCTATAGTTCTCAAACGGTGGATAGTAGAACGAAGCTTTGCGTGGCTTGAAAAGCCTACGAGAGAAAGTATAATACTACACTGCAATTTATGATACGGACTTTTATATCGCTACTGTTTAGAAGACCTTAAACAGCTTCTTAGACTTCGGGAATTAAGGTAATGTCATTTGATTCTTCATCGGTCAGTGTTTGTCTAATCGTGTACCCGCCGTCACTGCAATATGCACTGTCAAATGTATGAAGGTATGCCGCTTCTGCGTTTATTGCCACGTACGATTTTTCCGGCAATATTATGGATGAATTTTGAACGGTTTATGTTTCACCTTGACTAATAACTTCCTGCCATTTGTTTACAAGGTTTTGCAGAACAGCGAATTTATTAACGCCATAATGTGCTGGATGATACCATGACCGGGAATACCGTTTTCAAAATCGATATACTGCTTCAAGAAAGGATCTTTATGCTGTGCAAAGATTTCCATTTCGGCCCATTCATCGGCATTGGCTATAGTTGAGACAAGAACAATAAACAGAATATCTTTAAGCGTATGTTTTTCCATTACAGACGAGCATCCGTTAGCTTTCAATAAAGTTGTGCATTTGCTTTTATGTTTTCTTTAACTTTTTCTTTCGTGCTCTTGCTGAGGGGTGCTAGCGATACGTACTGAATATTTTCCTTTTTTTAAATCTTTTGACCTTTGATGAAAAGATGCAAAGCGTTTTGCAATATCCTTCACCATCTCTTTGAGCGCTTTGTTTTCTTTTCAAGCTATCGTTGCGTTTCTCTTTCGCTGATGCACTTCGACTTATTCCGAACCTGCCACCTCAATTGTGGTTTTTACTTTTTCCCCATTCCGTCACAATGCCTAAATCTTCCGCTCCTTTGCGTACCTATCTTTCATCGGATAACTGCACGGCTTTTTGCTTAAATCTTTACTGTATGTATTTATTACTCTATCTACTTTAGCGACTCTCGGGACTTTTCTTCTCTAGCTTTAGGATAGCGTTTTAGACTACTACCTCAACTAAAAATTTACATCCTATGCACCAGATACTAGTCATCCCCGCTTACACGCAGCGTATCGGCCTCCGCCCGCATAAAAAACGTAAACGGTGGCCGGATTTTATATCAACTGCCGCCTCAACTGAAAATCTGTACACGCCCTCTACCTTTCACGTAATCTCCTTATCGACTTTTCCTAGCGGAAATTCTACAAAGAGATTACGGGCAGACTTCCAGAACTTTTCCACAAAGATGATTGCTCAACGTACAGCCTGCTCCAGTTTTGATATTGCAAAATCGGCTGGTAGGGCTTGTATGTGGGGAAATGGGCACTTAATAATGACGGAGCTCTGTTACCGCTTCTTATTTTGCCTACAGGAAAAATGAGCCGGTAGCTTGCAGGCAGCCTATCAGAATTTTTCTGTAAAGATGCTCGCTTTAGCGTACAGGCTGCTCCGATTTCGCTATTGCAAAATCGGCTAGTCGGCTGCGGGCTACCTCTGTGTGGACTTTTTCGTAAAGATGATTGCCTTAGCGTACAAGCCTATTCGGTTTCTCCATTGTGAAACCGGATAATAGATTGTGCGCGGGGCAATAAGTACTCTCATGGCTCGAACGTCTGCTTCCGGTTCCCCTTTTGAAAACTGACGAGAAGCTGTGTATGAGGCGGGGCAGAGTTAATTGGAGGCATCACCAGTGTTGAAAACTCGGTATCACGCGAAAAAAGAGCACGTTTTACAAAGAGCAAGATCCCGAGAAAATCGCGGCATATCTGGAGGAAATTAAAGATATTCCCAAAGAAAAGCTTATATATGTCGATAAAGCCGGAATCGAAACACAAATGTTCCGGCAATATGCCCGAAGTAATCGAAGCCAATGGCTCAATATGCGCATCAGCGGCAAGCGTCGCGCACGCATAGGCCTTGTCGCAGCCCAATGCACAGGTAAATTGATTGCTCCATTTACCTACGGCGGAACGATGAAGGCGCCCTTATTCGAACCATGGTATAAGGATGAGCTACTCAAAGCCTTGCCGGGTAGCTACCGCCTGTGCTGCTTGCCCGTCTGCCCCGCGTTGTCGTTATTGTTTTACCCTGCGCTGCAGAATCTTCTGCGAGTTTTCTCATTTCGTCCGCAACGACGGTAACGCCCTTGCCTTCTTTTCCGGCATGAGCGGCTTCAATAGCAGTATTCATCGCACGTAAGTTTGTCTGCGATGCAATATGTTGAATAACGCTTGAAGCTTCCACAAGACTGCCCAATTCCTCCGCAATTTTTTGAGTAACGTTATTTGAAGCGATCAAGGCTCTTTCCCGTCGCCCGTAGCCGCTGCGAGGTTTTTGATTGCTCATCGTTTTTTTCCAATATTTGCGTGATGGACGCAATATTTGCAATCATCTGTCCACCGAAGCGGAAGATTGTGCAACGCTTTCGGCTTGCGGTTCAATATGTTCGTTTATTTTTTTAATGGTTCTTTAAAATTGAACGGGTGAACAAAGTATCAGCTTTGAAAGTTGTTCAATTCGTATGCAGGAGCGCACTCGTATAGCTGCGAACTTTGGAAGAAAATTCGAATCTAAAAGTTGCCGCGCCCATTCAGCGGCGGCTTTTAAACGTTCCGATAATTTTCTCAAATACCGGCCTCCGCTTTTCGTAACGCCTGCAGCTTGGGTAAGTGCTTGTTGTTTTACGTCGTCGATATGAGCGCTGATTTGGTGTACGGCGCTTGCCGTTTCGTTCATATTTGAAGCGAGCTCGTTACCGATTTTTTCCATTATGCCGCTATTGAGGCCGACAGACCGTATCGCCGTACCGATTTTTGCAATGGTTTGATTAAAATATTTCGATAAATCCGTTATCTCATCGTTTCCGTTTGTCGGTAATCGAACAGTCAAGTCTCCCTCTCCTTGAGCGATGTTTTGCAGTATCGTATAAGTCGCCGTTTAAATACGGCTGCGCTATTTCAGCAGCGGGAGTTGAACGTTAAATTGTCGTACTGGGTGCGCGACACGGTCTTTGCATTCTGCCATCGTCATCTCTTTTACACATATCGACACGGGAAACTCCTTGTCCGGCAATGCGACTCTCCTATTTTCCGCTGTGTGCTGCTCGCTTCCTGCAGCAAAGACCAAAATACGTCCGCATAGCAATCCCATTCGGCGCCGTTGTGTCCGCACGCCTTGTCGATGCGGAGATTTTCACAGGCGCGGCACATCTGCCGATATTTTTTTGCGGGATGCTCGTCCAGTTCAGGCGGATTTTAGGGAAAATATTGAAGATAAAACTCGTGCGGGAGAACTGTTTGTTCAAAAATTCGGAAAATCTATTTATGCCGTAAAATTGATTGTAAGTCGGCCTCCCGTCCCAGCTCGGAATAAAAATATTTATTTTCAACCTCATTCATCAAGGCAAAGCATTTATCGTTTAAGGCATTGTCTCCGCCGATTCAAAGTCGTGGATAAGCTGAAAATACTCTATACGGAAAAAGAGCCGGAAGTTTTCATAGGTCTTTTTATATTTTTTCATTTTGTGCGCTCCCGTTTTTTCATTTGCAGGACTGCGGTGAGGATTTCAAGCCGGTCTTTTGCATACGGCGGCTGCTTGGGCAGCCCCCACTTCATGGCGAACGCTTCTTGATCCTTGGGCGTAAGCGAAGCAAAAAAATCGTTGAGCCGCCCGGCCTCTTCGTCCGTAAGCGAAACCCGTCCGATAAGTCTTTCATAAATATCGAGTATCATGCGATAACCTCCGCCGGTAAGTCCTTTGCGTCACGACACGCTTTTATAAAAATCCCCCACGAATCGTAAGTATCGGATTTTTTGTGCCGGATAGCGCAGCAAGCTCTCGATGCAGTATGCATAATATAAAGAAAAATTCAGAGAAAAATCTTTTTCGGCATTGATGCGCTTACAACGTGCACGCGCCGCCTTCCGTCATGGAGCCTCTTGCCCCGCACCGTCCAGGCGGTAAAAGCGGAGGATTCCCGAGAGGCGCTGTTCGAGTTTTCGGCGGGACGCATTATTTTTAAGGCGGACGAGCGGAATGCCAGTGTGGGCGTATCGGATCAAGAGCGCGCGCTGGGCAAAAAAGCGGCGGAAGATTTGGGAAAGCGGCAGCGCGTCGCGGCGGCGGATGCGTAAGAGGCGACGGACGGCTGAGGCGTCGACATAAATAATGCACGTGCAGCGGCGCAGGATGGACGGCAGTTTGTACAAAACCGCCGCATTGACGGCAATCGGTTCGTCGGGGTGCGCTTCGATGAACGCTTCGATCTGCCGCTCAATCGAAGGATAGACGATGGCTTCATGCCGTTTCAGTAAGGCTTCATCGGAGAACAAAAGCGCACCGAGCGCTTTCCGGTTTAAGCGCCCGCTTGCGTCGGTGAGCGCAATATGCTTTTTTTGCGCGTCGTCTACAAAGACGCCGATAATCCGCGCTTCGTTTTCCTGCAGCGCGCGGTGAGCTGCCGTGTCGGCGTCAATGCAGCGGTAGCCGCGTTCTTCCAAAAGCGCACAGACGGCATTTTTTCCCGCTGCAATTTTTCCGGTAACGCAGATGACGGCTTTCAATGGAATTGCCCCCAGTTTTTTCCGTGTTCGATCGAAACGCGCAGCGGCACGTCAAGTTTTACGGCATTTTCCATCCGCTCTTTGACCACTGTAAGCGTTTTTTCCAGCGTCGCTTCATCGTCGGCGCATTCGAGTAACAGCTCATCGTGCACTTGCAGCAACAGCCGCGCATCCAATCCCTCTTCCTTGAGCGCATCATCAACGCTGAGCATGGCCTTTTTTACAATGTCCGCCGCGCTTCCCTGCACGGGAGTGTTGACGGCAACGCGTTCGGCCGCAGCCTTTTCCACCTTGTTGCTGCTGTTGATGTTCATAATCGAACGCCGCCGGCCGAATATTGTTTCGACAAAGCCGTTGTGCTCGGCAAAGTGAATGGTGTCTTCGATAAAAAGATTGATTGCCGAATAGGTTTTAAAATAATTTTCGATAAATTGCGCCGCATCAGTACGGGAAATGCCGAGCGCATTGGACAGGCGGAACGAACTCATCCCGTAAATCACGCCGAAGTTGATGATTTTCGCGGTGCGCCGCATGTCGGCCGTTACCGCATCGATGTCCACGCCGAAAATCCGCGCCGCCGTTGATTTATGAACGTCGATTTTTTCGGTAAAGGCGCGGCGCATGTTTTCATCGCCTGAAAGGTGGGCGAGGATGACCAATTCGATTTGCGAATAGTCGGCGGAAACGAGAACGGTGCCCGGAACGGCCGTAAACGCCGATCGAATCCGCCTTCCGGCATCGGTTTTAATCGGAATGTTTTGAAGATTGGGATCGCGGCACGAAAGGCGGCCGGTTGCCGTTCCGGTTTGAATAAAATCGGGATGGACGCGCCCGTTTTTGTCGCAAAGCGCCGGAAGCGTTTGCACGTAGGTCGACTGCAATTTGGAGAGCTCGCGGTATTCAAGGATCATTTTCGGTACCGGATCGAAGAGCGACAGTTCTTCGAGCACGGACGTATCGGTCGAATAGCCGGTTTTTGTCTTTTTTCCGGGCTTTAATCCCCGCTCGCCGAACAGCACTTCCTGCAGCTGCTTCGGGGAGGCGATATTGAACTCATGGCCGACCGTTTCATAAATCTCCCGCTCGGCATGCAGCACGCCGTCTTCCAATTCCCGGTCGTAGTCGCGGAGCACCGCAGCGTCAAGGTGAATGCCGGTTACTTCCATGTGCGTCAGCAGCGGCATGAGGCGCATTTCCAATTCGGAAAAAAGCGCGTACAGATGCTGCGCTTCAAGTTCGGGCTTTAAAACGTGCCACAGCTGGAGCGTCATGTCCGCATCTTCGGCAGCGTAGGCGACCGCCGATTCAAGCGGAACTTCGGTAAAATTGTGCCCGCGCCGCACGATGTCGCGGTAGGCGATGCCGGAAAGGGCAAGCTTCGTTTCGCTGAGCGTTCCGAGCGCATACGCATGGCGGCCGGCCCGGTCGGGAGAAAGCATCCATGCGGCAACCATCGTATCGAACACCGTGCAAGCCGCACGCCCGCCGTCAAGGCGCATTCCTGCCGATATGAGAATCTTTAGGTCGAATTTTCCGTTATGCATGATGACAGTGAGCCGTTTGTCGTTGAAAATGCGCGCCACGTGGAAAAGCGCGCGCTCGACCGGTATAAAATCCGCCCGCTCAAACATGTCAATCGAACGCAGCGGAATGTAGACGGCTTCTCCTGCCTTGACGCTCATGCTAAAGCCGACCAGATGCGCGGTAAAGGTGTTGAGCGAATCGGTTTCCGTATCGAATGCAAGCGTTTTATCCTCCGATTCGATAATGCCGTCGATGATGGCGGCCAATTCCGCTTCCGATAAGACGGCGCGGTAGTCGCCTTTGTTTTTTTCGATCGGTTTTTGCGGTGCGGCGGCTGCATCCGTATGCGCTTGAAGCGGACGGGGAGCACTTCCGTTTTTGAGCGCGTCCGAAAGCGCGCGGTACTGACGGGCGGCGGAAGGCACGCCGTATTCCTGTAATTTTTCCGCCGCCTCCGCGTAGTTTAGCTCGATTTTATCGCGGGCAAGGAGCGCATCGAGAGACTCGCACGGAACATCGGCACAAAGGCGCACCAAATCCCGCGAAAAATAGGCGCTTTCCTTTCCGTCCGTAAGCTTTTTTTTGACCGCTCCTTTGATTTCATCCAAATGCGCGTAGATGCCGTCCAAATCGCCGTACTCGGAAAGCAGCTTATCGGCCGTTTTGACCCCGATTCCTTTTACGCCGGGAATGTTATCGGAGGCGTCTCCGTAAAGCGCAAGCAAATCCAACAGCTGCAGCGGATTTACGCCCCATTCAGCCTTTACACCGTCGGCGTCGGTAACCTTCCAAATGTCGCCGGGAGAGGGTTTTAGAATCTGCGTATTATCGGAGACAAGCTGCATTAAATCCTTGTCTCCGCTGAGGATGCGGCAGGGACGCTTGAGGGCCGCGCACTTTTTTGCGACGGTGGCGATAATATCGTCCGCTTCATAGCCGTCGCACTGCAGCACGGGAACGCCCAGCGCATTCAGAATGTCTTCAATCCACGGAACTTGCGCATGGAGATCGTCGGGCGTTTTATTCCGCGTCGCCTTGTATTCGGCATACATTTGATGGCGGAAAGTCGGCGTCTTTGAATCGAAGGCTGCAAGCAGCATGTTCGGCCGGTAGTGCTCGATGACCGCATGCAGATTGCGGAAAAACCCGAACAATCCGGAAATATTTTCTCCCGACGCATTGGTAAGCGGTCGGCTGATAAAGGCAAAGTAACAGCGGAAAATCAATCCGTAGGAATCTATGATATAAACCGTATTTTCATTGTATTCTGACATGGCGCGCATTATATACGCTTTCCGCCGAAAAGGAATAGACGGCGGGCGAGGCGGGCGGAATAAATTTTATTTGATGGATTTAACGTTATCGTCCGACCTATGGCATATCTCGCCAGTTTTCCTGAAGGGAAAACTGGGGGCGTGCGGTCGAGCTATTAAATCCTTTAGTACCCCTCCAGCCCGCACGCCGCCGCCCGCTTCCGGTTTGCATAAAGCAAACCGGCGAGCTGGTACGGGAGCTGAAGGGCGGGAGAAATTTTATTTGACAGATTTAACGTTGCCGTCCATCCGCTTACAGTTTGCGCAAAGAAAACCGGCTAGACGGCACGGAAAGCTGAGGGCGGGATAAGATTTATTTGACAGATTTAACATTATCGCCCGACTTACAGCATATCTCGCTAGTTTTCCGTAAAGGAAAACTGGCGGCGTGCGGTCGAGCTATTAAATCCATTAGTGCCTCTCCAACCCGCACGCCCGCGTCCGCTTCCGGTTTGCATAAAGCAAACCGGCTAGACGGCGCGGAAAGCTGGGGGCGGGAAAAGATTTATTTGACAGATTTAACATTATCGTCCGACCTACAGCATATCTCGCCAGTTTTCCGTAAAGGAAAACTGGCGGCGTGCGGTCGAGCAAGTTAATCTTTCAAGTGCTCCTTTATTTCGCACGCCCCTGGCACATCTCCGCCGTTGCCGAAAGGACGCGTCAGGTAAATTAAAACCGGCGTTACCAAATAATCTGCGGCGAGCGCCGACAGGAGGCCGACGGCGGCAAGGAGTCCGAGCCGCAGGAGCGTATCGATCTTGCACGTGAGGTACATTAAAAACGTTATGGACAAGATGACGGTCGTCATTGCGAGCGTTTTACCGATTGAACGGAAGGTTTCCGTTACGGAGAGCCGGTAGGACGCGCGATTTTCAAAAACAAATTTTGAATGGTTGGTAAAATGAATGGTGTCGTCGACGGCAATTCCCAAAAGCATCGGCATAATCGTCATTGTTATCATGTCAAGCGGAATGCGCAAATAGCCCATGATTCCGCCGATGACGAGGAGCGGCATGAGGTTCGGAATGAGCCCGATCAATCCCATTTTGACGCTGCCGAATACCAGTATCATCAAAACGGCGATGGAAATTAAAGAGGCGATAAACGATGTCAGCTCGCCGATAACGATTTTGTTGTTGGTTTCGGCAAACTGCACGGCAGGTCCGACTAAAAAACAATCGGCATCGGGGAAGCGTTCGGCACAAAATGCGCGGATGTCTTGCAGATTGGAGACGATTTCGTTGCCGTCAAAGTGTTTAACGTCGATGTTCATGCGTAAGGTGCGGTATTCGTCGTCAACCCAGCGCGCAGCCGAACCTCCTGAAAGCTCATACAAAAACAGCAGCTCCGTCAGTACGCCCGCATCATCGGGAATCGTATAAAATTCGGGCATATCCGCATTCATTGTTTGATTCAATTCCTTGACGATATCGAGAACGGAAAAGACTTTCGGCACGCTGTTATTTTTTTTCGTCAATTTGAATGATCCGATCTTTTCGGTCAGTTCATCGAGCGTTTTGAGCGTCTCTGGATCTTTTACCGCATCCTGTTCCTGAAAAGTCAGCATAACGTTGTAATTGAAATTCGAGCCGAGCTGCGATTGCGTAATTTCGTAAATGCGGCGCACATACGGAATGCGCAGCCCCATAAACTTAAAAGAATCCATGTTGACTTCAATCAGAAAAAGCGCCGGAATGCACAGCGCAGTTATTATACCGAACCCGATGAGAATCGGCCGGCGCTTTTGAATGACGCTGTTCCCAAAGCTTTCAAAAAAGTCGTCGAGCTTTTGAAATGAAGCGGCGTTTTTATTTTTGCCGACTTCCATATCTTTACCGAAGCTCATCAGAATCGGGATGAGAATTGAAACGTACAGGTAGACGGCAAAAACCATCGATGCGCACGCAGCGCCGACCCAGCGCGTCGGGCGGAGTTCTGTGGTCAGAAAGGAAAGGAGCGAAACGACCGTCGTTACAACGGTAAAGAAAAGCGGCCAGCCGGTGTTTTCCACCGCATCAATAACCGATTCGCGCCGCTTGCCGCTCCGGTAAAAATAGTGCTTAAACGAATTGACCAGATGAATGG
Source organism: uncultured Treponema sp. (assembly GCA_963543045.1). Classification (GTDB taxonomy): domain Bacteria; phylum Spirochaetota; class Spirochaetia; order Treponematales; family Treponemataceae; genus Treponema_D. The sequence goes on from CAUTZW010000019.1 coordinate 11,180, forward strand.
AGTAGCCGACCGACAAGGCCATCGTCAGCACAACCGGCAACGAAAGCATCGAAGTGTAAAGGGAAATATGCAGATGCCCCATAAAGCCGAATACCGTTACGATAGCAGCTCCCGTTGCAAAGATCGGAACAACGGTGCCGCGTAAGGACTTTGAAAAGACCATCAGAAGGACAATCATGCAGACAAAACCTAAAAGCACGGTTTTTGACGCTTCGCGCCCCATCACTTCCTTTTCTTCCGTTTCCGTGTACGGTAGGCCGGCTGCCTTTATCGTGTAGGCGGGGCTTTTGTATTGATCCTGATTGACAACCGCGATTGCCGCTTTGCCGTCTTGGAACAGCGGATCGATGCGCTCTGTTTTTGACCACACCTCCCGCTCCGGATACGGTTTGAGCGAAAGCACAATCCACGTTTCTTTTGCGTCGGCCGACACGAGTTTGTTAACGATCGACTTCCGAGAGAGGATAAAGTCTTTGGCGCTTTGCAACGCTTCCGCGCTTTCGGGAATGCCGTCGCGGAAGGGATTACGGATTTCCATGCCGTCTTCCGTACCGACGGTAATATCGGTGTCGGTAATTGAGGTAATGGAATCGGCGTACGGCACTTTTTCCAAAAGCTCATTACCGATGTTATGAATCATTTGGAGTACTTCTCTTTGAAACACATCGTCCGATTCGACAAGCAAAACGATTGAGTCATTATTGCCGAAAAGCTCTTCAAACCGCTGGATTTTCGCCTTGTCCGTTGCAGCCGTTTCGATAAAATCCTCTTCGCCGCTGACCATCTCGATGTTTTTGAGTCCGAGCGCCCCTGCCGCAGTCAGCAAAACGACGAGGGCAATAAAAAGTCCGCGCAATTTAAGCTGAAATTGCACGATTTTCCGAAATAGCTGATTGATGCGATTTAATTTCATATCCGCCCCTTTAGTATTGGTATGCGCCTCCGGCCGACCGTTCCGAATGCAGCACGGTATGCGCCGCCGCTTTCGCTTTTCTCCTATAATAAGGGAAAGAAGCGGCGCCCGCGTTACCTCGACCGGACGATAGCGCACATAATAAAAATATTGAGTGATAACAATGTTATTAAAAATGAGATAAAATGTCAATTCCCGCTTCTTCACGTGGGCCGGCCAAAGGCCTTACGCGTCTTTGTGGAAAACGAAAGTCTTGATGAACAAAAATCGACTATTTCGACGGAGAAACTACGGACGGGGATTTTGCGCGGGCGGTTATCGCGCAGCGGAAGCGGCAAAAGAAATGCAACGCGGCTTTAAGCCCTGCCGAAACGTTGCAATTCTGCGCGGCGGAAGACGGTGCGCGAACCGTTTGGGAAAAAGCCGTCAGCCGCTATGAGCTTTCTCCGCGCGCGGAAGCCGGCTGCCTAAAAACCGCGCGGACTATCGCGGATATCGAAGGGGCGGAGACGATATGCGCCGCGCATATACCGGAAGCGGCTGATTTTCGGCAAACGTTCAACGATTTTATGCAAAGCGGCGCAGGATGACGGACTGTGTTTCCGCGTTCCTGAGCCGGAAGAATGAAAAACGGCAAGCACCGCGCCTCTCAAGATTTTAGACGGCATTTGCTGCCGTCAGCAGAGCCCTCTGCGCCGCCTCGCCGCAAAAACTCTCTCGGCGCGGCAAGCTGTCCCGCTTGTAAAGCGCGTTATTTTGCCGTCTTTGCGGCAAGTTCCATAGCTCCGGTAACAAGTCCTGCAAGCCCTTGTATTTCCGACGGAATAATGATTTTTGTTGCCTGCCCGTCGGCGGCTTTTTCAAACGCTTCAAGGCTCCGGAGTTTTATAACCGCTTCATCCGCGCCCGCCTCGCGAATCATCTTTAAGCCTTGCGCTTTGGCCTGCTGCACTTCTAAAATCGCTTCGGCTTCTCCTTTTGCTTTTTGAATGGCGGCTTCCTTTTGCGCCTCCGCTTCAAGAATGAGCGATTGCTTTTTCCCTTCGGCGATGAGGATTTCCGACTGCTTTTTGCCCTCGGCAATCAAAATGGACTCGCGGCGTTCGCGTTCGGCGCGCATTTGTTTTTCCATCGCTTCTTTAATCGCTTCCGGCGGAATAATGTTTTTCACTTCGACGCGGTTTACTTTGATCCCCCACGGGTCGGTCGCCTCGTCAAGAATGCTCCGCATCTTCGTGTTAATCACGTCGCGGCTGGTGAGCGTCTGGTCAAGTTCAAGATCGCCGATGATGTTGCGCAGCGTCGTCGCGCTCAAGTTTTCAAGCGCGTTAATCGGACGCTCAACGCCGTACGTGTACAATTTGGGGTCGGTAATCTGGAAATAGACAACCGTATCAATCATCATCGTTACATTGTCTTTCGTAATGACCGGCTGCGGCTGGAAGTCGAGCACCTTTTCTTTGAGCGAAATCTTGTTCGCAATCCGGTCGATAAACGGAAACTTGACATGCAAGCCGACCTGCCACGTCATCTGGTACGCGCCGAGCCGTTCAATCACAAACGCAAACGACTGCGGAACAATCCGAATATTGCTGACAATCAGCACCGCCGCCACGGCAATCAACGCCGCCAACACATAATTCATATTACCTCCTAAAAAATCGACGGAAGTTTCGACTTCCGCCCGAGCTTTTCGCCGTTCCTTTCCGCACGGAATGAGAAACGGCAACCAAATATACAAGTTTACACGGACTGCAAACTCACGTTGAAATAAGCCGCGCCGTTTTCGCCGCACATTTCAACCTATCTCCCAACTAAACGACAGAAGAAGCTGCATCTTCCGCTCTGACTAGCTCCGCCGTTCCGTAATGCAACAGGGGATGGCAATCATATCGGTTCCGCCGCTCCAAAACTTTTCGACTGCCGGCGGGGCGTCTTTTTGCAATCGGACAGCGCCTTTCCCGTCGATATGCACACCCGCTACGGCGATTCCTGCCGGCTGTCGACCTCCCCGCCGTCCGTTTTGACGGTTACGATAAGCGTGTTGCCGGTTACGGAGACGATCCGGCACGCCGCCCCCAGAGGAATCGCGCTTCCGTCTTCGGATTTTGCGCTCCACACCACACCGGAGTCGCTTTTCACTTCTCCTTTTTCGACCGTCTCTATCGCTTTGACGACGATGACGGTCTGTCCTGCAAGTCCGTTGACGTTCGTCTTTGCAATTTTGAGTTTTTTGACGGCAAGCGGACGCGTAAAAAGAATCAGAGCGAGCGTGAGCGTTACGAAAATGAGCAGCTGCCACTTGAACGCAAGCGGCGTACGCGCAATAAAAATCAGCGGAACGCACGCAAGCGCACCCCACACGGTCGTCAGATTAAACGTAAACGCCTCAACAACCAGCAGCGCCACCATCGCCGTAAGCCAAACCCACGGCAGGGAATTCATCACATACATGAGCATGGACGGAGTATAGCACAAAATCGGCGGCTTCTTCAGGTCAAAGTCCGAATAAAAACTATCCGGCATGGTAATGATGATTCTCGTCCGTTTTGTAACAAAGTATGCACCGTATACGCTTCCGAAGTCTCAGGCTTCGGCACGGAAGTCCGTCTGCCTCTCCTGCCGTTGCGGATTCTCCAACATATTTTTCCAAGCGGCATATTCTTGCACAGTATTATGGAAGAAAACGGTGATGTGCGCCGAAGAAGAAACGCGTTCGGTCAAATCAAAACGTCCAGCCTTGCTTTTCGAGCTCGGGTTTTAATTCGTCCGTCCAAAATCTGTCTTCGATTTTCATGCCGCCGCTCGCTCTGCCGGGTTTTCTGTCTTTGCGCACCAATTCTCCGTGGAAGTCGCTTCCGGCGGTGATAAAAAATCCGAGCTTCCGCGCAAGCGCTTCAAGTTTTTCTCCGTCAATCGGACGGGCGCCCGGATGATAGGCTTCAAGTCCTGCAACGCCGCGCGCCTTAAAGTCGGCCAGCGCCTCTTCAAGTTTAGGCCATGAGAGATAGAGCGAAAGCGGATGGGCGATGACCGGAAGGCCGCCCGAATCGTAAATGGCCCGCACCGCCGTATCCAAATCGGCTCCGACGCGTTCTATGTGCCACGGCTTTCCGCGCGCAAGATATTTTTCAAATGCATCCTGCACATGGCGCACGACCTTATTGTCCACAAGCCACTTGGCGATATGCGGCCGCCCCAAGCTGTCTGCCGGAAAATCGCGCGTAAGCTCTTCAAGCGTGACCGAAAAGCCGTCTTCATTCATCCGGCGGATAATTTCACGGTTCCGCGCAATGCGGGATTCCTGTAATTGGCGGATGCTCTCCGACAATGCGGGCGCAACCGTTTGCAGCCCGAGCCCCAGCAGGTGGAATTCGCAGCCCGGCCGTTCGATGTTCAATTCAATTCCGGGAACAAAGACGATTCCCCGTTCGGCCGCCGCCCTTTTCGCTTCCGAAAGGCCTGCAACCGTATCGTGATCGGTAACCGCCCATACCGAAATATTCAACTCGCTCATTTTTTCCGCAAGCGCCGCCGGCGCGTACTGACCGTCGGATGCGCTCGTATGCGTATGAAGATCAACCATGTCCGTAAGCATAGCATAATTTTTTCCGTTATGATATAATTTGGAAAATCTACAGCAGATTGGACGGAGTAACTATGCCAAAAGTTATGCAATATACAAAAGGTTCAATTCCCTATTTTGAAGGCGATCAGGATGAGCGGGTGTTCATTTTGCAGCGTGGGCAGGTGCTCCTGTCCAGTATTGATATAGAAACAAAAAAGCCCGTAACCGAATACGTAAAGGCGGGGGAGTTTTTCGGCGTAAAGTCTGCCTTGGGGCATTTTCCGCGGGAAGAAACGGCAACAGTGCTCACCGATAGTGCGGCGGTTTGCCTTTCGGTGCAGGAATTTGAAAAACTTTTCAGCGAAAACAAAACGATCATCATGAAAATGCTCCGGGTATTTTCAAATCAGCTGCGTCAGATTCACCGTAAAACGGAATCCATCCTTGACAGTACGCCGGCAGACCAAGAGACCAGTATGCTCGCCGTTGCTAAAAGTTTTTTTGATGATGAGCAATTCCGTTCCTGCTGCGACGTATGCATTAAAATCTTAAAAGTGTTTCCGAAGACTCCGTATAAGTTTGAAATTTCAAAACTTTTCAACGATGCTCGCATGTGCAATGAAAAAATAAAACACCGCATCGTTGCGGAAGAAACGTGCGATGTGGAACCGGCGGAAGGATTGATAAAGCAATTCGATCTTCCGGTTTTCGAGCGTTTTTCAAAAAACTATGAACCGGGACAGGTAATCATTTCCGAATACGAACCGGGCGACACGTTCTATTTGATTCAAAGTGGAACGGTACAGCTTTTAAAGTGCGCAAACGGTTCGCAAAAAAATCTTGATATTTTAAAAGTCGGCGAATTTTTCGGCGAGATGGCGATTTTGGATAACTCTCCGCGCTCGGCGACCTGCATTGCAAAAACGCAGGTAAAATGCCTTGAATTCAGCAAGGAAAATTTTGCGACGCTCATAACCGGTAATCCGCAGCTTGCGCTGAATCTGCTTAAATTATTCTGCAAACGTATTTACGATCAAAAGCGGCGCTTTAGAATCCTTGTCATAAAAGATTTTCAGGCGCGTCTTGCCGATGTGTTCCTCATGCTCAACGAAATGTATCCGTCGCAGCTTTCTGACGATAAGCCGCACCGCTTTAACGTCACCACCGCAGACATTGCGCATTGGGCAGGCTTAGTGCCGGATGTCGTCCGCGATGAAATCAACCGTTTTGTAGAGCGGCGGAAACTTGAAGTCTACGACACTTACATCATTGTAACGAGCCTTGTGGATATGAAGCGCATCGTTGATACCCGCGCAGGCGTCGTTGCGGTAAAATAAATCGATTTTATATTCGGAAAATATACACCGTGCCTCCGCAGCCTAAAGACGCGGACGGCTTTTAAGACGGAAAAGGAAGGTTTTTATGTCATTGGATTGCGGAATTGTCGGACTGCCGAACGTCGGAAAATCGACTATTTTTTCTGCACTGACCGCCGCCCCGGCGCAGGCGGAAAACTTTCCGTTTTGTACGATTGATCCGAATATCGGCATCGTCGATCTGCCGGACGAGCGGCTTGATTTTTTGTGCGCGGTCAATCAGCCGAAAAAGAAAACGGCGGCTACGGTAAAGTTCGTCGATATCGCGGGGCTTATAAAAGGAGCCTCCGGCGGCGAAGGGCTCGGCAATCAATTCCTTGCAAATATTCGGGAAACGGCCTGCATCGCCCATGTCGTGCGCTGTTTCGATAATCCCGACATCATGCATGTCCGCGAAAATGCAAATACCGAAGCGTCCATCGATCCTGAAAGCGATATTTTGACGATAAATATGGAACTTGCGCTCGCCGATCTTGAAACAATCCGAAGGCGGCAGGAAAAGGTAACGAAGTCGATCCGCGCGCTGGGAAAGGATGAGGAGAAAAAACTTGCTGCATGGACAAGCGCCGTCGCAAAAATCAAGCCGCTCCTTGAAGACGGGAAACGCGCGTTGCAGGCGTCTCTTTCCGATGAAGAAAAACTTGCCGTCCGCGATATGTTTCTTTTAACGATGAAACCGCTTTTTTACGTTGCAAATATCGATGAAGGGACGATTGCAAGCGGAACAAACGATTACGTTGAAGTCGTGCGGAAAATCGCTGCGGAAGATAACTCGGAAGTAGTCGTAATTTCCGGCAAATTCGAAGCGGAGCTTTCCGAAATCGCCGACGAAGCCGACCGCAAGGATTTTATGGAAGCTGCGGGGCTTAAGGAATCGGGGCTTGCCATTCTTGCGCGGAAAGCGTACAAGCTGATGGGCTTACGGACGTTCTTTACGGGCGGAAGCGATGAATGCCGCGCGTGGACGATTCATTCCGGAGATACGGCGCCCAAAGCCGCCGGCGTTATTCACACGGATTTTGAAAAAGGCTTTATCAAAGCGGAAGCGTATACGATCGACGATTTACGCCAATACGGTTCCGAGCAAAAAATAAAAGAAGCGGGCAAATACCGGGTCGAAGGCAAAGACTATGTCGTTCAAGACGGAGACGTGCTGTTTTTTAAATTCAATGTGTAAATCCGGATGCGTAAGCGGCGTATCCGGCGCCTTTTTGCCGATATGGCGGATATATCATCCCTTTCCGTTCCCTTCTGCAAATACTCTTCCGCTCTAAACATTTTCCGAAACCGCCGCTTCCTGCATACGGAACCGGCGCGCCTGCAAAGTTGACAGCGCAGGCGCCGCTCAGTAGGATTTTGCCGTATCGGATTAGAATGCGCGAGGTGACCTATGGAAAGTATGAGAAATCATCTGAAAAATATCGATGACAAGAAGCTTGCGGCTGTTTTGGAAATAAAAACCGCATATGACAGCGGCCGCATGAGCCTTGACGAAGCGAAACGGCTGTTACGGGAGAAGGTGCGGACGCTGACGCCGGCGGAAATTGCGCTTTCCGAGCAGGAATTAAAGGATTTTGAAGACGACGAATGCCGGAAAGAGGATATTCAAAAAACACTCCTGCTCTTTGAAGATATCATGGATACGTCCCGCCCGGATTTACCGGCCACCCACCCGCTGATGCGCTATTACCGCGAAAACGATGTGGTTTTGGCCATCATGCGTGAAATTGAAGATCTTGTGCAGTATCCGCTTATTAAAAATCAGTGGCTTGAGATTTATGACCGGCTTTCTGCATACAAGATTCATTTTTCGCGCAAGCAAAACCAGCTGTATTCCGTTTTGGAGCGCAAAGGTTTTGACCGTCCAACGAAAACGATGTGGACGTTGGATGATTTTGTCCGGGATGAAATAAAAAATGCGCGCGCCCTGTTGGATGCCGATCAGGATGATGAGTTCATTGCGGCGCAGACTGCGATTATGGCTGACGTGCGCGACTTGACGGCAAAAGAAAATACGATTTTGTATCCGACGGCGCTTGCTCTGATCCGTCCGGATGAATTTGAAGCAATGAAAGACGGCGATCGGGAAATCGGTTTTGCGTGGATTGAGGACGGAGAAGATGCGCGCGATGGTGAATGCGATCGGGAAGCAAAGCGGGAGGCGGATGCGCGCGGCGGATTTCAGGCGGAACTGCTCTCTCTTTTACAAAAATACAGCTATGCATCCGGCGCATCTGACGAAAAGCTTGCCGTTTCAACCGGAAACCTCACGCTCGATCAAGTCAACTTAATCTACAAGCATTTACCGGTAGACATTTCCTACGTCGATGAAAACGATCTTGTTTGTTTTTATTCCGATACAGCGCATCGGGTGTTCCCGCGCAGCAAAAATGTCATCGGGCGGCACGTGCAAAATTGCCATCCGAAGGCGAGCGTCCACATTGTGGAAGAAATCATTGAAAAATTTCGGAGCGGAAAGGAAGATTTTGCAGAATTTTGGATAAATAAGCCCGGACTTTTTATTTACATCTGCTACGTTGCCGTGCGCGATTCCTCCGGCGTCTTCCGCGGCGTGCTTGAAATGATGCAGGATTGTACGCATATCAGAAGTCTTGAAGGCTCGCGGACGCTTTTGACGTGGGAGAATGCCCGGAAAGCGGACGAATCGGAATGCGCTCCGAAAAATAAGGATACGATTTCAAAAGCGGATAGCGAATCCGAAGCTACGCCCGCTCCGAAGAAGGCGCTTTTGCTTTCGGCGGAAACAAAACTTTCGGATTTACTTGCGGCTTATCCCGCATTGAAAGCCGAACTTCCGAAGATAAATCCTGCATTTAAGATGCTGCAAACGCCGCTTGCCCGGATTATGATTCAGAAGGCGACCGTCAAAATGATGAGCGAGCGGAGCCAAATGCCGCTTGACAAACTGCTTGCCGCATTGGAAGAGTGGATCAAGGCGCAATGAGCAAACTGCGCTGCCGGAAAAGGAGCGGCCGCAATAGGAGGCAGTCCGCTTTTTAGGCGGCGCCTACACTTTGATTTATACCGGATCTGGGCAGCCGTCCGCCGTTTTTTCGTGGCGGAGAAAGGAGAGGACGCTTTTTATCCTGTCAGCCGGAACATGCAGGAGGGCGGCGGCTGCGCGTTTGTAGCACGCTTGCTGCGCGTAGTAGCGCTCCGGTTCAAAGGCGCTATCCGTTTTGTAGTCGACAATCGTATAAGTGCGATCGGCATTTTCAAAAATCAAATCCATTGAACCGACAATAATCTTTCCGCCGCGCGCATTTTTAAAACCCCATTCGGCGCGGTAAAAGCGTCCGGCTTGTTTTGCTTGCATAAATTCCCTGCCCGTTTCCGATTCTGCAAAAACCGTGCAAAGCCGGATGCATTCGGCAGTGTACGCGCTCCCTTCCTTTTTTGCGACGCCTTTAAGCAGCGCAGCCGGCGGCTCATAGGATTCGATTTTACTTCCGCCCGCCCATTTGTACAGACAATCGTGCACGAGCGTCCCGAAATCCGCTCCGGATAACCCCGAAGCGCTCGCATCCGACTCCGCTTTCGCATACGGCATCGGTGCGGCGGAGGAGAGCGGAAGCGATTCGAGCGAACTCGGCGTAATTCTGCGGAGATCGGACGGAACGCAGGTAACCGTATCGGCCGCTTCGTACGCGCGCTCTTTTTCTGTCGGAGTGTGAAAGATTTTTTGCGCGGTGCGCGCGCGGTGCGCCGTGTAGAGGACGCGCTTTTCTTGAAGCGGCACAAAAGTGAGGTCGAACGGCGCGCCGCTTTCAAACAAGGTGCGCGGCGTTGCATCGGCGCTTGCTAAAACATTCGGGTAATAAAAATCCGTTACGCTTTCAAGCGGAGAGTACTGGGCGCTGTCCGTATGCTTTTTTGCCCCGCCGATGATAAAAACGGATTGCTCGGCACGGGTGACGGCGACATATAGAATCCGCTTCCATTCCGCAGCGCTCTTTTTGTCGGCGCGCTCCTTTTGCCTGAGGAAAAAATAATCTTTTACGCCGTTTCGCGGTTTTAAAGAAACGCCGGTCGCTTCGTCAAAAAAGAAAATTTCCTGCATACCGAATGCGCGCGGTTTTTTAAAACAGCCGACGATAAAGACGTACGCAAATTGCAAGCCTTTACTTTTATGAATCGTCATAAGCTGTACGGCATCTCCCCTTTCGACCGGATATTCAATATCGCCGGCAGAAATATCGGCGCTGTCCGCAAACGACGACTTTTCCTGCTTCCGCAGTGCGGCAAGCTGATCGACAAACCACGCGGGACTTTTTCCGTCCGCATCGCATTGGCGCGAAAGCTCAAAGAGCAAGTCGAACTGTTCTCCGAGCAAGTCGACGGCCGGATCTACCATCGTCTCATAGCGGTAGCCCGTATCGTACCACATCTCTTCTACCGTTCGGGTTAAAGGCTGACTTAAAACCGTCCGCCGTTTTTCCGCGTAATAGGCTTTGGCCGCAGCGTATTTTTCAAAATCGTCCGCTTCAAGCGCATCCTGCACGGCTTCCGTCTGTTCGTCCGCAAACGGAAGGGCGTTTTCAAAGAGCGCAAGCGTTGCAAGCGTGCCGTTGACGCTCATGCCGGTAAAGGGGGCGCGCAAAACGGCGGCAAAGGCCGTTGTGTCGGACGGGTAGACGCACAGGCGGATGAACGCATAAAAATCGTTGACAATCGCTTCGGAAAACACACCCTTTTGCACGTCAACCGTATACGGAATGCCGAAGCGGCCGAGCCAGCCGGTGAGCTTTGCGCGGTGCGTCCGGCGGAAGTCGAGGATTGCAAAGGAGGCGTACGATTTTTTATCTTCCGGAAGTCCTCCATAGAGCGACTGAATTTTTTCGGCAATAAAATACGCTTGCTGATCATCGGAATCCAAATATTCGACGTGATCGGATGCAATAAGCTTTTTCTCTGCGGTAAGCGCGTTTTCATTGACCAAGCACACGTGAACGGGCACCGAATCCGCATTCAAAACGGCGGGAGAGACGGCGGCACCGGTTTTCGCGACAGGCTTTTTTGCACAGGAGGACAGCGGGTAGGCAGCTTCAAAACGTTCTTCCGGAGCGGCATCAAAGACGGCCGGCTTTTGCCCGCTTCCGTCCGCTCCAAAGCCGCCGAACAAAAGATTAAACGACGACAAAAGCGCAGGCGATGAGCGGTAATTGTAAACCATTTTGAGCGGCGGAACGTGCAGGTCGTCCGTAAGCTCATTGAATACGGAAACGTCCGCGCCGCGGAACTTGTAGATTGACTGCTTTTCGTCTCCGACAAAAAAAAGCTTATCGCCGACAAGATTTTCTTTGAGCGCCTGCCGAATGGAATCGGGCGAATGCGGCGGAATATCCGTCAGAACGTCGGAACGCTCCGAAAGCAGGAATAAAAGGTCGCGGTTTTTCGCATTATTGTCCTGAAACTCGTCGATCATAATTTTTGAATACGCCTGTTTTTCCTCCGCGCGGATATCTTTTTGTTCCGACAGGATTTTCAGTGCCATTTCCGACACGTCGCGGAAAGTCAGTTTGCCCGTCCGCCGCTTTTTCGCATCAATTTCCGTCTTAAATTCGTCGAGCAATTCAAAAAACCGCTTGGTATACGCATAACCGCCTATAAATGCCGAAAGCGGCTGCAATTCGGCTTCGATAAAAGTGTTGAGCGCTTTGTGCGCGGCGGCAACTTCTTTAAGGAGCGCTGCTTGACTGCGTCTGCCGGATTTGAGCGCCGAAACCTGTTCCGCCCAGCGCGAAAGCTCAGATGCTCCCTGCGCGATGCGCTGATCGCTTTCAATCGCATCCGCTTCCACGATGCGGAACGTTTCGGGCATCGCCGCTAAAAGGGCGGAAAGCGCATCGAAATACGGGTCGCTCCCGTTTGCTCGGCCTTCTTCAAGGCAGGCATACAGATCAGATATGAGGGAATGGAGCTCGGCAGTTCCGGCATTCCACGCTTCTCTGATAATTTTTTTCTGAACGGGAAGAAAACCTGCGAAGACGCCTGCATCGTCGGCGAGAGAAGAGCACTCTTCGATAATCTTTGCAAAATGATTTTCCGCAAAATCTTGGAGCTTTCCGGCTTCGGCAAAAAACTGCACGGCAGGATCGTTTCGGTACTGTAAGATGAACGAAAAAGCTGCGTCCTTAATGCTGCGGCTTGTGTCGGATGAGCCGGCGGAAAAATCGGGGCGGATTCCGTATCGGACAGCGGCCTTCCGCACCAGCGATGCGCAGTATGAATCGAGCGTTTGAATATGCGCTCCGGCAAAGGATGCAGCGGCGCGCGCGGCATTTTCTTTTTCTTTTGGAGGAACGGCCGGATGCGCGGCAAAGTATTTGAGCGTTTCGTAAATGCGGCTGTACATTTCCGAAGCGGCTTTATTCGTAAAGGTGAGCGTCAAAATCTCTTCGGCCCGAATGCCGTTCGACATTACAAGCCAGGCAAAGCGCGTTGCAAGCGTCTGCGTTTTCCCCGAACCGGCTCCCGCAGCGACCACCGTGTTTTCCGTCCGGCAGCACACTTCTTTTTGCACCGCGTCGAGCGCGCGTTCAAGCAGCGAAAGATAGGCATAACGTTCGCTCATCATCGTCCTCCCTGCGCCGTCGATTCGATTGGAGACGCGGCAATTCTGTACAGCGTCCGGCAGATTGAAGCGTAACTGCATTCGGTGCAGTGTTCAAACGGCCGCACTGCGTTATAGCGATCCGACGTATCGCGCGCCGGAGTAAAATCTGCGCGCTCCGCTTTGTCATAAAACCGTTTTGCGTAGGCTAAAAAAGCGTCGACAGTCGGCTTAAAGTCCTCCGGCGTCTTTGCGCCCTCTCGCCCCTTACGATCCGCATTGACGATAAAGGTCGCTTTCTTATCCCGCACGGAAAAAAAGAGCGCCTTTACCGTTTCTTTTTGCCGCTGCGCGTCGATTAAAAAAACGTACAGCGGGATTTGAAAGTTTGAAAGCGCCCCCTCTTCATCCGCGATGCAGGAGGCAATTTTCGGAACTCCGGTATTTTTGTAATCGATGATATAGGAGTCTTCCTCCGACAGCACGCAGTCGATGCGCCCGAAGTAGCGCCAAAGCCCGCCGGGATCCGGAGCGGCAAAGGATTGCTCAAGCGCATCGACCGCCGTGCCGCCGAATCCGCCGTCTTTACGCGCTTTCAGCATCGTATGGAGAAAGTCGAGGATGCCTGAAGCGATTGCGTTCCGCTGGCACAAGAGCGTTTCTTTTGCCAGAGCGCTTTCGGAAAAGGGCATTTGGGGACTGCAAATGACGGAGCCGGTAATCCTAGCAATTTCGGCCTGAATCGCCGACTCATCGGCAAAAACGCCTTCGGCCGTGACGGAAGGAAGGCGCCGCCCCGTTTCCCGATACGGGCGCATAAAGCGTTCGAGCACGGCGTGGTTAACAATCCCCATATCGAAAACCGACATCAGATCCGTATCGAGCGAATCTTCTTTGAGCGCAAGAGCAGTTTTAAAGAGCCACTTGCGCGGGCACGGAAAAAAATTGTTCATGTCGGATTGTGTAATCGTCATGAGGAGCGGCTCCCCGTCCGTTTCCTGTCGCCGGTTTTCAAAAAGTACCGCGCGCGCTTTCCGTATGACAATCGGCGAAAGCGGATGGCCGCCCGTACCGGAGCGCGCCGTCTGCCAACGCGAAAACGCATCTTTTTGTCGGCCGGTCAATCGCTCCGGCGCATACGCGCGGCCTAACAGCCAGTCGTGCTCCCGCTTGATAAAGTCGCCGCTATCAAGTGCGGCGAGCGGGCTGTTTTTTTCTTCTTTATAAAGCGTCAGCGCGTTATGCGCGATCGCAAAGCCTGAAAAACCGTGCTCTCCGTAAGAGAAGTTCGTTTCGCCTCCGGAATCTTTTGCGTACAGCCGGATAAAATACGGGGATGCGTCGGTTTTCCATGCGCCGCCGTCGATGTGCAGTGCGCGCCGTTTCGCCGCGCTCAAAAACGAAAGATAATCGTATTGCACCGAAAGATTTTTCTGCGAGGCGTCGATGACAAAATGGAAGAGAAAGTGCGATTGGGCTGCAAGCCGGTAGGGAAAGACGGAAATGCCGTTTATTTTTTCCTGCGGGCGGTAGGTTTTTGAGGCAAGTTCGTTCAAAAAGAAATCATACGGATGCGAAAGGCGCGCCGAAAGCGCATACTTTCTCTCTATGTCCGAAAGCGCGGACAGTTCGACGATACAGCGGCTGATGATATTGTCGGCGGCGGAAGAAAAATCGTCTTCGGCAAGGTAGCGCCCCTTAAACTCAAACCATGCCGTGCGCACGCCGTCAAAATCGGCCGCTTCGCACAGCCGGATAATATCGTTTTTCAGGCTGAGGTAAAAACGGAGTTCCAGTTCGTTTACCACCGTTGCTCGAAGCGACGCTTCCCACACGTCGACGCGCTTTCCGTCCGCGCCTGTGTACGGGCACAAGCAGCGCATCCGGCTCCCTTCGCGCACAAGATTCTCCTTTAAAATGCGGAAATCCAATGCGGCCGACCGTTTTGCCGCCTCCGGATTAAGCGTTTTCCACGGAATATACTCATTTTGCAAAAGGGAGCGGACGCTCTCGAATGAGAAATCGGAGGCATAGCAATCTTTTATCTGCCGAAAAACCGCCCCCGCGCCGTTTGCCGACAGCGGAACGCCTGAACGGATGACGAACGGTACGCAGTAATTTTTCAGTTCCCGCTCAAGATAGGGGCGGTAAGTTTCGATATCGGGGACGCTGAGCGCAATATCGATCCATTCGGCCTTTTTTTGTTCGACGAGATTCCGAATCTGCAATATCGTGCGGCGAAGCTCCGTCCGCGCATCGGCGTATTTATAAACGGAAGGAGCGGCTGCGCAGGCGGCCGGCGCATCGGGCATCTTTATGAGCACAACGTTTTTTGCCTGTTCGAGGCATTCGCGGTATTCGGCAAAGTCTTCTAAAATCTCAGGATACAAAATGACGAAGGTGCGCTGCGCGTCCTGTAATGCAGGCCGAATCCACGCCTGTTCAAACAGACCGTTTTTATCCAAAAAAGCGCGGTAACGTTCGTACAAAAAAAGGTAGTCGCTATTTTCCTCATCGAAATCGGGCTTCGGCACGAACTGCTCATAGCGGTCGTGCCACAGTTGCAGTTGCGGCAGCATTTGCGAAATCCAATCGGTAAGGGACTGGGAATCCGATGCGAACGCAGGCGCGATGATGCGCTTAAAAAGCGGTTTGCCGTTTAACGCCGCCGCCGCATTTTCTTCAATAAGCGCAGAAACAAAGAGCTTTCGAAGCAGCGAGGGAATTGCGTTTCTGCCGTCAAGAGAAGCGCACAGATAGGCCGACTTAAAACCGTCCCACGCAATAAAGCGCTCAAGCGCAAGCGCGTCCGTCCCCGACTCCCCCGCATTCAAAACAGCCCAATCCGACCACGTGTCGGCGGCAATATCGGATGAAAAGATAAATACTGCGTTTTTTTGCGGAAGATAGCAGGAAAAGATATGCGGCATATCGACCGGATCAATCGCTTTTTCAATCATGGGCGAAAGTATAATGCAATGCGATGTGATGTCAATCGCGGGCGGGCGCGACGGGCAGGCGGAAAAACCGGTCGCGGAGGATGGAATTGGCAGGGCGCCTGCCGCAAGTTTTCCGCAAAGAAAATCCGGAGAAAGAATATGGGCCCAGCCGACAAAGAAAAGCTTTTCCCTTCTGAGATACATTCGTATCTTCCGCCTATCTATCCGCGTACCCTCCGCTCGTCGTCCGTTTCTGCCTCCCGAATACCGGGACGGACGAAAAGAGCTTCCATTATCCCTGTGGCCTCTCTCCATCCACGCTTTTATAGATTCCGCATTTTTTTGACGTATACGCGCCGGAGGAAAAAGAGCGACATGGCAACTGACGCTCCTTCTGCAACGAGGTATGCCCACCATATTTTGTCGATGTCGCCTGACAGGGAAAACAAATATGAAACTGGAAGCAGCACGGCAATTTGTCGGACAAAGGTTGCGATCATGCTGTAAAAGGCGCTGCCGAAGGCCTGAAAGACGGAGGAAAGCGTTATTGCAACGGCTGCGCCCGGAAAGCTCAGCGCGATGATGCGCAGCGCGGGAATCCCGATTTTCAGCATAGCCTGAGATGCGTCGAACAGGCGCAAGATAAATGCGGGAAACGGTTCAAACATCACCGTACCGAAGAACATAACGGCAAACGCCAGCGCGATCGCATTTTTAATTGCGGCGATGATGCGCGTCTTTTGCTTTGCGCCGTAATTGTACGCGATAATTGGCACGATCCCGTTATTCAATCCGAACACCGGCATAAAAATAAAACTGCTGATTCTAAAATAAATGCCGTATACCGCAATCGCCGTACTCGAAAAAGAGCCGAGAATCATATTGATAAAATACGTCGTAAACGAAGTAATTGAATTCATAATGATTGACGGCACGCCGACTTTGTAAATCTCTGCGATGATCCGCCCATCCGGCAGCAGATTTTTCAGCTTGAATTGGATTTCCGTATTCTTTTTTAGGTTGAAGGCCACGGACACGCCGAGCCCCAGCATCTGTCCCAAAACAGTTGCAAGCGCAGCGCCCCGGATTCCCATTTCCGGAAACGGGCCGATGCCGAAAATGAGCAGCGGATCAAAAATAAGATTAAATGCTGCGCCGGAAAGCTGCGAATACATCGTATAGACCGTCAGTCCCGTCGATTGCAGCAGCCGGTCGAACGTTATGCTTAAAAACGCCGCAAAGGACAGAAACATAACGACATCCAGATATTCCATGCCGTATTCGATGATCCGATCGCTGACAATTTGCGAAGAAAGGTAGGGACGCACAAGGGTTAGCCCCGCTGCAAAAAAAAGAACGTAATTGCACAGCGCAAGAAACACCCCGTTCATGGCGGTTTTGTTGACGTCATTTTGGTTTTTCTCGCCGAGCCGCTTTGACAAGAGCGCATTCATGCCGACGCCGGTTCCCACCGCAAACGAAACCATCAGATGCTGCACGGGAAAGGCGAGCGTTACGGCCGTCAGCGCATCTTCATTGATTTTCGCAACGAAGATGCTGTCAACGATATTGTACAGCGCCATGACGAGCATGGAAAACATCATCGGAAGCGACATATTGATGATGAGGCGCATCATGGGCATTGTGCCCATTTTATTTTCCGCCGAAGCGGCAGGAGCCGGTGTCCGTTCGCTCATTCTGTGCCGCCCTTAGTCGAGTATTGCATCCAAATCGGCAGAAATCTTTTGACGGTCAAGTTTTTGCCCGATGATGCAGAGCTTTATCATGCGGTCGCCGACTTGTTCGTCCCATTCTTCCCGCACCTTCGGCTCATCGGCAAGGACTGCTTCCTGTTCCGCCTTCGGAAAGGATGCAAGCCATCTGCCGGAAGGCCCTGCTTGAATTTGTCTTCCGGCCGTTTCAAAAACATACGCGGTTTCAGTTTCATCACTGAACCAGACGACGCCTTTGGAGCGGATGATGTTGTGCGGCCATTTTTCCGCATAGTCTTCAAGCTTTGTTCTATTGAACGGGCGGCGCCGGTAATAGACAAAAGAACCGATGCCGTATTCGTCCTCGTCGGCGCCTTCGTGCTTGTGCTCATGGTGATGATGGCAGCAGCTTCCTTCATGTCCGCTATGATCGCAATGCTCGTGCTCTTCGTGTTCACCAGTTTCATCCTCCGCTTCTGCACGGCGTTCCAGTTCGGCAACCCAACCGGCGCTTTCAAAAACCGTCTCAAAATGAAAGCGGTTTGTCGCAAGCAAATCATCCATCGGCACGTCGCACTTCGTCGTTTCAATTACTTTGACATGCGGCTGGAGCTTTGTAACGACTGCGCGCACTTTTTTCATCTGCTCTTCCGTTACCAAATCCTTCTTATTGATAATGAGCGTGGAACAAAATTCAATCTGCTGCACCAAAAGGGATTCGATGTCCGCTTCATCCATATTCGTTTTAAGCAGGCGCGCGCCTTCGGAAAACTCATCGACGAGCCGTTTTGCATCAACAACGCTCACAACATTATCAAGTCGGCCGTTTTCGATCATCATAATCGATTGGGCAATCGGCATCGGTTCGCACACGCCGCTTGCTTCGATCAAAATGTAGTCGTATTTTCCGCGTGCAATCAGCGTTTCAATCTGCTTTACCAAATCGCTTTTGAGCGTGCAGCAAATGCAGCCGTTGGTAAGCGGCACCAAACTGCTTTTGTCGGTAATGTTCGCTTCCTGCGCAATAAGATTTGCGTCAACGTTAATCTCGCCGATGTCGTTGACGATAACGGCGACCTTGTATCCTTTTTGATTGGTCAGAATATTGTTCAGCAGCGTTGTTTTTCCCGCCCCAAGATAGCCGCACAAAAGCGTAATCGGAACTAATTTTTTTTCCATCGTTATCCTCATTTTAAGAAAGCGCCGCCCAATCTGTTGCCGGAAAGGCGGAAAGCAATCCGGATGTTTGTAGTGTATTATCCGCAAAAAGGCGCGGAATTTTCAATAATATAGTATAAAAGCGCAGCAAATGGAAGAGAAAGGAAGGGAGCACGGAAATCAATTTCTGCGGGAGAGGAGCGGATTTTTGAAGGGAATATTATTCTTCGATTATTTTTAAATCGACGGAAAGATTTGCGGTGTAGGATTTTCCTTTTTGAATGGTGAACGTGCGGATAATTTCATAGCCGCCGATAAGAACGCGGAGTTTATAATCGCCTTCCGGAACGGTCGCAGGAGTTGCGCTCTTATGAAAGGGCGCATCATTTAAGAAAATCTCCGCATTGTCGGGGGCGGTTACCAAAAACGTCGGAGCGAGGCTTTTTAAAGCGACGGAAAGCTTTGCAGTCTTCGCTTGCTCGATATGGAGCGACCGCGTTTCATTCCGGTATTCTTCGGATTGAATGTTTACCGTGTGCGTGCCGACGTCGAGTAACAGTCCTTCCGGAGGAGGGGCGATTTGCACGCCGTCCAATAGGATTCGGTAGCCGTCTTTCCGCTTGCCGGGAGTTTCGACGGATACCAGCAACTTTCCCTTATTTATGAGGATCGGTTTTACCGCCAGTTCGAGCGCCGCGTTGAGCGCCTGATCCGGTATTCCCTTCATCGCCGGCTGGAAGCGGATAAAAATGTGTCCGTCTGAAATGTCGGGGATAACGCTGACTTTCGATAAATAATTGCTGTCCTTTAAAGAGCTTTTTGCACGGAGCGGGATTTGCATAATCCATGAAAGTTTGTCGGGCAGCGTGGTGACAAACGTTTTTGAACCGGAATAATCAATCTGCTTTGCGGACGGCGCAGGTTTTAATTTTTCGTACAGCGAACAGGCGACCGAATCGCGCCATTCGGAAACCTCCGCAGGAATCTGCATCTTTATTTCGATTCCTTCAATGAATTCGGTATCCTTCGGCATAAAGAGCGCAACGGCGTCATTGATGCCGATTGTGGCCGTCTGCGCCTCTTGCGCGCCGCTTTCGATGGAAAGCGGAATGAGTTTATGCACCCGGAAAGACTCCGCGCGCGCAAAAAATACCGAAATGAAAAGGGTTGTCAGAAACGCGCCGTTTTTGCAGAAAGCGCGCCGGACGGGAGCCGTATGCAGCGTACCGTTAAAATGAAGCGGCTGATTTTGTTTTTTGAATAATTCCATCCGCATAGTATGTTTGCGAGTTTATACTATATTTCTCTGTTTGCAAAGCAGTTATGCCGCTTATAAGCGTTTAAGCCCGCCCGTACCATTGCAAAAAAGCGCGATACGAAAGCGGCATACCAAACCGGAAGCAGGCGGCATACGAAAGCGCTCATAGGTCCGCCGCACCGGACACGAGGGGCTCCGATAGGGAGGCTACTTTATAACCGCCCGCACAAAACGCTTTTTTCCCGCGCGTAAGATAAATTCGCCGCATTCATCGACATCATTTAACGTAAAGAGCGCTTTGATGTCCGTAACCGGCGCGCCGTTGACTGATGCGCCGCCTTGCTGAATCAATCTGCGGATTTCGCTTTTTGATCCGCCGATTTTTGCAGCGTCGAAAAGGTCTATGGCGCCGATGCCGTTTTCCAAAAGTTGCCGCGGCAATTCCGCCGTCGGCATCTGCGCGCGGTCGCCGCCGCCGCCGAACGCCGCGCGCGCGCCTTCCTGCGCTTTTTCCGCTTCCTCTTTTCCGTGGATGAGCTGCGTCACTTCATAGGCAAGCCGCTCCTTCGCTTCGTTTATGTTGCCTGCGCAAATGGCAGCGATTTCCGAAAGCGGCAGGAAGGTAAAGAGTTTGAAGAAGCACTCAACATCGGCATCGGCCGCGTTCCGCCAATACTGGAAAAACTCATACGGGCTCGTGAGCGACGGCTTTAAAAAGATTGCGCCTTTTTCGGTTTTTCCCATTTTCTTGCCGTCCGCCGTCATAATTAGCGGGAAGGTTAGGCCGAACGCTTCGTGCGCTTTGTTCAGCTCCGTCGTCCCGCCGAGTTTCCGCCGGATGAGGTCGACGCCTGCGGTAATGTTTCCCCATTGGTCGTCGCCGCCGATCTGGAGGACGGCTCCGTATTTTTCATGCAGGTTGAGATAATCGAAAGCCTGCAAAAGCTGGTAATTGAATTCGATAAAGGAAAGCCCCCGCTCAAGGCGCTGCTTGTAGGCTTCAAAGGAAAGCATTTTATTTACGCTGAAGCACGAACCGATGTCGCGGAGAAAGTCGATGTAATTCAAGTCGGCAAGCCAATCCTTATTGTTGAGCGCCTGCGCCTTTTGTCCGTCGAAATGCAAAAAGGCGTCAAGCTGCACGCGGATAGACTCGACATTGGCATCGATTTGCTCGTAAGAAATCATTTTCCGCATCTCGCTTTTCCCGCTCGGATCCCCGATCCGCGCAGTCCCGCCGCCGATGAGGGCAAGTCCCCGGTGCCCCGCTTCGCACAGATGGCGGAACGCAAAATACGGTACCATGTGCCCGATGTGTAAGCTCACTCCGGTCGGGTCGCAGCCTTCATAAAAAGTGATTGCGCCGGCATCCATCCGCTCTGAAAGCGCCGTAAGATCGGTACACTGAGAGATAAAGCCTCTGTCTTGAAGATTTTGCAACGCTGCGTTCATTTTTGCCTCCCGCTTGAAAGTGCGTCTGCGCCGTAAGGCGGACATTTTTTTTCTTTAAAATATTGCACGGCGCTCCGGACGGCATCGTCCGCCCCCTTTTTCATAATGAGCGCCTTTCCGTTTTTAATGACGACATTTAATCCTTCGACGCCGCAGAGCGCGACGGGAATATCCGAGTAGATGAAACAGTTTTCGCTTGAAACGATTGCCGCTTCACCTTCCCCTTTCGTATGCGCGGCAAACGAATCCCAGCTGCCGATGTCGTACCACTTGAAGGAGGCGGCAACCATAGCGGCGCGCGTTGTCTTTTCGGCAACGGAGCGGTCGATGGCAATGGCAGGCGTTGCGTCGTATGCGGCATTCATTGCAGGCCACGAATGGAGCGCATTGACGCCCCGTATTTTTTCAAAGGCCGGCGGTGCTTCCGTTGCAAGCGGACGGAAGGCGTTCGCAATTTCCGGCGTGCACTGCTCAAGCTCATCGATAAAAAAATCGGCGAAGAAAGCAAACATGCCGCTGTTCCAGTAGCAATTTCCGGAATCGATATATTTTTGCGCCGTTTGGGCATCGGGCTTTTCCGTAAACCGCCGAATCTTAAACGCATCGATCGCATCCGGCAGCGCCTCCGCCGTTTGAATATAGCCGTAGCCGGTTGCAGGATACTCCGGTTTGATTCCGAACGTAACGAAAAACCCGCCGACTGCGGCGCGGAACGCCTTTTCGGCATCCGCTGCAAATTGCGCCGCCGGTTCAATAAGATGATCGCTTGTCAGCACCAAAACGGAATGCGCCGTCTCCGGTTCCAAACGCTTTAAAAGACGGCAGCCGAGAATGACGGGCGCCGCCGTATGCTTCGGAATCGGTTCTGCGACAATCAAAACATCGTCTAAAATCTTTTGCCTATACTGCGCGGCCGTTTCCGAAAGTTTGAAACACTGCCGGGCAATTTCGTCTTCAAGTCTGGTGCGCGTAACGATGAGGATTTTGCCGCTGACTTGAAGCAAAAGCGAGCGCAGCACGGCCTCCTGCAAAAAAGAAATCCCATCTTTAATAGAAAGAAACTGCTTGGGAAAATCCGGCCGAGACGCAGGCCACAACCGCTCCCCAAACCCTCCGGCCAAAATTACAACATCGGTAAACACACAACGCTCCTAAATCGATTATGAGCGCGGATTATATAAGCAAAAATCCCGACTTGCAACATCGGGGGCGGACAGGATGGGCTGAATCGTGAGGCGTTGACTTGGTCGGCTGTCCGCCTCCAGTTTTCCTTGCAGGAAAACTGGAAAGATATGCTGTAGGGCGGACGATAATGTTAAATCTGTCAAATAAATCTTTTCCCGCCCACAGCTTTCCGTGCCGTCTAGCCGGTTTTCTTTGCGCAAACTGTAAGCGGGCGTGGGCGTGCGGCAGAGAAAAGGTATGCAAAACCTTCAAACTTTACTTCTGCACGCTCTCGTTTTCCGTTGGAAAACGAGCAAGAGTGATTAAAATTTATCCCGTCAACCGGTTTACCGTGCCGTCTAGTATGTTTCGCGAACACGAAACTACAAGCGGGAAACAGGGTCAAAGCTGCCTTTGAACAACATTATGTTCCGCGCTCTTATGAACCCATACGATTTATTAACCGTCCTCGGCAAAAATTGATTTCCATGGGGCGGCGGCGTGCGGAACAAAAGGCACTAAAGGATTTAATAGCTCGACCGCACGCCGCCAGTTTTCCGAGAGGAAAACTGACGAGATGTGCCATAGGTCGGATGATAACGTTAAATCTGTCAAATAAAATTTCTCCTGCTTCCCCAGCCTCCCGTACCATCTAGCCGGTTTGCCTTGTGCAAACTGGAAGCGGGTGTGGGCGTGCGGGATGGAGGGGCACTGCAGAATTTAATGGCACCACCGCACGTCTCCAGTTTTCCTGTAAGGAAAACTGGAGAGATAGGCTGTAGGTCGGACGGCAACGTTAAATCTGTCAAATAAATCTTTTTCCGCCCGCCCCGCCTGACTCACCTTTTGCTGACGCAAAACCTGGAATATGTTTAAAGCCTAAGAACCTGTTTGAAGTCTAATAAATAAGCTATAATAAAAAGATGAGAAAGAAAAAGTCTGAGAGATATAATAAAGGAGGTTTATTTTCAGCTGCAAAATAGCGCGGCTGAAAAACACTGAGAGTTTGCAAGCAAAGTCTTTTATTAACGTGTGCGCTTTTCGTGCGCCAATGCAACAGTTTTCAAAGTTCACACTTTGTTCAACTGTTGCGTTTTAAAGAACGATTCGAACAAATCCGCCCGTTATTAGAAAGCGGACGAAAAAGACCGCGCCGAGAAAAGTGGATTTGTATGAAGTATTTTGTGCCATACTGTATCTGCTCAAAAGCGGCTGCCAGTGGCGTATGCTACCGGAAGTTTTCCCAAATGGAATACCGCCTACTATTATTTTAGCACATGGAACAAACCGTCGGATGAGGGCGAGAGCCTTTTACACCGGTGTTCAAAAAAATTAATTGGCGAGACTCATATAAAACAGAGGCGCAAGTCCTGCAAAACGAGCTTTCTTATAGTCGATGCTCAAAGCGTTAGAAATACCAACAGTGCCGAAGGCAAAGGCTATGATGCAGGTAAGAAAATATCCGGAATCAAGCGCCATGTTGCAGTCGATACGCAAGGATTACTGCATGCTCTCGCCTGAATTGCAGCCAATGTTACCGACAGAAAGGGCGCCTTACTCGCTTTTGGGCACAATAAAGATGACTTGAGAGAAGTGAAAAGCATTTTGTATGACGGCGGCTATAGCGGAAAGCCGTTTCCCGATGAGGTAAAGGCTGTTTGGGGCGAACAAGTGACGGTACAAGCCGTCAAGCGCAATGAATTACATACATTTAAAGTAATTCCCAAACGGTGGGTGGCGGGTGGAGGAACGAAGCTTTGCATATCATGAAAACAGCGCAGACTTTGGAAAAACTGCGGGAGGAAGCATAATACCGCACTGCAATTCATGATTCTGACTTTTATATTGCTTCTGCTTAGATGATATTAAACAATTTCTAAGAACAGACGGGATTTAGCGAGAAAATACTGCAATGGAGATTGCACAATATGCAAATAAGACAGCAGGAAGTTTTCGGCTTTTTTATTTCTTTGCTTGGGATAAGTCAGATTTTTCACTTCTATCCTATCGAACAATAGCACTGCCTGTTCCTTAGATTCTATACTGTATTTACTCATAATTCTCTTCGTTTATTTTTCGGGCTTTAGACTGCACTTTCATTATAACGATTCAGACGACCAAGCCATAAACGTTAAGACCCGCCCATCTTCCCGCTCCCTGCAACTCCATCAACCACCTCGCACGTTTTGCCAAAAGACAAAACACGAGACAGGTGACCAACCCCCGCAACGTTAAAGCTGCTCACTCATCCGCCACTACAACTCCACCTCCGGCTCGCACGTTTTACCGCAAAGCAAAACGCAAGACGGACGACCGAACCCGCAATCGCTAAAACACCCCATTCCTCCGTCCCTACGACTCCACCTCCGTCTCTCGCGCTTTGCCGAAAAGCAAAACGCGAGGCGGACAACCGAACCCGCAACCGCTAAAACTGCCATTTCACCGCCTCCACAACTCCACTCACCACCTCGCGCGTTTTGCCGCAGGCAAAAGGCGAGGCGGGCGGCCGAACTTCTTTATCATACAAGTACCCATTCTACCGCCCGCCCCTGCATTGTCTAATACATAAGAAATCAATATACTCCCGCGCAAATGAACATTACGAAACGGGCTTGGCAGCGTTATGACGATGTAGGCAGGGTTGAAATCCGGAAACTGTGCGCCTTTCCGGGTGTGTTGGACAATGTAAGCTGCGGCGGCTGCAAGGTGCACTATTTTTTTCCCATTGCACTAGATTTTGAAAACGATTACGAAGTTAATATCACCTTTGCGCGCGCAGCGGCGGAAGGGCAATTCAAATTGTTATGCCATCCGCAATGGTCGCGGGAAGTCAACGGAGCAACGGAAATCGGGTTCAAGGTACTGCCGACAAAAGAATTGGCGCGCTTTTGCAATTATGTTTCAAAACTCGGAAATGAGCAGTGCGATCTCTTGCAAGATGAAATTTCCGATTTTTCTCCCGTTATGATCGAATAGCGATGCATACCGCTACCGATTTTGGACAGCTCGGCGGAGCTGCATTCCTCGCCTTTCCGGATATGCAGGATTGGCTTTTGGCAGAGCTTCGGGAACGGCTCCATTTTTCAAGCGCGTCGGCAAAGCGCTTCGGCGATTTGTTTTACTTTCCCGATTTTCCCGTTGACGCGGCAGTCAAAAACAACGCGCTCCCCTATTGGGCAAAGTGCACGATGCTCAATCCCAGAGAAATCCGCTTCCAATCAATCGGCGGCTGCGTAAACGCGCTCCGCTCCATACAGCGCAGCTGGGCGCCCTACCAATCCGCACTGTTTCGGCGGGCGGCGCTCATTCAAGCGCAGCTGCCGCACATCAATCTCAAGCCGAAGGCCTTTCCCGTCCGCATTCCGCGCTCCCCGATCGGCTTATGGACGCTCACCGCATCCGACACCGCCCTCGCTTCGGCAGAAACGACCAGCGTCTTTCCCGCCGGCGCCATCGCCTTTACGGAAGACCGCATCAATCCCCCAAGCCGCGCATACTTAAAACTGCAAGAGGCGTTGACGATCGCCACAGCGGACGGAGGCGCACTCCCGCAAAGTGGAACGCGCTGTTTTGAAGCCGGCGCAAGTCCCGGCGGCTGGACGTGGGTTCTGACAGAACTCGGAGCGTCGGTAGTCGCCGTAGACCGCGCAGAACTTGCCCCGCCGCTGATGCAAAACCCGCTCGTCACATTCATCCGGCACGACGCCTTCACACTCGAATCCGAACGCATCGGCGCATGCGATTGGATTTTCTGCGACGTCGCCTGCTACCCCGAACGCCTCTACGACTGGATTTGCCGCTTGCTCGCCGCAGGCTTCAGCGGCAACATGATATGCACCATCAAGATACAAGGCGCAATCGATTGGCAGCTCATCTCCCGCTTCGCCGCAATTCCCGAAAGCCGCATCGTCCACTTAAACTACAACAAACACGAATTGACTTGGATCAAAATCCGAAAATCATAGAACCGTCCCCTTTTTCCAAGAAGAGCGTCCCTATCTCATCCCGAATGCCGCAACATCGCCGCGTGAGGCATCCGCGGCATGCCATCGCTCAAGCAGGCACGCAGCCTTATGCATCTTCCGGCACGGTTATGCGTCTTAGATGCCGCAACATTTGCAGGCTGCTGCTATTTGCCGTGAAAGAAATATCGGCCGAGCAGCCTGCCCGAGTTTGCCGGAGGCAAACTCGTTGCTCTTCCTCCGTTAAACAGACGGCCGACGAAAAAGTTGACCTTCTCCACCGGCCAATTTTTCTCTCCGACATCCGCGAATTGCTCGCCAGTTTCGCGCGAGCGAAAGTGGAAGCGGTCGGTCGAACCTCTTCATCGTGTAAGTGCCCATTTCTCCGACCGCCGTGCTCTCCCTCCCTTGTAGGTTAGACTTTAAACTTCCGCACCTCCCCCGCTAATCCTTCGATACTATCCTTATTCTTCCGAGCCAACTCGTTGACTTCCTGCACCGCGTTGTTAATCTGCTGCACGCCCACCGACATCTCGGGCAGGCTGCTGCTATTTTCTGTGAAAGAAATACTTGGTCTTGCAGCCTGCCCGAGTTTGCCGCAGGCGAACTCGTTGTTGGTCGAGTGCCTTCCATTTACGCGCGAGTAAAAAAAACATCGCTGGAAAATGCAACTCACAGGGGGGGCTTAGGGGTACTCCCCCTAAGCGGGGCGCGGAAGAGTGGGAGGGTTTAAGGGAGGGAGAGAAACCGCCGCTCCGAACGGGGGGGGCTCTCCCTCCCTTGTAGGTTAAACTTTAAACTTCCCGACCTCCCCGACGAGCCCTTCGATGCTGTCTTTGTTCTTTTGCGCAAGTTCGTTGACTTCCTGTACGGCGTTGTTGATCTGCTGTACGCCGGCGGACATCTCGTTCATCGAGTCCTTGATCTCCGCGGTTAACCGGTCGAGCTTCTGCATTTCCTGCGCGACGCCTTTGCCGCCGGTGAGCATTTCTTCGGAGCCGTTTTTCACTTCGGCGGTTACGGAGCTGATGGTTTTTATGGCGGCCAATACTTCGCGGCTGCCGTTTTCCTGCTCCTTCATGGCGGCGGTCAACTCCGCGCTCATGCCGCGGACGTTTTCGGAAAGCTGGAAGATGGCGTTGAACTTCTCTTCGACCGTTTTGGACGCGGAGGCCAAACCTGCAATGTCGTCGCTCAATTTTTTCAGCGTGTCGGTGATGGTTTTACCTTGCGCGGATGATTCTTCGGCCAATTTCCGAATCTCATCGGCGACGACGGCAAAGCCTTTTCCGGCATCTCCGGCGTGGGCGGCCTCGATTGCGGCATTCATCGCAAGCAGGTTGGTCTGGTCGGCGATGTTTTGAATCACGCTTGACGCTTCAATCAAGCCGCCGGAGGCTTCGGCAATCTTGTGGGTAACGGCGTTGGAGTTTTGCAGCGTCGTTTTGCCTTCGGACGTGGCAGTCGCGAGCATTTTTACCATGTTGTCGCTTTTTTCAAGCGATTGGGTGATGGATGTGATGTTCGCGACCATTTCTTCGACGGAGGCGGACGACTGCACGACGCTTGCCGACTGGCTTTCTATGCTGCCGTTCAAGTTGTCTATCGTGCGGATGATTTCTTCGACCGTGCCTGCGGTTTCCGTAACGCTTGCCGCCTGCGACATCGCTTGCTCTTTCACGCCTTCGATATTCGCAGAAATCTCATTGAGCGCGCTCGCCGTTTCGGTCATGTTGCTCGACAATTCGTCGCCAATCGACTGCATCACGCCCGCATTTTCGTCAACGGACTTGATTGCCGACCCGATTTTTGCAATCGTCTGGTTGAAATACTCGGACAATTCGGCAATTTCATCCTTGCCATGCACGGGCAGGCGCACCGTCAAATCGCCTTCGCCTTGCGCGATGTTTTTGAGCGCGTCGCTTGTAAACTGGAGCGGCACACTGACAAAGCGGCGCACGAGCACGTACAGCAGGACGACAACGCCGAGCAAAATCAGCGCGTACTGCGCAATCGTCCGCCGCAACGCCTTTTCCGCCTCTTGGGTGAAAATATGCATCGACGTAGTAGAAATGAATGCCCATTTCGCCGAGACCCCCGGAATATTTACAGGAACAAGGATAAATTTTGAGCGCAATCCTGATGTGTTTGAAATGTCGATTTGATCGACTGTTTCGCCGCGGGCAATCGCCTCAAAATATTTTTTGAATTTTGGATTTCGCTCAAACTGATTCTGCAAAATCTTTGAAGGGTCTATACCGTTTGCGACAATTGTTCCGTTTGCACTGCACAGACGTTTGAAATTTTCCTTTGTCGTTCCCGGAATTTGCTCCAGCTTTTTTTGCAGGGAGGAAACATCTATGTCTGCATCTATAACGCCAATCGTTTTTCCGTTGTGAATAATCGGAATTGCGAGTGTCGTAACCACATTGTTGTTGTACTTGAACGGAGGAATCAAAAGCGGGATGCCTTCGCGCAAAGGACGATTGTAGTAATCCGTGTCGGTCGAATTGTAAAAATCCTCAGGAATACTAATGTTAATACCGCTTCCGGAACGCTCTACATACGGAAGGAATCTTCCGTCAGCTTGATAAATCCCTCGATTCGCATACGCCTGATCGCTGTTGTCAAAAGCATTCGGCTCAAAAAAAGGCGCAAGGCCGATAATGGCAGAATTCTTTTGCAGTAACAGTTTTGCGTAGTCAATAATCCGTTCGCGGCTGCGCT
>CAUTZW010000020.1:0-35561 GCA_963543045.1 uncultured Treponema sp.
GAGAGTGGGAAAACGAACCTGCTTGCCTTGTTTTTGCCAGTAGGCAAAAACAGGAGGCGGTCGGCCGAGCCCTTACAGCACCCTCGTACCTATTATCCCGTTCCGCTTCGACCATTTCTCATTTTGCCTACGGGTAAAATGGGTACGGTAATCGGAGAAACGGGTATTTGTATGATGGAGGAGCTCGACCGGCAACAAGTTTGCCTACGGCAAACTTGAGCAGGCTGCAAGACCGATATTTGTTTTACAATAAATAGCAGCAGCCTGGCAAACCCTTTAGCGGTTTTTCCCATTGGGAAAAACCGAGTTGGTGGACGGCCGATCGGTTTAAGTCCGGAGAATACAATTTTCCCGTCTGCCCGGGGGCGCCCGCACGCTACACCGGATGATTCATGGGCGGTTTAACGTGCTGCCGACTTATTTCGCCGGTGGAGCATTCGGCTTTCGTGCTGTCTTGCCGGATGCGGGGGTATGTCGGCTATTCCGGAAAATTGTTCGGTTCGCGCGGTATGACGACTGCGCAAATTAAGTAGCACAAAAAGCTAAAGCCGCCGACAAAGAGGGCGATAACCCATAGCAGTCGGACAATGGTCGAATCCCATTCAAAATAGTCTGCAATGCCTCCGCAAACGCCGAATAGTTTTTTGTCGCTTTGGCTTCGATAGAGTTTTCGTTTCATTGTTTTCCTCCCGCTTTATTTTTATACGGCACGGTATTGTGTCTTCCGCGTGCCGTTCTTTAGCGCGTTCGGATCCGTGAAGGCTTCCGAACGCGATTTTTGAAGCGCCGACAGTTACCGTTCCGCCGTGTGCCCGCTGCTTTCCGCAGAGGCCGCGTCAAGAATGCGAATCAGAGCTCCCTCTTCCAGCTCGGCGGAGGCGTACAAGAGACAGTGGTGGCCGGCGCAAACCCAGTCGCGGATGACGCCGCGTTCTTCGTCGATGAGCTGCCACGAATTCGGCGGCAATTTTTTGCAAACGGTATCGGGCGCGATGATTTCGATTTTCTCTGCGGCGCGCATCATGTTGAGCGGTGTGAGCGCATACAGATAAAATCCGGGGCGGGGCTGTGCAGCGCGCAGCTTTCGTTCGGGGTGAGCGGCCAAATCGCGTTCGCGGGCAGCGCGCGCGGCGGGGTGCATTGCCGAAAGTTCCTGCTGCTCGGCCGTTTCGCCTTGCTGTCCGGCTGCAAAAACTGCTGCTGCTTCGGCATCGGAAAGGCGCTTTCCCACTTCGGCTGCCAAAACATAGCGGCTTTCGACCGCTCCGCTCACCGTTTCATCGGCATCGGCGCGGCCGTAATAGAAACCGGTGCCGGATTTCCGGTGGCTGACGTTTTCAAGCTCCGCGATGAAGGGGCGCGCATCTTCTGCCGGAATTACTCCTGCAAGCGCATCAAGCGCCTTTCGGTAGGCGCGCGTTACCAGTGCGACATAATAGACGCTTTTCATGCGCCCTTCGATTTTAATCGCATCGATTCCCGCATTCCGCATATCGTCAAGGTGTTCGATCATGCGTAAATCCTTGCTCGACAGCACTGCCGTAAAATTGTCGCCTTCGTAAATCGGAAAGTATTCGTCCGGTCTCTTTTGCTCTTGCAGAACAAGGGAAGCGCTTTGCGAAAGTTCGGCGGCCGTTTGCGCGTCGGAAAGCACATTAAAATTCCAGCGGCACGTGTGCGAACATTCGCCTGCCTGTGCGCTCCGTCCGGTCAGATACGCGCTCATCAAGCAGCGTCCGGCATAGGCGATGCACATCGCCCCGTGGGCAAAGGCTTCGAGCTCCATATCGGGCACGGCGTCTTTGATTTCGCGGATTTCTGCAAGCGACGCTTCGCGGCCGAGCACGATGCGCGAAAATCCGAGCGACCGGTACATTTTCACCGCCTCGCGGTTGATGCAGCTTGCCTGCGTGCTCAGGTGGAGTGCGGCGTTTGGAAAATGCTTTTGTAGGATCGGAACGACGCCCAAATCCTGCACGATGAACGCATCGATCGGGTAGCGCTTAAAAGAATCGATTTCGGCAAGCAGATTGTCGATGTCGCTGTTGTGGAATGCGATATTGAGTGCGCAATGCAGGCGCTTGTTGGGAAAGCGCGCCTTGAGCGCCGACACTTTTGCCGCGTCGCTGTCGTAAAAATTGTCCGCTTTTGCGCGGAGCGAAAAACTTTTGAGTCCGATATAGGCGGCATCCGCTCCATACGCATAGGCGTAGTAGAGTTTTTCCGCATTTCCGGCAGGAGCAAGGAGTTCCATTATGCCTCCGCGTTTAGGCTGCGTTCAAGTCGCGGCTTGTTTTCAAAGCGTTGACGCTCAAAACCGGCATTTTCCGTTCCGCAAATGATTTTCGCAAAGGCGTCAAGCGCTTCATGCGCTTCGTCCAAATAGTCGTCCGCCATCTGAAACAGATGCATCATACCGTTCCACACGTCAATCCGGCATTCCGAACCGCCTTCTTTTAAGAGCGCGGCAAAGCGTTCCGCGTCGGGAAGGAGGATTTCCGCGCCGCCGAATTGCATATACACCGGCGGAAAGTCCGCAAGTAAATCCGGAGCTGCAAAAAGCGGAGAGATGAGCGGATTATCCAACCTGCTTTGACCGGCGTAGGCTTCCGCGCTTTGCCGAACGCACTCGCCGCTGATGATGCCGTCATTTGTCTTTTTGCCGTTTTTGAGCGGAGCGGCGCCGTTTAAATTCAGCCACGGGCTAAACAGCGCAATCCGCCGGATGCATTTGCGGTAACGTTCCCGCAGATTCAAAACAAGTGCAAGCGCAATAGAGGCGCCCGCGCCGTCGGCTGCAATGATAATTTGCGGATCCGATTCGTTTTTTTTGCTTTCCGCGCCGTCATGCGGCAAAAGATGATGCGTAATCTGCTCGTCGGTGAACAGCGCGCGGAATGTCGTTTGTACGTCTTCTATTGCCGCCGGAAAAGGATGCGCGGGCGCAAGCCGGTATTCAGGCACCACGACGCGGCTTAACGCGCGGTTTGCAAGCGTTGCGCAAAAAGAGCGGTATGAGGCGCGGGAACCTGCCACAAAGGATCCGCCGTGCACGTACAGCATCACCCGGCGCGACGAATGGATTTCCGGCACAAGCACATCGCACTGCACGCCGCCGTAGGTGTGTTCGTTGTTTTCTACGTGATTGGGCAGAAAGGGCGCGTAAAACGCCTCTTCGATTTTGGTACGGAACACATGTATATCGCATTTTGAATTGTAGGCGAGCAGCCGCAGCTTTTTGACGGCCGTCTTCCGTTTTTCCGCTTGAGACATGGCGCGAGTATAGCAAATGCAGCCGTATTTTGCTACATTACGCCATGCCGATAAAAATCAACGAAAATCTTCCGGCTTTCCGCATTTTGGAGCAGGAAAACATATTCGCAATGACGGAAAACCGCGCTTTGAATCAGGATATCCGCCCGCTCAAAGTGGCAATCGTCAATCTTATGCCGTCGAAAACCACGACGGAAACGCAACTGTTGCGCCTCCTTGCAAATACGCCGCTGCAAATCGAAGTCTCCCTGATCCGCATGGAACAGCACGTCTACCGGCACATCGGCGAAGAATATCTCGATAAATTTTATATTCCGTCGGGCGAATTGCTCCACCGCCGCTTTGACGGCATGATTATCACCGGCGCGCCGGTTGAAAAACTCGATTTTGAACAAATCGATTATTGGGCGGAACTGTGCGCCGTCATGGATTACGCGAAGGAAAACGTTTTTTCGACATTGTATCTGTGCTGGGGCGCCTTTGCCGGATTGTACCATTTGTACGGCATCCCGAAGCGTCCGGCCGCCAAAAAGATTTTCGGCGTTTTCCAGAATCGCCGCACAACGCTCAACGACCCGCTGCTGCGCGGCATGGACGATGTCTTTCCCGTGCCCCAGTCGCGGCATACGACGCTTGCCGAAGGCGATATTGCGGCGCACAAAGAGCTTGTGATTCTTGCAAAATCGGAGGAATCGGGGGTGACGCTCATCAAAGCGGCCGACAACCGCGAAGTTTTTATGACCGGCCACCTTGAATACGACACGTGCACCCTCTCCGATGAATACTGGCGCGATAAATCAAAAAATCTCCCCATCGAAATCCCCGAAAATTATTTTCCGCATGACGACCCGCGCCGTCCGCCGCATTCGTATTGGCGCAGCACGGCGCATCTTTTGTTCAGCAACTGGCTCAACTATTATGTCTACCAAGAAACCCCGTTCAATTTTACGCGGGAGGAGTGAGAGAGGCGCGTCCGTCTTTTTCCGAAACGCAGCGCGGCATTTGGAATCCGCGGCTCGCTTGATCGATTGGCTGGAGTGTAAAGGCGCAGGCGGATTTGCAGCTGCCTTCCGCATAAGCGATTTTCGGTTGCTGTGTATGTGCGATGCCCCACGCAATAAAAAATATCTCGTCGTGTTCCGGATCGCGCTTTCTTCTATAAATAGGGAGAGGCATTCTCTTTCCTGCTACAGTGGTGGCATTCAGAACCCACAGCCGACTAGGCGATTGGCCGGTAGCGCAAAGGTGCAGACGGATTTGCGACAGCCTTCCGCATAAGCTATTTGCACTCTCCGTGTATGTGCCGGTGTCCCGCGCAATAAAAAATATCTTACCGCTTTCCGGCACGGTGTTTTCTTCTACTATAGGGATAGACATTCTCTTTTCCACCGGCAGCATTCGGAATCTGCTGACAGCGATGCGGTTGGCCGGTAGCGGAAAGGCTCAGGTGGATTTGTGGCGGCCGTCCGCATAAGTGATTTGCAGTCTCCGAGTATGTGCCGGTTCCCTACGCAATAAAAATATCTCGTCGCTTTCCGGTATGGCGTTTTCTTCTATAAATAGGGAGAGGCATTCTTTTTCCTGCCGACGGCATTCAGAATCTGCAGCACAGCTAGGCGGTTGGCCGGTAGCGCAAAGGCTCACGAGGATTTGCAGCTGCCTTTCCCATAAGTGATTTTCGGTTTCTGCGTATGCGCCGGCACCCAGCTCAATAAAAAATATCTTGCCGCTTCGAGCACAGCGTTTTCTTCCGTAATAGGGAGAGGCATTCTCTTTCCCGCCGGCGGCATTGGAACTCGCTGACAGCGATACGGTTGTCTGGCAGTGCAAAGGTGCAGGCGAATTTGCAGCGGCCTTCCGCATAAGTTATTTTCAGCCTTCGAGTATGTGCCGGTACCCCGCGTAATAAAAAATATCTTGTTGCTTTCCAACACGGCGCTTTCTTCCATAGTAGAGAGGTATTCTATTTTTCGTCGGCGGCATTCTCGGAACTCGCCGCACGGCTGCTCGATTGGGCGGTAGCGCAAAGGGTGCAGGAGGATTTGCGACAGCTTTCCACATAAGCGATTTTTTGTCTTCGTGTATGTGCCGGTGCCCTGCTAAATAAAAAATATCTTGCCGCTTTCCGGCATGACGCTTTCTTCCATAATAGGGAGAGACATTCTCGTTTCTGCCACAGAGGTGGCATTCGGAACCCGCAGCATGGCCAGGATATTGGCTGGCAGCGCAAAGGCGCAGGAGGATTTGCATCGGCCTTCCGCATAAGCGGTTTGCGGGCTTCTGTGTATGTGTCGGTGTCCTGCGCAATAAAAAATATCTTACCGCTTTCTGGTATGGCGCTTTCTTTCATAATAAAGGGAGGCCTTCTCGTTTCTGCTACAGTGGTGGCATTCGGAATTCGCTGACAGCGATACGGTTGTCTGACAGTGTAAAGGCGCAGGCAGATTTGCATCGGCCTTCCGCATAAGTGATTTGTGGTCTTCGTGTATGTGCCGGTGTCCCTCGTAATAAAAAATATTCCGTTCCTTTCCGGCATGCGTTTTCTTCCATAATAAAGGGAGGCATTCTCTTTCCTGCCGACGGCATTTGGAATTCGCAGCACGGCTAGGCGATTGGATGGTAGCGCAAGGCTCACGAGGATTTGCAGCTGCTTTTCCCATAAGTGATTTTCGCTCCCCGTGTATGGCCGGTGCCCTGCCCAATAAAAAATATCTTGCCGCTTTCCGGTATGGCTTTTTTTCCATAATAAGGAGCGTCATTTTCTTTCCCGCTGGAGCGGCATTCGGTTTTCGTTCCGTCTGTGTAAGCTGGCGGCGAATGCGACTTTGCTTTCCCACCGGAGGCAACATTCGAAACCAGCAACACGGCTAGGCGGTTGGCCGGTAGCGCAAAGGCGCAGGTGGATTTGTAGCGGCTGTTCGCCTTAGAACCTGTTTAATGTCTAGGACTATGGCATAATAAAAGGATGAGAAAGAAGTATCCAAGTGACATAACGCGCGAACAATTCGAAGAAATCCGCCTGTTATTAGAAAGCGGACGAAACAAGACAGCGCCGAGGAAAGTCGATCTATATGAAATATTTTGCGCCATATTGTATCTACTCAAAAGTGGCTGCCAATGGCGCATGCTGCCGGAAGTTTTCCCCAAATGGAATACTGTCTACTATTATTTTAGCATATGGAATAAAGTACAAGACGGAAACGAGAGCCGTTTGCATCAGTGTTTAAAAAATTAATTGTCGAGGCCCGTACAAAACAGGGGGCATCCTGTAAGACGAGCTTCCTTATAGTCGATGCGCAGAGCGTTAGAAATACCGACAGTGCCGAAGGCAACGGCTATGATGAGGGCAAAAAAATATCAGGGATAAAACGGCACATTGCAGTCGATACACAAGGATTCCCGCATGCCCTTGCCGTAACGGCAGTCAATGTTACCGATAGAAATGGTGCATTACTCGCTTTTGAGCACAATAAAGATGAGTTGACAGAAGTAAAAAGTATTTTGTGTGATGGAGGATATAGCGGAAAGCCGTTTGCCGATGATGTCAAGGCAGTTTTGGGCAAACAAGTGACGGTACAAGCAGTCAAACGCAGTGAATTACATACATTTAAAGTCATTCCCAAACGGTGGATAGTGGAACGAAGCTTTGCCTGGCTTGAAAAATAGAACAGACTTTGGAAAAAGTGCAAGAGAAGGTATAATACTGCACTGCAATTTATGATACTGACTTTTATATCGCTGCTTTTGAGGAGATTATAAACAGCTTCTCACATTTACCTCCGTATGCGGCCGTGAGCGGGGACGAATGAAGTACATATCAGGATGTTAGGGCGTTTTTCCCGAATGGGTGCGACTTCTCGCGCGCTTCAAATAGCGACGTCGAATATACCGTACATGGGATGAACGGTCATCCTCGAAAAATCCTTGCGGAAAAGACTTCCGAGTATATACAAAAAGCTGGCGACTATAACAAGACGCGGGGAATTATGATTTACCGTCGGCCGTATTTTATGAAAAATGAGTTGCCTTTCACTCTTTCTGCACGTATCATTGATATACCGTTATTTTGGCGGAATCTATAGAGTTTTGGAGGCTGTATGGCTCATACGGGGATTTTTTACGCATCGAAGGGAGGTGCGACAAAAGCGTTTGCAGAACAGATTGCGCAGAAGCTGGGCGCGGATTTGTTTGATATGAAGGAAACGGACGTTACGGCGATTGCCGATTATAAAAATGTCGTGCTGATGGCGTCAAGCTATTTTTTCGGCGCGCTTGCCGAAGATTGGGGCTCGAAACTTAAACTGCTGCATACGGTTGATTTTAGCGGAAAGAACGTCGCCGTTGTGGGCGTCGGTAGTCAGGAACGCCATCCGGATAGCTTTTGCTCCGGCGCGGCGGATTTCTTCGACAAATTGCGCTTCAGCGGCGCGCGCTTTGTCGGCAGCGTTTGCGCATCGGGCTACGCATTCAGCTTCTCCCGCATGCAAACGGGACAGAAAATGAAGGGCTTATGCCTTGATAAAGGCGACGGCAAAGCTGCAGAGCGCATCGATGCATGGGTGGAAGCCGTAAAACCGGCCTTTTCCGCATAACGGAAATCCGTTCGACTGACGGCAAGGGAGCTCTGCGTCCATTTCATACCGAGATGAGGCGCGAGCTCCCTTGTTTTATTTTGCAGGCGATATTGGCCGATTTGCACAGGGGTGCGCGCAGAGATGGGAGAGTGGCAAGAGGGATGCGCTTGCCGACCGGCAATGCATCCGGCGGGACATATAGCCGTACGGCGCGTATGCCGCGTAGGCATTCCGAAGCGGCGTTTTCGTGTGTACGTCTAAAACGGCTGATGAGACCCGTCAGCTCCGCAATCTCGCTCGTGCGGTGAGTATGCCGCGTCCTCTTTCCGAAGCCGCATCGTCATGCGTATGCTTAAAACGGCTGCCGTCCTGCACAGATGCCAGCCGCCGTGCGGCTGACGACCCGTCAGCTCCGCAATCGCGCCCGTCCGGCGCCTATGCCTCGCCGTCTCCCCCGTCGGCGCCCTGCACAGATACCAGCTCACCGTGCGGTGAGTATACCACGTCGGCTCTCCGAAGTGGCATTTTCGTGCGCGTGCTTAAACCGACCCGCGTGCTGAACAGATATCAGTCCGCCATGCGGCTGACGGCACGGCAGCTCCGCAAGCGCGTCCGTCTGTCTGGATGCCGCGTCCTCCCCCGAAGCAGCATTTTCATGCGCGCGCTTAAACCGGCTGGTGTGCCGCACGCAAGGCTGGTGGACGGGCTGGAGCTGCCCGCTCACCGACGAGAGCTGCAATTGCACCCGTCTGTCTGGATGCCGCGTCGGCTCTCCGAAGTGACATTTTCATGTGCGTGCTTAAACCGGCTGGCGTGCTGCACGCAAGGCTGGTGGACGGGCTGGAACTACCCGCTTATCGACCGGCAATGCATCCGGCGGGACGTATAGCCGTGCGGCTGATGACGGCACGACGAGAGCCGCAAGCGCACTCGTGCGGTTAGTATGCCGCGTCGGCTCTCCGAAGTGGCATTTTCGTGCGCGTGCTTGAAACCGGCTGGCGTGCCGCACGCAAGGGTGGTGGACGGGCTGGAACTGCCCGCCGGTCGGCAATGCATCCAGCGGGACTGATGCTTACCCGCCCGGCGACTATGCCGCGTCGGCTCCCCCGTCGGCACGCTGCGCTCATCCGGCTGCTTGAGGTGCGCGCGCTAATTATCTGTTACTTTGAAGAATACTTTGCCGTTAATGGCGCTGTAGGAATGCTGATGATTGGCAAAGGAATCGCTATAGCTCGTTGATTCCGGCAGCACCGTACCGTTTGCACTGCGCGTCGGCCACGCTGCGGTAAAGGCGGCCGGTTGATCGTCGCGCCAGGCAGCGGCGTCCTTTCCCCAATCGATAATGTCCCAGTTGTAAGTGAGGCCTGTGCGGAAGGCGACTTCTTCGGCATTTTTGGCCATATTAAATACTTTCGTGCGCAGGAACGTCTTTTTAAGCGTTACCGTGCCCGTCGCCTCGTCAAGCGTCAAAAGGCTGTCTGCGGTAATGTTTTTCGGAATAACCTTTTTTTCCTGTAAGTAATCGAGCGGATGGTATTTGTTCAGATACAGAAAGTACAGTTTCCGCTGCGGATCCTTCTCTTTGAGCATGATACGCGCCTTTCCCGCAAAAACGACCGTCGAGTTTGCGCTTTTTTCGCTGATGAGCAGGCCGAATGTAAAATAATCGGCCGCTTTTATAACGGACGGATTACTGATTTTGAACGAAAATTCCAAGTTTTCCGTATCCGACTGCTTGACTGCGCTATTGTCGGTAGGACTTTCCAAATGAATGGTAAAAGCCGACAGGATACGCGCCGTTGCAATCGGCGACTCAAGAGACTGCGTCGAGTCGGTATAGATTTTTACCTTATACTCATACGTCACGCCTTCCGTAAGCGTCGGATCCGTATCGTACCCTTCATGCGTGCCGAGATACTGCTCATTTCCCTGCGGCACTTTCGTGATGCCGGCAAACTCGCCGTTGTACTTCTTTCGTCCGACCAAAACCCAGTTTTGTCCGGCCTGCTGACCCGCTTTCTGCTGCCGCCGGAAAATATCGAATCCGCGAATGGCAAGATTCGTATCGTACCGCTTGACCCGGAAAAGCAGTTTTGCTTCCACCGAAGTGCTGCGGCCTTCCTGTTTTTCCATGCCTGCTTGGAATAGGCCGAGCGTCTGCGGATGCCGCGCTATTTCGACCGAAAAGTTTTCAATCTTTACGCCGTTCATGTTGTATTGCGCCGGGTAGTTTTGCTGGAAGCTGACGTCATTGATATGCCGTTCGATGCGATTGCCCGCAACATCGTAGGCGACAATGATGAGGTCGGCGGTTTCGTTTGTCGGCTCAAGAGTGTCGAGCTTAAAGTTCGCCGTACAGCGCCAGCTGCCGTCTTCCAAACGCTCGCAGGCCGTGTCCGTTGCGGCAATGTTATTGAGGGCGGACGGAACGGTTCCAATTGCAAATGCGCACCCGAAATTGCGGTTTTGCGGAGAAGAGCGGATTGCGCGGGACGGTGTATTCATGGTAACCGAAAGCATTTTGCCGACTCCGGCGGAAAAAATCCCGCCGTCCTGCAATATGCCGCCGTTCAGCTGTACGGTCAGCACCGTCGGAGCGATTGTCGGCGCCTCTTTTTGCGGCGTGCGCTGGAACATGACAATTTCTACGGCTTTGTCGCTTTTGAAGCGGTAATTTTCGACGGCGGATGCGGCAAGTTTGTTGCGCTTTCCCGCCAACTTAAAGGTATACGATTTGTTTTGTAAGAGCGGAAGAGCGGCTTTGCCGTCGACAACCTTTTGGCTGTAGAGCTTTTTGCCGGCCGGGTCATAAACCGATAGCTCCGTCGGCTCCGAAATCCGAGAACCGCCGACGGAATCGAGTACTGTAAGCGTGCAGCGGATGCCCTTTGTTTCTTCCTCCGACGTGTCGGCGTCGGCTTCGGCCAAACGGTTGGAACATCCGCAAAGCCCCATGGCGAGCGCGCACAATGCAGGCAGAATTCTTATCCAGAGAGAGTGTTTCATTTTTGCTTCCTTAATTTAATACGAAAAATAGGTTCGTGAAGATGCGGTTTTTTCCGCCGGATGCTGAATGTATATGATTTTTTCCGTTTATACAATCGGACGGTACGGAAAGCGACTTTTGCCCGCAGTACCGGTACATCATACGGGTTCATGGGGGCTGCGGACGGAAGATAATGGCGCTCGAAGGCGACTGCGTTTGCGTTTTGCCTTTGCATATGCGGACGAAGATGATCGACGCGACAAACGGGTGCAGCCGCTGACCATTACGATAGCCGGAAAAGGAATCCTCTCGACCGGAAAGGCGAAACGTTACCTACTAAAAGAGCGCGGCAAACTATTGTCCGGCAGCTGCATTGAGCGGAAAAATACCCGTCCCCTTGCGTATCGTCAGTGCATCGAGAGGAGAGATAGCTGCGGTATCGAAATTGATAAAAAAACTTGTAATTCTCAGGCTGCATGGTCGTTACCGACGCATTGAATTGCCGAATAACGATTGCCGACTCCATATTTGAAGCGCAATCCGCCTGCCTGCTGAGCGCGAAACGCAATCGGAAAGTGCGAATGCCCGAAGGGGAATGGTCGGGAGAAACGATGCGCCGGCTTTCAGCTGCGCTCTTTGATGAGGACGGATGCAGAATCCGGAGCAAAAACATACCGCTGAACCTCACGGCGCTGCACAAAGTCGCGCTCATCCGCATACGCAAGCGAGCAGCGCAGTCCCCCTACCCCTTGAACGGTTGCTGTCCGCGCTCTTATGTACACGCACCGTTTATTAGCCGTGTTCGGCGCAACTTGCTTTCCCTGTCATCCGCTTTCTCGAATGGACGCATGGCGGACTTTCCGCTAGACTTGTCGGCATGAAGATTTATTTGGCAACGGGAAACGCGCATAAGAAGCGGGAAGTGGAAGAAATACTTTCGGGGCACACGATTGTCATTCCGAGCGATGAAGGAATTGACTTTGATCCGATTGAAAACGGTTCGTCGTTTTACGAAAACAGTTTGATCAAGGCAAAAGCGCTGTACGAACAGGTACATGCTCCCGTGATTGCGGACGATTCGGGGATTTGCGTAGATGCATTGGGCGGGATGCCGGGCATTTACTCGGCGCGGTACGGCGGGGCAGCTTTTCCGCAAGGGAGGGGAGACGGTACGGCGCTTTCTCAGGATGAAAAAAATCGCGCCTTAATCCGGCAGCTCAACGATGCGCTGGCGGCGGGCGCTGCGGATACCGCCTCTTTTCGGGACGGCCCGCGTTCGGCGCACTATACATGCGCGGCGGTTTTGTACATGGGAGCGGACAGGCTCTTTTCCGCGCAGGAAACAATGGAAGGAAAAATTGTAGATTCCATCGAGCAGGCGGCCGGTAACGGCGGATTCGGCTATGATCCGATTTTTATCGTGTCTTCGATGGGGAAGACTGCGGCCGAACTTTCGGAATCGCAGAAAAACGCTGTATCGCACCGCGGAAAGGCAATGCGCATTCTAATGAAAATTATTGAAGGGATTACATCCGAGTGCGGTCGTACTGCGGATTTAAAATAATTTAAAAAAGATTAAAGTTCCGTATATAAGCTGCCGAAAATATAGGCAGGATATATATCCGGTAAAAATATGCAGCGCGGCGTTACGTCGTGCGCACAATTTTTCAATTCGGACAGCACGGACGCTGTCTTTTAATATTCCAAGGAGGAATAGAATGGTTATCAACCACAACATGTCGGCAATCTTTGCCAATCGCCAGTTGGGAGTCACCGGACTCAATATCGGAAAGGACATGGAAAAACTTTCGTCGGGTGAGCGCATTAACCGCGCCGGCGACGATGCTTCCGGACTGGCCGTTTCCGAAAAGATGCGCGCACAGATCCGCGGGCTGCATCAGGCTTCGCAGAATGCGCAGAACGGCATCAGCTTTATTCAGGCGACGGAGGGCTATCTGCAAGAGACGACGGACATCATGCACCGCATTCGCGAATTGGCGGTACAGTCCGCGAACGGCATCTATAGCGATGAGGATCGCATGCAGATTCAGGTGGAAGTTTCCGCGCTTGTTTCCGAAATTGACCGCATTGCAAGCTCCGCACAGTTCAACGGCATGAATATGTTGACCGGCCGCTATGCAAAGCCGATGGGCGAAAACTCCGTTACCGCTTCGATGTGGTTCCATATCGGTGCGAATATGGATCAGCGTATGCAGGTTTTCATCGGCACGATGTCGTCGGTCGCTCTGGGCGTTACCGATGTCAGCTCGGAAGATAAGATTTCTCTCCGTACTCCGGAAGATGCGAATCACGCAATCGGCGCCATCGATGAAGGCTTGAAGAGAATCAATAAGCAGCGCGCAGACCTCGGCGCATATCAGAACCGCATGGAATATGCGGTAAAGGGCCTCGATATTTCTTCGGAAAATCTTCAGGCGGCGGAATCACGTATCCGCGACACGGATATGGCTGCGCAGATGGTGGAGTTCACTAAGAATTCCGTCTTGCAGCAGGCCGGAACCGCGATGCTCGCTCAGGCCAATACGCAGTCTCAGAACGTCTTGTCATTGCTGCGATAGTATATTATACTCACGCCGTAATGAGCAAAACTCTTACGGTATGATGATTTACTGCATTATCCTTACGGGTAATGCAGTTGTTAAATAGACGCGTTTTCAGCCGCGCCGAGTTCTTTGATAGTGTGTCTTTCATGTGTATGTTGCTACGGCAGGAAAATCAGATTCTGTATGGATTTGATTTTTCTGCCGTACGGGGCTGAATATCTTGCAGGGGGCGCAAAACTTGCAGGAAACCTACATATGGCGGGCGGCAGAGGTACGAAGCTCTGCTGTACGATGACATGGAGGACACAATCATGGTTATTAATCATAACATGAGTTCTTTCTATGCAAATCGCGTACTGGGACTTTCCGGTAACAGTATCATGAAGAACATAGAAAAGCTCTCTTCTGGCGAACGCATCAACCGCGCAGGCGATGATGCATCTGGACTTGCAGTATCTGAAAAGATGCGCGCACAAATTCGCGGCTTGAACCAAGCGAGCAAGAATGTCAGCAACGGCATTTCTTTCATCCAGACGACTGAAGGGTATTTGCAGGAAACTACGGATATTCTTCAGCGCGTTCGGGAACTTGCGGTACAGTCTGCGAACGGTATCTACAGCGATGAAGATCGCGTGCAGATTCAAGTTGAAGTTTCTCAGCTGATTGCAGAAGTAGACCGTGTTGCAAGCCAGGCTCAGTTCAACGGAATGAATATGCTTACCGGACGTTTCGGAGTAAATTCCGATCGTACAATGCAGTTTCATGTTGGAGCGAATATGGATCAGAATGCCCGCGTGTTCATTGGTACAATGACTGCACAGGCGCTCGGTCTGAAGGGTGGCGCACAGGGCGAAGACGCTTTCGTGTCCATCAGAGATCCGGAAACTGCAAATGCAACGCTCGGAACGGTAGATGCCGCATTGACGCTTGTATCAAAACAGCGTGCTGACCTCGGCGCTTATCAGAACCGCTTTGAAATGGCTGTAAAGGGCATCGATATTGCTGCTGAGAATATCCAGGCCTCTGAGTCACGTATCCGCGATACGGATATGGCAAGCGAAATGGTGCACTACACCAAAAACCAGATCCTCACACAATCTGGTACTGCAATGCTTGCACAGGCCAATTCACAGACGCAGAATGTACTTGCTCTTTTGAGCTAAAATCGTAAAGCATAAAAAGATCGCTGGATGTAATCTTTTTATCGTTATGCGTGAAGTGGGAGGGGAGCGCCCCTCTCCCATTTCTTTTTTAGGAGGATGCCTTGTGAGTGCGGTAGATTCATTAGGGCGGATGTCGGTCAAGGAAGACCATAATTATCAAAACGGTGTTTACCATGGAGATGCAGTATCCGGTTCGGGGATTATCCGAACGGGAGCGGAAACGGCACAGAGTTTGCAGCGTAATGCTGAAAAAGTAAAAGCAAATGTACGGCGGCTCCAAAAAATGTCGGATCTGGTGATGAGTCATAAGCTGCAATTTAAAATGGACGATGAACTGGACAAAGTAATAGTCAGCGTTGTGGATCCGAACACTGAACAGGTAATAAAGGAGATTCCGTCTGAAGATATACAGAAACTGGAAATCAGGATCAGAAAAACAATGGGGCTTCTATTTGATGAACTGGTTTAGGTTTCCGACGCTCAGATAAACCGAACTATGTCAGGAATTAGCATACCGGGTGTTTCGAATAAATATAACACCAATGAAACCGTAGAAAAACTTATGCAGATCGAGCGGATTCCGCTTACCCGTGAGCAGAAAACGCTTGAGACGTATAAAACGCAGCAGCAGGCGTGGCGGGATGTGAATACAAAAGTCAGTACGCTGCGCGATACCGTAAAATCGCTTTATTCATTTGATAATCCTTTTAATAATAAATCCGCATCGTCTTCGGATGAATCTGCCGTTACGGCGACCGTAACGCGGAATGCTGCGTACGAATCATTTAAAATCGATGTGGTTGAAACCGCTACTGCGGATAAATTTCTTACGGATGAATTGCCTGCGGATACAAAAGTTCCGGCCGGCCTTTATACCTATAAAATTGCGGATAAAACCGTTTCGATGCGGTGGAAGGGCGGTTCGCTCCAAGCGTTTTCGGATGCGCTGGGGCGGCGGGGAAATAATATACTCAAGTCGCACGTTATTGGCGTCAGCAAGGGAAAGAAGGTTCTTGCAATCGAATCGCTGAAAACCGGCGCGGATAATACGTTGCTTTTTGAAGATGCCGCAAAGGAATTCGCATATTCTTCGGGAATGATCGCGGATGCTCCGCCGGAGCCGGTGCAGTTCGGTAC
Source organism: uncultured Treponema sp. (assembly GCA_963543045.1). Lineage (GTDB taxonomy): Bacteria > Spirochaetota > Spirochaetia > Treponematales > Treponemataceae > Treponema_D. The sequence continues at coordinate 15,698 of CAUTZW010000020.1, forward strand.
AGCGAAGGATGAATTTGCGGCAGCGGACGGGGGAGCGGTACAGGAGCAGGCCGGAATGTCGGCACTTTCGATGCAGGGGGTAACGGTTTCCGACAGCATGATCAAAGTTCCGCCGCGGAACGCTTTTACGCTCAAGATTCCCGATGCGCTCAAAGAAAAAGAAAACAGCCGCTTGCAGTTTTCAATTACCAAAGCGCATGCGGATGATATAACCGTTGCTGCAAACAATCGTTTTTCTAAGCCCGTGCTGCCGGATTCGGGGGCTGCGCACTATAAGGATGTTACGGTTTTCAATGCGCCCGTCGATGCAGCTCTTGCCTCCGATGCGGCGCCGCAAGAACCGCTTCGGGCAATCGACGATTCTGCGGTAGTGTATGCGCTTACGGACGATGGGAGCGAGTTACCGATCGGAACCGCTTTTTCGTCGGCGGATGCAAAAGCGGAAATCGATCTGCCGCTCAAAGATGAGGGGGGGAGCCGCATTACGGCAATTATCATACGGAACCGGAATACCGGCGCTGCGCTCGAACTGTCCGTTCCTGCCGTGGTCGCTCCGTCTGAAGGCGCGGATTTTAAGCCGCAGCATCCGGTAACGACTGCAGGCGATGCCGTCATCAAATATGAAGGGATAACGATCCGCCGTCCCACAAATGAAATCAATGACGTGGTGCCGGAAGTGACGCTGAATCTGCACGGTAAAACGGAAAAGACTGCAACTATTACCGTAAACCCCGATGCGGAAGCGGCGAAGGACGCGCTCATCACGTTTGTCGGAAAATATAATCAGGTGGTGAGTCGGATAAATATTCTGACGCAAAATACGCAGGAATTAGTTGATGAACTCGATTATTTGTCCGATGATGAAAAAAAGGAAGAACGCGCGCGGCTCGGCATGTTTATGAGCGATTCGAGTTTGACGAATCTGAAATCGGCAATGCAGGCTGCGACGGTTGCGCGCTATCCGATTGCCGATGAAGCGCAGGTGACGATGCTTGCGCAGATCGGAATATCGACGAATCCGACGAATTATACGGGGTACACGCCCGGTAAGCTCCGCGGCTATCTTGAAATCGACGAGAAAAAGCTCGATGAGCAGATCGAAAAGCATCTTGACGATATTAAAAAGCTTTTCGGTTACGATTCGGATGGAGATTTAGTGATTGATGCGGGCGTTGGCGTGCAGATGGATCGGCAGCTGACCGCATACGTGCAGGCCGGCGGCATTTTTTCCGTAAAAACGTCCGGGCTTGACGGAAAAATAAAGGCGAAAGAGAAAGCAATCTCTCGCCTTGAAACGCAGATGGCGCAAAAAGAAGCGGAACTGCGCTCCAAGTACGGACAGATGGAAGGCGCGCTGAACAGCCTTGAAAGTCAGCAGGATGCGATTAAAAATTTTTCAAATAGAAACAGCGGGAACCGGTAAAGGGATTGAAGACAGATGGAATTTTATATAAATGGAAACAAAACGGACATTACCCTTGAGCATGAACGTTCACTAGGCGAGGTATTCGACGCATTCCGGCATATTTGCAAAGAAAATGACGCAGTGATTACGGATATTTCGGTTGACGGCGAGGCGTTTTCCGCACAGCTTTTCGACCGGGAGGCGGCAAAGCCTCTGATGCCGGATATGAAAATTGAATTCGGCGTCATCACCAAGCCGGAACTTGCCGGTTCATTAAAAGCGCTTGCAAAGCGTTTCCGTATTCTTTTGGAGCAGCTGGCGGATGTGCCGGTTGCAATCCAGAGCGGAAAAATTCCGGATGTGAGCAAAACGATTATTTCTCTTGCGGATGAGATCGGCGGATTTTGCCGCATTGTTCCCGTGATCGTTCTGTTTGACGACTATGCGGCGATACAAATTGCCGATAAAAATATCGATGATTTTTTTGCCGACTTTTCGCCGGTGCTTTCCGACTTTGAAGCGGCGCTGCGGACAAACGATACCGTCAGTATGCAGGATCTCAGCGAATATGAAATTGTTCCGCGCCTTGAAGCGCTGACGGAAACGGTGGAGGGGCTCATTTGAATTTGGATTTCCAAGCAGGCAAAACGCCGCTCCAGTCAAGGCAAAATCCCGTTATTTATATCGTGCTCCTCATTGCCCTTATCGTACTTGCGTTGTTCTTTATCATTTGGCTCTACCTTAAATGGAAGAAAAAGATACAGGATACGCCTGCATATCAGGAAAGTCAGAAAAAGCGGCCGACAAGGCGAAACGATGTCAGAGAAGCGGCGGAACGCTATAATTTGTCGAAAATCGAAGAAGCGACATTATGGTTTTTATGCAGCCGCTACAAAATACAGAATATCCTGTATTCGATACAGGAACCGGAAACGCTCGTTCCGTTTTTTGATAAGGCCTATGCCGATTTGAAAGACGGCGGCGATCACGAGCAAATCAACCGTATCTTTCACCTGCGCTTCCGGCTGGATAAAATCTATGCGGGCACGCAGAATATTGCGAACACCTATAATCTTGCGCAGGCTACGCCGTTATCGATGTATACGCCTGAAGGCGAGCGGATTGCGTGCAGCGTGGCGGAATGCGCTAAGGATTTTATAGCGGTTATGATGCCGGAGGATTATTATTCCTCTCCTTTGCGGCGGAAGGAACTTTCGCGGATTGCGTTTTCGTTTGCATCGAAAACGGGAATGACCTATGCGTTTGTAACGCGGGTGATGCGCTATCAGCGGGATCGCGAAGGCAATCCGTGCATGTTGATTGCGCATTCGGCGGAGTTGATTAAAAAGATTCAGCGGAATTTTAAGCGAATCGATGTGAGCGAGCCGTGTCAGTTTGCTGCGGTCAAAAAGGAAACGGGCGACGGCGGAAAAATGCATTTTGTGCCGTCCGACAAACGAAATGACGGGATTCTTACGAATATTTCCGGCAGCGGTTGCCGCTTGCGCGTCCGTCTTCCGCTCAAGGAAGGGCAGCTGATATGCACGTTCTTTAATTTCTACGATGAAGGGCAATTTGTCATCGGTAAAATCGTAAAAACGCGGCGCCTTCAAAAGCAGACGCTGTTTAATATACATATCCATTTTATCGATATTTCGATTGAAATGCAGAATAGGATACTGGCAAAGGTGTACGGCTATATGCCGTGACCTTCGGTATGGATCGTTTGTAATTCTTTTTGATAGTTTATTTTTGCTGACGAGGTATTTTAAAAATGAGAATCTTAGCTCTTAGAAATATTGCCAGAGAAGAAGGATTTATCTATTACCGCAGAAATTTCCGGTGCGATGCGCTCATTGAGATGGGCGGAAGAACGGTGGAGTCGCCCGTAGAATTCTGCATCGAATCAAACCCGCTCGGCGTAAAAACGATCGAAATTCAGTTGAGCGCTTCGCTTAACTATCCTGTTTTGCCGGTCAAAAAAGCGTTGACCGCATTCATTCTCACCGAAGATAACGCAGGTAATCTTCCGCTATGACAGTTATTACAAAGTCCGCAGAAGAAACGGTTGCTCTGGGAAAAAAAATCGGCGGACTTTTGCAAAAGGGCGATATTCTTGCGTTGCAAGGCACGCTTGCCGCCGGAAAAACGACATTCACAAAAGGTATTGCGGCCGCGTTGGGGATAACCGAACCGGTTACCAGTCCGACGTTTTGCCTGATAAGCGAATATTCCGGCTCGATGCCGCTTTACCACATGGATGTATATCGGTTGAACGGCGCGGATGATTTTGCGGACTTGGGCGCGGACGATTTGCTTTACGGCGATGGAATTTCGGTCATCGAATGGAGCGAGAAAATAATGGAAGAATTACCGGAGCGGACGATCTCGATAAAAATTACTGCGCAAAGCGATAATTCCCGCACGATTGAAATTATGAATTGGAAAAACGGTGTTCTCGCATGAAGGCGCTTGCAATCGATTCTGCGGTTACTAAATTTACCGTTGCGGCAAGAAATGAAGCGCATACGGTCAGCTGCTCCTATGATGCAGGGATGCGGCAGTCGGAGTTGCTGCTTCCGACTGTTGATCATGCGCTCAAAACCGTCGGACTTTCTCCGAAGGATTTGGATTTTACGGCGGTGTGCGCGGGGCCGGGCTCTTTTACCGGTCTGCGCCTTTCGTTTGCGCTGCTCAAGGGATTGCAGGCGTCCGCTCATTGTCCAATCTACGCGATTCCGACGCTTGACGTGTATGCGTATCATTATCGGAAGCTACCGTTTGCCGTTTTGTGCGCCGTCGACGCTAAAAAAGACCGCTTTTATGCAAAGATGATGAAAAACGGGGAAACGATTATTGCCGACGGCGATTATACGTATCCGGAGCTTATCGATAGGATTGCGGAGGAGCCGGAGCTTATCATTTGCGGTTCCGATGCCGACCTGTTTTACGAGCGTGCGCAATCCGTTCTCGGCGATCGGCGCGTCCATGTTATGCCTTTTGCGGCCGACACATCTGATGCCCTTTTTGCGCTTACGGAGGAACAGCGAAGCGTGTCTATCGCTCCGCTCCGCGATTACGACGGGCCGGTATACCTCCGGGCAAGCGAAGCCGAAGAAAAACTGACAAAATGTTAATAGATTCGGTTCCGCTTTTTGAGGCGGGGCATTCGCTATTTTCCGAAAATACCTGCCGCCGGAAGTGCATAGTGCCGAAGCGGTTGTGATACCACCTGAAAAAATCCGCCGATTTAAGCGGACAGCTATTCGGTGCGGGAAGTAGGGGCTGCCTCCGCCCTCGATGATTGGGCGGCTGTGCGGCGGTTATACATTTCGTAAAGGAGAATCCCTGCGGCAACGCTCACGTTGAGGCTGTCGATTTTCCCGCAGGTCGGAATGGAAACGGCGGCGTCGCATTGTTTGGCGAGCAGTTTTGAAATTCCCGTCCCTTCGCTTCCCATCACGAGGACGCTGCGCGGCGGAAAATCAACCGTGCCGACGGGAGAGCCGACCGCATCCGCGCCGTACACCCAAAAGCCCGATTCTTTTAACCGGCCGATTGCCCGCGTCAAGTTCGGCACAACGGCGACGGGCACCCATGCGCTTGCTCCCGCGCTGGCTCGTGAAATAATTTCGTTTTCCGTATCTGCTTTGGCGCTCCGCCGTTCGGGAAGCAGCATTAAATTGACGCCGAACTGGTCGCAGCTTCTGAGGATTGCTCCCACATTGTGCGGATCCGTGACGGAATCGAGCGCAATGACGGTCAGCCGACTGTCGTGCGGCTGATGCGCATGCTGCAAGAGCCACCCGTCAAAGTCAATGGCCTTTCCGCCGTCGTCGTGCGTTGTCAGCAGCGCAATACCCCGATGATCCTGCAGCGGAAGCGGCAGCTTTTGCACAATCCGGTTCAGTTCGGAATCGTCCGTTTTTGTGCACGGAATGCCGAGCGCCTCCGCTGCACAAAGAATCTTTTTTACGCGCGGCCCGATTTTACTGTAGAAAAGCCTGAAAGAAGATACGTCGGCGCGCTCCGCGCTTAAAATCTTTTCTTCGATGGCGTGGAAGCCGGTTATGATGCGTTCAGCCATCGTGCGCCTAATTTCTGCCGCAGCAATTTTTGTATTTTTTGCCGGAGCCGCACGGGCACGGTTCATTCCGCCCAATCTTGCGGCCTTCCCGCTTTACCGTCGTCGTAACGATGTTTCCGGCAACATATTTCCAATCGCCGTCCACTTTTTTGAATGCCGCAATCTCGTGGTGAACGTCATGCATCTGCTTGAGCGTGTATGCCGCTGTAAATTCAACGGTTCCTTCCTCATCGTTTTCGCCGCCTTTCGTTGTGTTGAGAATCGTCAGGCCGTGCCAGGTCGATTTTTTGCTCCAATCTTCCGTCGCCTTCTTATCGATGCCGGCAATGCCTTCGCCCTCTTCACATGAATTGACGATAAAATCGATTTCTTGCGCCACATACGCCGAATATCGGGCGCGCATCAATGCTTCCGCCGTCGGCGCCTTTGTCGTTCCGCCGATTATCGGCGCACAGCATTCCGCATATTTTTTTCCCGACCCGCACGGGCACATATCAATAGTTTCGCTCATCTGTAATCCTCTCAAATCAATGTGATTCGGCGACTATACCGAATTTCTTTTCCTTTGTACACGGAGCGCAATTTGTCCGTCCGGCGAGAGCGCATAAATCGTTACGCAGGCGGAGAATAGTTTGCGTCCGTAGCCGTTTTCGGCTCTGCGGAAAATGCCGTTCGCCTTGCCCGCGCTCCTTTCGAAAGTCCTAAATAATCCGTTTGAGATTCCGATACTGTTAGTGTAGCGGTCTGTGAAGGGGAACCGGCCGCGCGTTTTAAAGTCTGCGGCGGTTTACCGCACAGTCGGATGAATCGGATGCAGCTTTAATGTGCCGTTTTATAAGTCCTTGCAATACAGCGGCTTATGAATACGGATGGGGAGCGTCGGCAGTGCGCACGCAGTGAACCGGCGCTTCCTAAAATCGTACAGAGCCCTGATGAGGATAATCATGGAACAGAAACGGATTTTATGGATCATCGCAGCGGTGGGGGTGTTTCTGCTTGTCGTGTTAGGCGCGGCACTCATATTATATTCTCCGGCTTCACAAGAAAACCGGACGCTTGCAAGAGCTTCTGACGGTAATGCGGCAGCGGACGGATGGGTTTCGCTGAGTCCGGAATCCGAACAAGGCGGAATCGGTATGCCGAATAATGTCGGCAATTCCATAACAGGCGGATTTGAAAACGGCGGCGGAGCGGACGAGGGAAGCGGCGATATGCGCATGAATCATCTTCCGGACGGCGCCGGTAATACGGATGATTCCGGTAGCGCCGCTCAAGTGGCGATGCAGCCGGAAGAACCGGAGACGACTTCAATCGATTTGACGGCTTATGATGACGGGCGCGCAGGCGGAACGGTGCATGAAGATGCGCAAAAGACGGTAGCGCGTGCAGCAGTGGCGGAGGAGAATGCGCCTCCCGTAAAAGCCGCGGCTCCCGTTCAGCCTGCAAAGAAGGCTCCTGCACCGGTGAAAGCGGCGGCAAAGCCGTCTCCGGCTGCTACGGTGACGGCCGCGCCGAAGAAGCCGACGGCTCCGGCTCCTTTGAAAGCGCAATACTGGGTGCAGGTTACTTCGCTCAGCAACAAAAAGAGCGCGGATGCGGCGCGGGAAATACTTGAAGAAAACAAGATTACCGCCGATGTTTTTACCTATGAGAATAATAAAAAGCAGCTGTTTTATCGGGTGCGCGTCGGGCCGTACACGACGAAGAGCGAGGCGGAGTATTGGCGCAGTAAAATTGCGAAAATCGAAACGTTTGCCGCTTCGGAAAGCTATGTAACGAGTACGAATTGATTTCGTTTGGCGGAAAACAGCATAAATAGCGAAAAATATAGTTTGTTGTGTCTGAAAAAGTACTTTTTCTACTAATAAAACGGTATGAAAAGGTGCTTTTTTCTTTGTGGCGGCATTTGGCGGCTGACAACGCTTTGGTACGGCGGGCGGCGGCGTTTTGTATTCCGAATCGGGGTATGGGTTTTTCTGCTGTCATTCGGTTGCAGCATGTCTGCATTCGGTGTGCGCAAAGGAGACGTATTCAAACGTTTTGAATTTTCCACCGCCGCGCGTTTTATGACCGACAGTAACTTCTTGCCGGAAAAGTATGCGTTTTATACCGGAGCCGGATTTTATTTCCGCGATTTCGAGCTGAAGGCCGCTTATAAAATTCCTGAAGTGCGCTTTTCGGCGACTCCGGCGTGGAACAACATCGCTTTGGGCGCGGCCTTTTCGTTGAAGGATTTGCTCGACGTTCCGCTTGTTGTAAAAGGCGGCAGTATGTCGTTGGGCGGAAGTTTGCATAAATTGAAAAATCCTACGCTCGCATCGGCATCGTATCCGCTTGCCGTTCCCTCTGCTGCCGTATCCGGCGTTACGGCTTCGCTCCCTTCTTTTTACGGTCAGGCAAAAACGCCCGCAATCGGAGCGGAATTCCTGTATCGGAACCAAATGAAAACGGCTGTGCCGGATAAAATTGGAGCTGCGGTGTTTTGGGGGACGGATAATGTCTTTGCCGCATCTGCGTTGACGGAGTTTTCCGCTCGCGGCCGCGCGGCATTCGGCTTTGCTTTTACGGCGGCGAATACTCCGGTATCGCCTCCCCGTTCGTATTTGGGCCGGAAACAGCGCGAGTCTAATCCCTTTCCCGACGGAATGTGGAGCGGGTCGATGCAGGCGGCATTCCGTTCGCCGGTATTCCGCACAAAATGTACCGTCTTCTTGTTTCAATCCGTGCGCGTACCGGCTAGTCCGGCCTTCGCTTCGGAAAATCGCTTGCACATCGGCCGCTTCAATTTGAACGTTGCCGGTTTTTATGCGCTTTCGGAAAATACGCTTACGGCATCCGGTCGGCCATTGAAAACGCTATCGCAAATCAAGCTGAATCCTCAATTTGATTTTCCTGTGAGCGGACATGCTGCGCGCCTCAAAACGGGCTTGAATCTTTTACTTGAGGAAAAAAAGCGGCGTCCCACGAAACGAAAATCGGGAAGCCGGGAGTTTACGCTCTCTCTTTCCGCCGGAACTGCCATCGAGTGGAAAGATTATACTTCGAGCGTGAGCTGTACTGCCGGCGGATTTTATTTGGGCGATTCTGCCGAGCGCATATGCGCGGGAATAATTCCACCGGAAAAACGAGTCTTTGAAAATGTTTCATACGGGCTACGATGGGTGACGGTGCGGAAGGTGCCGCCGCATACATTCCTTGCAGCTGCCGTCGAAGTGACGCCGCCGAATGCGCAGAAGCGTATGAAAACGCGCTCAAAATTAGCCGCATCGGTAAAATTGCGCAAAAAACATTCCAATGCTGGCGAAGCGTCTGTGCGCGGGGCAATTTCTGTGAATACGGACGGCGAACGCGTGCATGGTAATGCAGAAATTGCCGGAGCATTCAAATGGAAGAAAGATAAAATTGTCTTAAATGCGCTGCTTGGTATCAAATACCGTTTTTAGGAATGTCGGAAGCGCTCAGTGTGCAGGGATTTTGCGGCGGCGTGAACTTGTGGTCGGCGGAAACGACTTGTCGCATGAGTATGGTGCGCCGGTGTTCAAATGCAAGCTGCGGCGATGCACTAGTGGAACGGACGACAGTAACGGCAGCGGGGCTATGCGGCGCCGCCTTTCCTTACGGCCGCGCGGAGCTCCCGATTGTTGCGAGAGCGAGTAGGGGGGAGCGGTAAATGACAAGCGCCGACATGTTTACGGAAAACATACCGGCGCTTTCGTTCTGTATTTATAGGTGTTTTACGACCGGTGTCGTTCAGCGGCGTCTGCGTTCTTCCGCGCTCGCGCAGCCGACACACATAAGCGTATACGGTAAGGTTTCCAACCGCGCCTGAGGAATTTCTTTACCGCAGGAAATACATATTCCGTATTTATTTTGTCTGATTCGATCGAGCGCATTATCTATATTTTTGAGCCGCTTTACATCCTGCGCTCCCAGCGAGTCGAGGAGCGCCCGGTCAACCGCATCCGAAGCGACATCCGCTTCATCTCCGGCTTCAATCGGTTTTACCAAACTATTCATATCTGCTGACTGAGCTTTAAGCGATTCAAGCAAAGTCAGTTTTTGTGCAAGCAAATTCTCCTTTACAGAAGCAATAAAAGTTTCATCCATACGGGCAGTCTCCATGCTGTCAACGGATTTTCGTCTCTGTTGACAAACCTGTTTTTTTGTAGATACTGCATAGTATAAGTGTAAGACTATAAAAAGACAACTTTTTATTTAAAATAATTTACTGAAAGCAATACCTTATTTACGGATTTTGGAGGAATCGTGGCAAAAGAAGAAGCGATTGAAGTTGAGGGAGTCGTAAAAGAAGCGTTACCGAACACAATGTTTCGGGTTGAATTACAGAATGGGCACGTCATCATGGCGCACCTTTCAGGAAAAATGCGGAAGCACTACATTAGAATTGTACCGGGCGATAGCGTAAAAGTCGCGCTGTCTCCGTATGACCTCAACCGGGGCAGAATTATTTTCCGCCAGCGTTAAAATGCAGCAGTCGCTTGAGTATCGACAACGCGCTGACTGCCCCCGATACAATCATCCCGATGGAAATAAGCGGTCCGAACGGAAAAAACCAAGACATAATATTGAATAAAAACATTCCGGCAATGATTTGTCCGATCTTACCGAGTAATGAAAACCACAAATCGGCGCGTGTCATTTTTGCGCCTCTGCGGGTAGTTTTAAAATCGGCCGAATAATGCGGCTGCTCGGTTCGGTAATGCCGGTCGCCGTTACTGAACCATTGCCAGAACGATTCTTCATCCCTAAACGGATTTTCATTTGCTTGGTACGCTTGCTGCCGGTAGTAAGAGTTGCTTTCGGCATACTGCGAAGCCGTATAAGAAGCCGCTGCATCATATTCAGCCCGCTTTCTTGGGTCGCCGAGTACATCGTATGCCATGCTGATCTCTTTGAACCGTTCCTCTGCAGCTTTGTCATTCGGATTTCGGTCGGGATGGTATTGAAATGCAAGAGTTCGGTACGCTTTTTTGATCGCTTCCGCTCCGGCTGTTTTTGGAACGCCCAATATATCGTAATAATCTTTCACAAAAGTCCCCTCGCAACAAGGAAACGCATGACACGTATCCGGAAAATAGCTGATTATATAGTTGAAAATAATAGATTTGGGCGAATGTTACAATATATGCGGGAGCCTCCGAGCCGCGTATGTCTACGCTATGATGGGATTTCCTGTCGGCGGCCGACTGAAAAGCGGTTTCGACACGTTGCAGTTCCGATACCGTATCGAAGAGTACGGGCGGCGAGTATCGAAGCTGTCTACGTGCAGCGCGTCCGGTATGTGCGCCGTTGCAGCGGCTACGTGCCGAACGGAAGGACAGATTGCCCAGCATTGCCGGCCGGAGAAGCGGAGGTAAAATCGATGCGCGCAATGAGTGTTCCGGAGAAAAACTCTGCGGGCGGTTTTGACTTCCATATAGCGGTGCGGAGTGACGATTCACGGGCTGCCTGTCATGCAAAATTCTTACCCGACAAGAACGTGCCGGGGCGAATTGAGCGGCAAAGGACAGAATGCGGCTTTGCAGAGCGTCACATTCCCGTGCATCCGGTATTTTCGATATCGATGCATGTTGCCGCTTGCCAGATACGGAGAACGCAACCGGCACACGGTAGCTGCGGCGGTTTTGTTTTCGTCTGTCGGTAGCGGTGCTATTCAGTTGCCGACTCTATGCTCGTTGAACGACATAGCGGTGCGGATTGACGTTTTACGGGCTGCCTGTCATGCACGATCTTACCCGACAAGGACGTGCCGGTGCGGATTGATCGGAAAATGACGAGATGCGGCTTTGCGGAGCGTCACATTCCCGTGCATCCGGTATTTTCGATATCGCAGCATACTGTCGTTTTTGACGCTTAAAAGGTACGGAGGAGACAATCTGCACACTGGAGCCTGCGGCGGTTGTCTCCGTCTGCCGGTAGCGACGCGTATTCAGTTGCTGTCGTCATATTCACTGAACGGCATCGGCACTCGCTGCGGCGTACAGATTCGGCGAATGTTCTTCTATTATAATAGTCACGGCGCATGGGACGTATTTTTGTGGAAAATTGCGCTCGCTGTAATCCTTGCCGAAGAAAGCATTTAGCACTATACTGGGGTACGTGTCAGTATTGTATGTTGTCGGGACGCCGATCGGGAACTTGGATGATATAACGTTTCGCGCTTTGGAAACTTTCAAAGCGGTTGACGTGATTGCGTGCGAGGACACCCGACATACATTGAAGCTGCTGACGCATTTTGACATTCACAAGCCGCTGCTTTCGTGCCGTGCGCAAAATGAAGCGGCCGTGGCGGATAAAATCATCCAGCTGCTTACAGACGGCAAGTCGGTTGCATATGCGAGCGATGCGGGGACGCCCGGCATCAGCGATCCCGGCGCGGTGCTCGCAGGAAAGGTGCGGAAGGCCGGTTTTAAAGTGGCGCCGGTGCCCGGAGTTTCGGCGTTTACCGCATTGGTGAGCGCGGCCGGTTTCGGCGGAAAAACGCTGGTTTTTGAGGGCTTTCTTTCGCCGAAGCCCGGCAGACGGAAAGCTCGGCTCCGGGAGCTTTTGGAATCGGGGAATGCGGCGGTACTTTATGAATCCCCTTTCCGGATTGTAAAGCTGCTGAAAGATATTGCCGATATAGAAAGCGAGCGAATGGTCGTTATTGGGCGGGAATTGACGAAGGTGCATGAAGAAATTATAGAGGGAACAGCAGCGGAACTGCTGGAAAATTTCGATGCGCGGGAATCAATAAAAGGGGAAATTGCGGTTTTCATCGCTGGAGTAAAAAATACTTCAGTTTTTCACTAAATCTGCCGATATATATGATAAGGCGGAGAGGAATAGGACTAATATGATGATAGATAAAATCGGAGGAATGAATCCTCTTGGCAATGTACAGGGAACGCAGCGTAATAATGAGGCAGCGAAGTACAATTTCGGTGCCGATTCCGTTTATGTATCTGACGCGGCAAAAGAAATGTCGGAAAAGTATTACATGCATCAAATTAGTGAGCAGACGCCCGATATTCGCGCTGATCGCGTCGCGGAAGTAAAAGAAAAGATAAAAGATCCGTCTTATATGAGTAATGCCGTTCTTGCGTCTGCTGCAGATCGTTTTATGGAAAGCTTAGGACTGTAATATTCCGAAAATTTATGGGGAACCTATTATAATAAAAGGCGAGAAGAGAGTTTCTCGCCTTTTTGTTTTTTAAGATAATGTCATATAAACCAAACTAATTGGAGCAATTCGATGGCAGATTTTATATATAAAATATCGCCGAACATCGTGCTCGGTCCGTATACCGTGAGCCGGATTCCGCAATATATAAAAGAATGGGGAAGCCGATTTATGGTTATCATGGATCCGATTCTCAAAGAAGTAAATCTTGCCGACAAGATTCTCCAGCCGCTTAAGGAGCGGCAAATCGATTATTTTTTATTCGACGACTTACACGATGGAGCGAATACGGAAGAGGTTACGCAGGCGCTCATGCTCGCCCGGCAGGGGTACGTGCACGGCATCATTGCAGTCGGCGGAGCAAAGGCAATGCACGTCGGCTGCGCGGTTGCCTCGCTTTTCCATGAGGAACGGGCGGTCTACGATTATATCGAGGGCGCCGTACCGACTGCTTCTCCGCTGCCCTTGCTCTGCATTCCGACGACCATTCGCGCGCCGTATGCGTTTACCTCTTCTCTGCCGCTGATTGATTCGCGCAGCCATCTGCTTCAACTGCTGAAAATGCAGCCGGGTGTCTGCAAATCGATCCTCTGGGATCCGAACCTCTCGCTTACGTTGACGGAAAATCAAAAAGCGTCGATTGCGATTGAGTCGCTCTGCATTGCAGCTGAGTCTTACATTTCTCAAAAAGCTAATTTTTTCAGCGATATGTTTGCGGAAAAAGCGGTCGAGCTTATGGGCTACGGCCTTGACGGCGTAAACACGCTGGACATTACAACGCCTGCCGAACAGTTGTTGGCGGAGGCCGGCTGTATGGCATCGCTTGCATCCGCATCAAGCGCGGTTGGCGCTGCGGGGCTGCTAGCGCTTGCGATAAATGCTCGATTTAAAATATCTCGTTCGTTGGTTACGGCCATTCTTTTCCCATTCATCATTGAAGATGCCGGAAAGTTTAAAACGGACAGAATTGAACGGCTTGCCCGCATCATGAATGTGATTCCGGAGGAAGCGTATAAGGAGCAGGCCGTGCAGATGTTTGCGGAAAATATCCGTCAGCGGCTTGCAAAAGCGAATCTTCCGGTGCGGCTCAAAGAGCTTTCGCTGTCGATTGAGCAGCTTGCGCTCGCTGCCGAAGATGCGGGGCAGCTCGATCTTGTGAATACCCTGCAACGGAGTATGTCCGCCGACGACTTATTTGAACTTATCAAGCAAGCCTACTGACCGTGATTGCTCCCGAAAAACTTTTTCAGCTTGCAAACGGACAGAAGCGTCGGAAACTTGCATTGACGTTCGGTGCGCTAGAACGCGATATAAACGGGATTGCCGAACGCGGCGCGGAATACGCCTTTCATTATATGCCGCGTTCAGAATACATAAAAAAGCTTGCGGCAATCGTTTTGAAAGACCCGAAATTGCCGCAAGCTGCCGCGGATGAGCTTGGAGCAATGCTCGCGGCAGAGCCGTTCGATGAGCTGCGCGTGTGCAACTGCGCCCGAAACCACCTTTTGACGCTGCTGGGAACGCTTCCGGCCGAGTGGGATTTAATTATTGCGCCGCACGCGCCGGCGGCAGGCACGGTTGAAAAGCGAAGTTTTTACACCGGCGTTTTTGTATATGCGGAAGACATTCGCTCTCCGTTTAATGTCGGCTCCATTTTTAGAACGGCGGAAGGCATGGGCGCGGAAAAATTATATTTATCGCCGTTTTGCGCTGATCCCGAACAGCCGCGCGCAGTACGGAGCGCGATGGGCTGCACCAAAACGCTGGACTGGGAACGGATGGCGTTGGACGCGCTGCCCCAAAATCTGCCGGTATTCGCGCTTGAAACCGGCGGCACACCGATTTGCGATTTCGTGTTCCCGCGTCGGGGAATCTGCATCATCGGCTCGGAGGAACTTGGCATCAGCCCCGAAGCCTTAAAGAAGGCGGAGTACGGCCGCGTCTCCATTCCAATGAAAGGCCTAAAGGCATCGCTCAATGTCGGCGTTGCATTTGGAATCCTCATGCAAAAATGGCGAGAATCATTAGAAGCGCAAACGGTTTAACGGCGGATGCGCCATAACGCGGCGCGAGATTGCCGAATAAAATACAATTTTAAAAATAAACCTGCTCGATGACTTCGTTGTCGAACAGGTTTTATTTTACAAAGCGGAGCGGAAAATTGCTCTGCACAGGCGGCTTGTCCCGCGTATTTCAGAAAAAGGAGTTCGTATGAACAAATGCAGCTGCAGAATGCTGGTTGGATTCTGCTTTATTTCCTGTGCCGTACTGTCCGGCTGTTCGTTCAAGGGCAGCGGCAAAACCGCCGTTACGGAAATTGAATTCTGGGGATTTCCGAATTTTACATCGGAATCGGGAATTGCAGGAGACTTTGAGCGGGAACTCATTGCCGCATTTGAGCGGGAAAACCCATCGATAAAAGTAAACTACACCGCGCTCTCTTTTGCCGACGGCGAAGCGAAAATTGAGGAGGCCGTAAAAGCCGGCAAAATGCCCGACATCACATACGACGCGCCGGGACGCATCCTTGCGTGGGCGAACCGCGGGCTGCTTGCGCCGCTTGATGATGCGCTTGCGACGGAAAAATCCTACATCACTGCCGGGCTGCTTTCCGTTTCCGCCGGCGCCGACCGACGCACGTATATGTATCCGATGCATGAAGCGCCTTTTTCGATGGCGTTTAACAAGGAGATGCTTGAAGATTTGGGGTGCATTCAGTTGTTGCCGTACAAACGCAAAGACCGCCGCTGGACGCTTGCCGAATACGAAGCCTTGCTGGCCGCGCTCAAGGAACGGCTGCCTACAGGA
The DNA here is from genome assembly GCA_963543045.1 of uncultured Treponema sp. Taxonomy (GTDB): domain Bacteria; phylum Spirochaetota; class Spirochaetia; order Treponematales; family Treponemataceae; genus Treponema_D. Next base: position 31,181 of record CAUTZW010000020.1, read on the forward strand.
AAAACGCCGGGCGTGTTTTATTATCAGACGCAGGGCGGCGATCAGGGAACGCGCGCGTTTTTGATGAACTTGTACGGCGGCGTCCGGCTGCTGAGCAATGATTATTCGCGCTATACGTTTAACACGCCGCAGGCGGTCAAAAATGTTGAGTGGACATTGCAGGCGATGCGGAACGGCTTGCTGCTCAACGGCTCCTCGCTGACTTCAAATGATGCCATCCAAATGTTTGTCGATGCCCGTGCGGCGCACACGATTTTGTATTCCCCGCAGCTCAACAGAATATACGATGGCAAACGCAAATATAATGGAAGAGATTTTACGCCTATTTATATGCCGTTCCCAAACGACACGGAAGCGCCGTTGTTGGAATTTATCGCCGGCGGCGCGTGCGTGTTCAACACCGGCGATGCAAACCGGATAAAGGCGGCAAAACGCTTCCTGCAATTTGCGGCAACCGATGAAATCTGGGCGACAAGGCTCGTTGCAGCAACCGGCGGTTTTCCGGCAAGTTCAAAAATCGAAATTGAAACGACAGACGCGGAGTTTTTGTACAACTCCGTGCTCCAAAAGTTTTTCGGCCAATATTACAATAATCTCACCGGATTTTCGGAAATGCGGGCGTGTTGGAATACCGCTCTCAAGGATGCCGCCGCGGGCAAAGACGTGCAGAACACGCTTGACCGCTTCGTCGCCGATGCAAACCGTACCCTGAATAAGTAGAGGCAATTATGCAGAAAAAAAACGCAAACACTGACCGGATTATTTTTTCAATCAAAAACAAGATGATCGCATCGTTCGCATTTATTGCAATCGGCTCAATCGCAATTTCCTTCGTTACGGCCGCATTGCTTTTATCGGTTGCCCTGTTGCGGAACACCGAATATTTTATGTCCAAATTGGTTGACGGCTCTTCAAAGCTGCTCAACGAACGCGCCGAATCGATTTTCGGAAAGCTCAAGGCGTTGTCGAACATTCCGCAGCTTCAAGATGAGCAGTTATCGCTCCGCGAAAAAATCGAAGTGTGCAAGGATGAAATACAAATGCAGCGGCAGTACGGCTGGCTTAGCTTCGGCATTGCCGCGCATGACGGGCTGCTGTACCGTACCGACGGCAAAATGGAAACGGTTTCCGGGCAGGACTGGTTCAGATCTGCGCTTGCGGGAAAGTACGTCATTACGGAGCCGGCGTTGTCGTCGGAAACGCGCGCCTACGTGTCAACCGTCGCCATTCCGATGCGCGATATGCAGGGAAAGATTGCCGGCGTGATGAATGCGGTGATTTTGGGCGATTCTTTATCTAACCTCATCAGCGATATTCTGGTTGGAGAAACCGGCATCGCCTATCTCTTGAATGGGAACGGAATTATATTGGGGAACCGGTATCCCGAATTGTTGTACAAAAGCATTTTTACGGAAATTGTCGATTCAGAGAGCGTTGCGTTTTCTTCCTTTTTGCGGAGCCAACTGGGGACAAAGCAGTCTGCGGTCAACATATCGAAGCTGCGCAATGTGCGGCACATTTCGGTTGTCTCGCACATGAAATATTCCGGCTGGACGCTCCTCATTACCGTTCCTGTTTCGGAATTTATTGCGGAAAATATGTCCGCTGTCATCAAAATATTCCTCCTGCTGGTTGTTGTGCAGATGGTTATTGCAACCTGTTTCGCCGTGTTTATTTCCGGCATGATCGCTCGTCCGATTAACCATGTCGTCGATCTGCTCAAAGACATTGCGCAGGGCGATGGCGATCTGACTGCGGAGCTGCCAGTACGCGGCAGGGACGAAATGCGGCTCCTGTCGCTCTATTTTAATCAGACGATTGCCAAATTGCGCACTTCGATTCATCGGGTTCGCACCGATTCCAGCGGGATGAACGAAATTGGAAGCGATCTTGAAAGCAATATGCTGTCCGTTTCGGATTTTGTCGTCCAAATTACCGCCGGCATTGAAGATTTGCACAAACGCTTTGCCGAGCAGGAGCAGAGCATTGCCGAAAGCGCTTCCGCCATCGAGCAAATCATCAAGACAATCCGGCTGCTCAATGACAGCGTTGGCCGGCAGGTAACGATTGTGCAAGAATCGTCCTCGTCATTCGACAAGATGGCATCGAACATCAATACGGCTGGCGGAGAAGTCAAATTAACGCAGGAATCGATTAAAAAACTTGCGGCGGCAACTGATGACGGCCGCGCTACGCTCGTTAAAGCGAACGATATTTCGCAGCATATTTCTGAAGAATCCGGCGGATTGATTGAAGCAAGCAGCGTGATTCAAAATATTGCAAGTCAAACGAACCTTTTGGCAATGAATGCGGCGATTGAAGCGGCGCATGCCGGAGAAGCGGGGAAGGGCTTTGCCGTCGTCGCCTCAGAAATTCGGAAACTTGCGGAGGTTTCCAGTGCGCAGGGAAAGAAAATTACCCTCACGCTTAAAAATCTGGGCAATGAAATTGAAACGCTTGCAGCTTCCGCGTCCGGCGCCGTTGAAAAGTTTAACGTCATTTCCGGCTATTCGGACGAAGTGAACACGTCAATCGGAAGCGTCGTTCATGCGATGGAAGAGCAGATGGCGAGCAGCAAGGCAATTTACGGGATGATTAAAGAAGTGAACGGCATGACGAACGAAATCAAGCGCAGTTCCGATGAAATGCTTGAAGGCGGGGAAACGATTATCACCGAAACGCGGCAGCTCGATAACTTGACGAACGTGCTTCGGGAAAATATGAACGAAATCGCTTCGCAAGTCGCTTTGATAAACGACGCTACGAAAGAATCTCTTGAAATTGCGGTCAAAAATAAAAAGAGCATCGATAATCTCGTGCACGAAGTAAGTAAGTTCAAGACGGAACGCTAACGCTGCCGGTACGGCGGACGGGTACGATTCATGCTGCCCGCAAAGATTCTTCTATTAAATATGCGTATCTGCTGCATCTGCGTACCGCTTTGTTGCGCGGGTATGCGGATGCGCTTTTTAAGAAAAGGCACGTGAATGCGCGTATGCCGGAGGGGTTTTGCAGCGGCATCGGTAGTCCGTTGCGCTCCTTCCGGCAGTCTGAACAGATGTACCGAAATGCGGAAAAAGCGCCGGCGGCTGCAGAGATATTCGCTTTGAATGGTGCAAATTCTTACAGTAAATATAATTAATTCCATTTACATATAAAAGAAGATGCGCTAAAATAGAAATATCAAACTAATATTCTATGGGCTATCTATATGCGCCGCATATAGATAGGATTAGAACTCGAATGAGAAAAGGAGGCTTGAAAGAAATGCTGTTATATACTATATTACCCCCCCGAATATTTAGTCTGCTAACTACACACACTCGCCGCACTATATTCATCCGAACGAGCAAAAAGGAGATTACGATATGAAAGTTGGGGATGCTGAAGGGCGTTTTTCTTTGCGCTATAAATTAATCATTGTTTTTGGATTGTTAATAACCGCCGTGTCGCTTGTAGAGATTTTTCTTGCCGTGCGAACCGCTCAAAGTGCGGTTATTGAAAAGGTCGAAGCCCATCTGCTCGATACTGCGGTTGATACCGCCGAAATCGTACAGGGCAGAGTCGGCGCCTTCTACCAGTTTCTTGAAGGCATTGCCCGTATGCCGCAACTTGCCGATCCTGCCGTTTCTTACGCCGAAAAATTAGCTTCGCTCAAAAAAGAAGCTTCCTTTAATCAGGACATTTCCGAACTCAACCTTGCAGACCGCACCGGAAAGCGGTATTCAAGCGACGGTTCGGTTATCGACGTCAGCGATCGGGAGTGGTTCCAGACCGCTTTGCGGGGCAAATCGACGATATCGGAGCCGCTTGCGTCTCGCATCACGCAGGGGAAGATGATTGTTGTCATCGCGACGCCGATTCTTGATGCAAACCGGAATATTGTTGCGGTGCTCGCTGCAAATATCGACGGTTTTTGGCTTTCGAACAACATTAAGGACATTGTGATCGGCGACACGGGCTACTGCTATGTTTTGGGCGGCACCGGCGTTATTACTGCCCATCCGGACACTGCATTGGTGCGGGATTTTCAAAACAGTCAGGAGCTTGCGAGATCGGATGCGTCGTTCCGCTCGCGCGCGGCTTTTGAAAAATCGGCAAAAAGCAGCTCAACTCCGGCCGTCGGCTACTATACGTGGAATGGGGTGCACAACATCGCAGCCTTTGCGCCGATAAAGGGGACGGCGCGGACGGTTATCGTCAAGGCGCCCGCGCGGGAATTTTTGGGAACGGTCGACACATTAAAGAAGACAATGATCGGCATCGGGGCTGTCGTTTTGTTCGGGGCGATTGTCATCGTTTATATTATTGCCCGCAAAATGGTGGAGCCGATTCAAACGACGGTAACCGCGTTGCAAAATATTTCGCAGGGAGAAGGCGA
>CAUTZW010000021.1:0-33949 GCA_963543045.1 uncultured Treponema sp.
AGATGCCGCAGCGTGTCTCATGGACGACATCTATACGCTGAGAAACAGCTTTTTTAGGGGGTAAAAAATGTACTATTTATTCATAACCAAACCCGCCGATCTAGCGCGGTACAAGCGGGAGTTTATGACTGTCGCTGAAAACCGCGCAAAGGGAATTACGCCGGTGTTTAATCAACTGCGGGCGGCGAAAACATCGCTTGCCGAGTGCATTCCATTCAATCTCATAAATGCGTTTTTCCTTACGCTTGCGTCAGTGGCAGTCAACAAGCTTGCCCTTAGCGATGTGGTAAAAATTGCGGCGGTGCTCATTATGAACTCGGTTTGCGGCGCAATCGCGCAGTATATTTTCGCCAGTGCGCGTCACCGGTTGCGCATCAAACTTTGCCGACGGCTGCATATTGAGCCAACTGAAGCGAATATCGCCGTTATGGAAAGCATTGAATATCAAACCGTGTGAGGAGAGAATTCGGGCGATTGGAGAGTTCGAATCAAACTACCGGAACACAGTAACAAAGAGGGTAACAAAACGCATTAAAATGGCGTAAAAATGGGTATTTTAAGGCGGTTTATCCTACTTTTAACGAATTGTATGTTGCATGTCGATTTTGTAAGAGATAGCATTTATTTCTATGTATTGGAAAGAATAGATGGATACAATGGAGGTGGTGTGTGTGTGGGGGGGGGGGGGCTTACAATTAGTCTCTTTTTTCAAATATGAAACAGTATTTTGTTTGCCTAAAATAACAGTGTTCTTTTTTAGTACGCGCAAACTAGATTCTTCACAAATATTATCAAGCAATTCAGATTCAATGGTATCCTCCTCAAAATACGGTTCCAATTCTACAACTTTAAGACATCGTTCTAAAGAATGCCGCCACTGGCATCCCTTATACCCCGTTTCCGCAAATGCAGAAAATCCTAGAACCAACAACAAAATTAAACTAAAAATCTTTTTCATACAAAACTCCTAAATCTATTACAACGTACCAGCCATCATCTGGAGGCGTTGGTATCCGTCTTTCATTGCTTGCGCGATGCCGTTCTGCACGCCGATGGGGTCTGGTTGACAACAATATCCTGCGGCGCGCTCATGTTGTTATGATGCGTAACGAGCGACGGCAATACTTCCATCGCGCACTGTTCTATTTCTTGCCATTCGGCCGCCCATGAGCGCATTTGCAGCTTGGACTCATCCTTGTGCAGCATGAGCATCGTAGTAACGGTTTCAGGCGTTCGGTCGGGAAGGAGAGGCTGCTGCGCGGGCGGACTGAATGCGCTTGCCAGCTTGTTTACGTCTCTCACTGCGAATACCCAATCATCCGGCGCGACTTGCGTTACTTGTCCGTTCGGGCGGATGATGCCGTCTTGTACTGAAGCCGTAGCCGTGCTAGCTGTATTCTCATCGTGCGTAGGATTTTTTAATTTATTTTGTTGAAAACGCTCGCGCGCTTCAAGCACCCCCTATGCGGAGAGCCGCGTTTTAGGTACTGAATATGCATGGGCGCTTTTTCGTGTGTCTGAATAAATTGTTGCATATCTGCCGGCAACTCCGATACATATACATCAGATGTTTCTGTATTTCCGGTCTTAAGAAGCATTTGATACGAATCATTATCCCGAACAGTTTTCACATAATTTTCAATTTTGACAAACCTATTCCAATCGTCATCATTTTTAAGCCCTAGTACTTTCATGGTATTTTTACGTTGTTGTTCTTTAATGTCATTTTGAAATTTCTTGTTAGGTATTGCTTCAATTTCATTCCGTTTTTGTATCTTGTCTATTTTTCCGGCTTTATACCGTTCTTCTATATCTTTTAGTTCCTCCGCAGATTCCTTACCATATATAATTTCAACAACGCCACGTCGAAAATCCGCAAAAAACTTCTTCATATTCTCTGCGGCCTTGCTCCAATCGCCGGTGAGTAAGGCGGATATTGCACCGCTTAAATCGAGCAGCATATTGATAGCAGTTCTAATGGAGGTCCCCACAATGGGGCAAGGGTGGTTGCAATTTTCTGTATGTCGTTTGAAAAGCCGGTAATGCGTTCGGTTATCTCCTTGCCGTGGTCTGCAAAATACTTGTTGACGCTCTCGAATATGGGGACAAGGCCTCCGCCGAGTTGGTTCGCCGTTTCCGAAGCTACGGATTTGAGGGTTTCTACTGTTTTTCCGAACGTTTCTTGCAACTCCATGCCTGCTTTCATGCCCTCTTCGGTCTCGAATACGCGCGACATTCCGTCTGCAAACATGGTATCGAAGTCTTTGCCGGTCATGTGGAGATACGTTGTAAGGTCTTTTCCGGCCGCGCCGAGCAGGTCGCCCACGTACATGGCGGCATCGGTCTTGTCCTTAATCTCTTGCCCCATGCGGATGATTGTTTTAGCGCGGTCTTCCGCGCTCATCCGGAAGAACTGTTGATCGTCAATCTTGTTGAACTCTGCATTGGTCTTCCCAGCGGCACTGCGGAGCTTTTGCCAAGATTCAAGAAGTTGCGGATCGGGCTTACCGTCCTTTGTGAGCCGCCAGATTTTGGAATCCAGCGCGGCAATGCTTCCGATAAGGGCATCTACATTGGTGTGAGACATACGCGCTACGGACTGCCACGCCTTGAGGCTCTTCGTGCTCATGCTCATCGATTCGGCAAGCATTAAGTCCTTAGCGGCAAGGCCGCCGGTAACGTTCATCATCGTGCCGAGCCCCGTTGCAACAATCACCGACGCATTGCGCACGGTGCCGAGCAAGCGGCTTACGCTGTTGGAAACCCCTTCAACGGCCTTCTTCCCGCGGTTGAAGGCGTCGTAATCGGACTTCATGCCGAGCGAAATATAATAACTGCCAAGACTTCCATTACTCATTGATAATTCCTTGTACGTCGTTCCGTGCCCGCGCGCAGGCTACGCCCATCGCCATATCGTCAATGTCAACGGGCGGCCGCGCATATTCCTTGCAGAACGCATAATAAAGCCAGAGGGAAACGGACGGCAATACCAGCGCACCGCCCGTTCCGCGCGGGCTTCCGTCAGCGCGTCTGCTGCACGGCTGCCCCGTCGGGCGCGGAGAGCCGTACCGATTTTTTTAGCAAATACCCGTAAACGGCATCCGTCAGCGCAATGAGCGCTAGCGGCTCTTTCTCAAACAGCGGCAAAGCGTCGAACGAATCATCTGCATTGGTCATGTGAAATTTCTCAATGTCCCCGTTCGGACAAGTAACCGTTACCGGCTTACCCGCAATGCAGATACGGGCAAGGCGAACGCAAAACCGTCCAAATACGAATTATTGCCGCCCGTCGCTGCTGCGACTTGTTTGAGGCCGTCCGTGTAGTCATTCCGCGTAAGCGTTACCGCTTCCTTTTCTTTCATATTTTCCTCCTATTCTACTCAAAAATGCGCGTAATCACAAGAGATAAATGTATGTAATTACGTGAATTACATACATTCTCCCTAATCGTTATCGCTCTCGCCGTAATTCCAGACAACCTGATATTCGGGCGCATCATTGCCTTGAATGTTCAAGGGCGGGCAGTTTTTAACGGTGCAGGCGTAGAAGGTTGTGCTTTCGGTGCGGCCGTTGGTTTCCTGCGTGATTTTGATGATGCCGCCCTGCGAATCGCCAGCCTTTTTGAGGTTGTTGGCGATGGTTACCATGTCGCCTTCCGTTGCCGTCTTTATGACGGTGAAGGTGAGGGAACCTGAACGGTTGTTGTTGGTGATGGTTACGGTGTTGCCGTTGGCAAGCGCGATAATCTTTGAAGAATCCATCGCCTTTTGCGCCTGTACCATCTGGCCTTCAAGCTTGAATCCGTCGATAGTGGTCGGCGTTCCCCCGTTGACCTTTGGGTGAATGAGCGTAACGGTGAATTGTCCGGCCGCCGTTATTGTGTGATCTGCCATCTGTTTCCTCCTTGTCCTTGCCGCCTAACGCGTCGGCTGCGTGATGTAGAGCGTTCCGTAAACGGTAACGGCGCGCACGCCGTCAATGTAGTCCGCCTGCCATGCGTTCGGAACGGTAATGGTGTCTCCGGTTTGCTGCAATTCGGCAAACGGCACGGCCGTAATCTGGAAGTTCGTCAAGCGGCCCATGTCAAGGAATCCCTTCACAACGTCCTGCAGAATGAGCAGGATCCCCTGATAGGTCTTGTCGTTGCGGAAAACGTTCATGCGGCTTATGTAGTTGGCGGTTTTGACCTTGCACATATAGGTGATGTAGGCCTTAACCCATTCAGCTCCGACGCTTGCGCCGTTGGCGTACAGGGAGCCTTCGGTAACCACGTTTTCGGTACCGTCGCCGACATACGTGTTGTAGCCGATTTTCTGGCGGTCGAGAGCAGCCTTTTGCGTTGCGTTTAAGTTTTCGCGCTTGCCATCCGCGTCAAGTGCGCCGCTTGCCTTTATCGTCGCAAAGCCGACCATATCGACGCTGTTTCCGACGGGCGTTCCGGTCTTGTTGGCGACGCTTAAAGTTTTCCCCAGCTGCGCCAGAGCCGGATTGATAGCCGTATCGGGGTTGTACACGAGGCGGTAAGTTCCCGCCGTCTCTTTCAGCGCGGTAACCAGTGGGCTGTTTCCGGCGAGCACGGAGCCGTCCGCCGTTCCCACCCACAGGCGCGAGTACAGGCTATCGGCTGCCGCCGCGTTGCTTAATGCCGCTTGCAAGGCGGTGTATGCCTCTCCCTCCGCAATGCCGAATTTAAAATAGGCGTAGAGCTTGAACTTTTCATACACCTTTTTAAGGGTGTTATCCGCCGCGTCCGGCGCATCGTCATAGAGCGCAAGGCCGACCGACACAGCCTCCGCCGCGGCAAAGAACGGAACGAGCCACGAGCGAAGCAGCGCGCCGGTCAGAGAGCCGAAGTTAGACGCGTTGAGCTCGGTGAGCGTGCCCGCTTTGCGTTCGTCAGCGTCAACGCCGACAAGGTAGCTGTCCGCCTTCGACTTCGGCGCAAATATGAGCGCGCGGCTGTAGTTCTCTCCCGCCATCGGTTCAATGACCGGTTCTATCGGAAATTGAACATTCGTCTGCGCAATAGAGCCTTTGAATTGTGCCATACAATCCTCCAATTTAAGATTTAAGCGGCATGGCCGCTGTCGGTATAGTCATTCAGGGACGGCGCACGTCCCCGTTGAAGGCAAGCTGCGGCATCCGCTCCTGTCCGGTGTCCATGACGTGATACCATGCGACGCGTACGGTTACGTTCCATGCAGTAACGGTATTCGCGCCGTCTTGGTAGAACGGAGAGCTCTGCGCTTCCATCGCGTCATACATCACCGCACTGCGCACGGCGGCAAATGCACGCCGCACATCCTCGCGCAGCGGCCAGAATGCAACGCTCTCTGCCACCTCTTCCGAGCGCGCGCCGACGAATTGCAGGTCAATCGCAGCAATCTTCTGCGTTGCCGCACTGTTCACGCGCCCATTGCGCACATAGAAGGGAACGGTTACCGGCTTATTGGAGCGGATTGCATAGGCGCACCACGTATCGGGCGCGCCGTCGCTTGCCTGCGGATTCCACCAGTTCCCCTGCTTGGGAACGATAAAACGTTCATCAACTGAAAGAATGCGCGCCATTATTCCATCGCGGACTGCTGCAACGGAGTTTGTATGCATTTATAGTTCTTGCAGTCCGCCCGAGATTTTGCCTTACGGCAAAACTCGTTGCTGTGTTTTTGGAGTCTTAGGGATGAAGTATGTTGTGTCTATCAAACGCCATTCTTTGCCGCCCGCCGTTTTCTTTTAATTGCTTTCCGCCCGTATGATGGAATACGCCGCGCACATCAAATTGACGCGTATTGTCGATAGTCCAACCGCCTGTTACTTTTGCATCCATCGCAAAAATGGAAATACTTTGCAGCTGTTCGGGAAAAGCTAAAAGCATATCGCCGTAAATGCCGCTCATGGAGTGCCTCCGCTGTTGCCCGCGTTACCTGTTATGCTGCCGGTGCTTGCCAGGCGGTTATTACTCGTTTTGAATGATGTAAATGAGTGTCCGCCCTCCCAAGTTTTGCGAGCAAAACTTGATGAAAAAGAGTCTTTCGCTTATGGCGTTGTCGGGTGCAGATGTATAGAGGGAATTACATGATTGCATTTGGAATGCGTGGGAACAAACTGGATTTTCGTCCGCACGAATGTGCTCAAGTGCAAAGCCATAGGAAGATGTTATTCGGCTCTAAAATTTTGATGCACGTTTTTGCCGCTGCAAAAACGTGTGCAGGCGGCATCTCCGTATAATCTTGTAATGTCCATTTTCCCGCCTGCAAGCATTCCGACAAGGATTCTTGCCTCAGTGTCCCGCAATAAGTCCTTGATTTTCTTGAAATTAACCGAGCCTTGCAGAGCCGCGTTCAAACCCCAGCTAGGCATAAATACCGTACCTCTCCGGCGCGCCTTGCAGCATGAGCAAAGCCTTCTGGCCGAATACGTTGGAATTGAGCTGCCTAACGCCTTCCTGCGCCTCCATATCGGTGAACGAAAGCGACGTACCTCCGACGCTCTTGGAAGATACCGCCATGCCCCCGTTGCCCATAACGCCGACGGCACGGGCGGGGTACAGATCGAGCAGATACCACGCCGTAATAAGGTTCATGCAGAGCGTGCGCTTAGCCGCACGAGCGTCGGCGGGAAGGCAGCCCCACAGCGTCTCTACCCCCGCATACATGGCGGACACGGCGGCGTATGCCGCCTCTATTTCCGCGTCCGTCATGTCGGGGAAGTTGTGCGCGTATGGGAAGTCAGCGCGCCGCACGCAGAGCCTCGACATCTTCAATAGCCTTTATTAAGTCGGCTTTTTTGACGTTGGCAACTTTTTCAACGCCGCAGGCGGCTGCGTATTCCTGCAATTCCTTGTAGTCCATCTTCGAGAGGTCGATCTTTTCGGCCGTTTCGGGAGCCGCCGGAGGGGCAGCTTCCGAAGGTTCGGGGGCATCCGGTTCCATCGGTTTCTCAGGCGGCATATCGCCTGTCGGCGGGAGCGGCTCTCCCGTATCGACGGTACCGCTTTCCGGCGTATCCGTATATCTGCCGTCTGCCCGCTGTGCCTGCAACGCTTCAAGCTCCGCCCGAAGGCGCGCATTTTCCGCTTGCGCTTCATTTATGAGCGTTGCCGACGGCTTATAGCTTTCCGGAAGTTTATTGAGAATGCGGTATTTTTTGAGGTTGACAAGGTCGCGGAACATCGGTTCGCACCGCTGCAAGGTGTCAAGCTCGCTGTCCTCCAGGGGCGTGATATTGCGCAGCTCTCCGTCGGCATCTTTGGACGGAATACCCTTGCCGATACTCGAATACGTTACCGGATATTGATAAAAACTCTGTACATATTTCATAAAAAACTCCTTAAAAATAGCGCAGGGCGCGGGGGCATCCCGTACCCTGCATCGGATTATGCATTCACGCCGAAGCCAGAATACACCTTAACGGCCTGGGCAACCGGTGCGAATACGCCTGCATAACGGCGCAGCACCGCATGTTGTTGGTCGTAGCTGTTCGGATACACCGGATACGTGAAGTTCTCAAGCGGAATACCGGCAAGCAGTATGTCTTGCTTTTCATCAGACGGGCCTGCGCCGACTTCCGGAGCTGTGATAACAAGGCGGTCAAGCGCGGACGGATTGAGGCGGGCGGCAGAAAGAGAAATTGCCAAATTTTAAATGGAGTGTCCGCCCGCTCGAGTTTTGCAAAGCAAAACTCGCAGGAAAATAGATGATGTATCGGTCCGCCTGTTCTCAAGTTCTATTATCTGCACGTTTTTGCTGCCGGCAAAAACGTGTGCGGGCGGGAAGTCCATTCTATCTGTAAAATTCCGTTCTTTGCCGCCCGCAGTTTGCTTCCGCTCTTGGTAACGCCTGCTTCAAAGTTTTCCGAAAAGATTGCAAGTGTCCCTTTCGGGTTGTACGTGTCGGAATATGCGGTCGAAGTGAGCAAGTTGTATGCTTGCGGAGCCATCGCGACGCGCACTATGTCGAACTTGTTGTAGCTTGCGTCCATGAAGTCGCGGATAACCTTTGCCAGTGCTTTATACATGGTGCTGCCCTTGTTGGCGTTAGCGGCATCATCGGCAATCTGCTTCAAGGTATTGCCGCTCCACGTGGTAATGCCGTTGACATCGAACAGGCCGACCGTTCCCGTATCGGCATTGCCGAAATAGGTCAGGTAGTCGGTCATCATATCGAGGACATACTGCGCGTACCGCTGTTTTTCCGCGAGCAAAGAACCTGCAAACGGAGCTCGACGAGGGCGGCGGATACCGTTCTTACAGCTGCAACTGGTCTTCGCCCTCTACTCGTTTGTCATTCGGCAAACGAGCCGTTATATCGTTCTGCAAATATGTAATGTGATAGAAGAAAGTTGTATATTTTCGAGTGCATCAAAGTTATTTTTCATCTGTCGCAGGGTACAACGAGTTTGTGCAACAAACTCGGGCGGACGGCGCAAGACGTATATATTTACAAATTCTGTTTATGCCGTCCGCACCATCATACCGGATTGGACATTGACGTTCTTTTTCAGGTTCGCGCCGACGGTACCCGCGCTTCCGAGCTGCGCCCAGCCGGAATAAGAGGCAAGCGGTAAGGCCTGCGTCTCCGCCCACGGATTAGAACCCGTCTTGCGTTTTACAAGGTCTCGGGCGTGGCTGTACAACAGCGGCTGCCGGTACAATTCGGGGAAAAAAGAAGCGTTCCACGGGCTTATCATCTGCGCGCCGATAATCGGAGCCACATCGCCCGTTAAGGGTGCGCGCACCCCGCTCTTACTGAATATCAGGTCATACTTCCCTGTCGTGAGGTTGTATGCCGGCCGGATATTCACATTCCGCGCATCCTTCTTGTAGAGGGCTTCCAGTTCGGCCGTCATTCCGGCAGCCCCGCCAATCATCGCCGCATCCCCGACGAATATCGGATTTTGCACCGCTGCGGCCGGAATCCCGTATGCAGGATCGCTTGCAAGCCCGATAGACAGTGTTGCGTCGCTCAACAGCGCGCTTGCTTTGGAATTGCCGTTAATCAGGTGTTCGGCAGCCTTCGCCAGATGCTTCATACCTCTTGCACATTGAATAATCATTATTACCTCCTTCTTGCACTCAATTCAGATAGAGCAGCGCGCCGTTATCAGGGGCTACCGCCCGCACGCTTGCGCCTGTAAGATCACTCCAGCCGGATGGGGCGGACGCAGAATCGGCGATAAACTCAAGTGCTCCCGTGTCGTTCTTAAAGATTGCCTTGCAGCCTATCGCAGGTTCAATCGCGCCGGCGGCCGTTTTCGTCCAGCCGGACAGCCACGCAAACCCGTGATTCAAAGCTGCGCACGGCAAGGCTTTAAGATACATATCAGGATGCGCCGGAGCATTTTGCGCGATTGCGTCATCGAACACGCAGACGCCGCGCACAATGTTGCCGGACGGGCATCCGGCCGTAAACGTATCGGGCGTATCAGGGTGAGCGGAAACGACTACGCCGAAGTTCAAATTGCTTCCTGCAATGCCGCCGAGCTTCAGGTAGCCTTCCTGCATCGGGACTGCTTGCGCTCCGATACCGGCGCAGCCCTTAAATCCGATGTCAAGTTCCATGTTTTTATCCATCATTTGCCTCCTTTTGCCATGTTATATAAGCCAGCCAATCCGCCGTGCGCCGACCCGCCGGTAAGGTTTACCGGAATGTGCGGCGCATGATCGCTTACAGCCGAGCCTTTTTCTTCGGCTTTTTTATCGTCCCCGCCTGCCGTGCCGTCACTTCCGGCGTTCGGCGCTTGCCCTGTGCCGTCTGCATCGGTAGCCCCGTTCGCCGCATCAGGCGCAGCGCGCTTCTTGCAATATTGATAGATTGCTTCAAGCGTTTCAGGCGATAAATCGCTGTCCGTCGTTGCAATCTTCGTAGCCGTTGTCAGCTCAGAGCCGGTTGCCTTTCCCGCCGCATCCACGCCTTTGGCAAGGTCGGCATCTTCCGGTTTCCCCGCACCGGAAGGCTCTTGGGGCGCTTGCGCCGCTTCCGGTGAGGAAGAGCCGTCAGCCCCCGTATCGCTTGCTGCCGCATCAGGCACATCCGCTAACGCCGCATTACAAAGCTCGTCGTACAGCTTGGCTACCGCGTTGGCCGCTTCCTTCGCAACTTCCGGCGGCTGCTCACCGATCGCATCAGGTTTGAGCTCATCCTTGCGGGCAACCAATTCATCAAGCTTTCGCTTGAATGCGTCTCCCTCCCCGTCACGTGTCATAAGCCGCCGCTTAGCGGCCATAAACAGACCTGTTAATATCTTCATTGGATTGTGCCTCCTACGTCCTATAGTCATTTGGCTGGCGGGTGAACTTTACCGTGTAGTTTTAGTTTTCCGGCCGCCAGCCGCCTGTTTTGCACAGCAAAATAAGCGAGCTGGTTGTAGCGGGGGATTGGCGGGATGGATTTTACCGTGCGGATGTAATTTACCGTCCGCACGCTTCCAGTTTTGCTTGCGCAAAACTGGCTAGATGGTCGTATGGCGGGAGCGGCGGTGGAAGTTTATCGTGTAGATGTAATTTTTTGACCGCCAGCCACTTGCTTTGCCTGCGGCAAAACGCGCGAGTGGGGACGGCTCAGTGGTCAAACACGGTGCCTTGCACGATTTCAAATATGCTCTTGCAGCGGCCTGCGGATTGATGTATAGTAGCAGGCGTAAGGCTTCCTGTGGCAAGAGTTTGATAAACTTGAAAAACGGTTTTTCCGTCTTTCGTAGACTGCCACCGTAGGGAAGCCTTATTCATTTCGTCCAATTCAAGCGAATATATTTTATGTCCGCGTTCGCGTGTTTCTTTTACGGTGAACAAAAAATCCGCATCTTTGCCGCTCTTTAATGAATCTTGCGCAACAAATCTTTTTATTGTTACATTCGGGTCATTGTGCTTTTCATCGGGACGTATCGCAATCAATTTTGCTTTCTTGAATAACTCCGCAACATTACCGACTGCCTCAAAGTGTTCCTGCGGGGTAAAGCCATTATCAATAGATTTTTTTATTGCCGCACCGCTCATCATCTTATTCAAGCCCGCAGATGATATGCTTGCGCTAATGCCGGTCGCCTCATTCGGTAAATCTGTATGTAACACGTCTTTCAATTTTTCTTTTATCTCTTTGCGGCATTCGTCATTTGTTTTCTTCGCTTTGCCGCTGCCGTCCCTCTTTCCGGTAAATTGTCCGTTATCGTCCGAATGCTGCAAACCGTTTGCATCCTCTTTATCGCGCGTCATACGCAAAACTACCATATCGAATATGGTAGATACGGCGGGTTTGGCATCGAGTACCCGCGCATATTCGCCGCCTCTTCCGGCCGGTAGGAGCGCAAGATGATTTACATCGCTTATTTCCTGCATGATAATATCGTAGGCTTCCCCGTGCGGGCTTGTCCCCTTTTGCCACGCAAAACGCGCCGCATATCCGGGACTGAGCTGTTTTTCTCCGCGCTGGTGGGCTTGTTGCGCCTCATCGTCATAAAGCAACACCGTACTGCGAATGCCGACCTCATCGCTGCTGTCGAGGTAGTCAATGAACGGGTTTTCGCCGGTGTAGCCGATCGCAAGCTCGCGGAAATTAACGCTGTCTACGGGGATGGGCGGGTGATGATGCGTCAGCGGCAAGAGCTTGAACTTGGAGCACGCTGCGGCAAGAACGCTTGCCGGCCGGTAGTATTGAGCTGTCCGTATATGCGGCGGCTGCTTTCAATCTCCCCGCATTCTGTTGACGGCTCTACCGTGTTTTGCTATTATCCGCACCTAATCCCCCTTGGAGTTCACTATGAGCTTCCACTGTCCACAAGGAGAAACTATGAGAAAGTATGAATTGATGACTATTTTCCCGCTCGATGAGGAAAAGGCCAAAACGGGCGCGGCAGCGGTACGCGGCATTCTGCAAAATTTCGGTGCGGAAATTGAAAGCGAAGAGCCGTTCGGCGACCGCGAACTTACCTACGAAGTCAAAAAGCAAAAACGCGGACGCTTTATCCTGTTTACGATGAAGCTCAATCCGGGCAAAATCACCGAAATTGACGGCGCATTCAAACTGCAAACCGATTTGCTCAAATACCTTTTTGTAAAACTTGAAGAAAAATAACCGGCGGACGAGGTAATTACGATGGCGACGGATTTAAATCACGTAGTACTTGTTGGACGGCTTACCGCAGGCGTTGACGAAAACCGCCGGAACGGGCAGCCGCGCTTTGCGTATATCAGCAGCGGGCAGGCTAAAGCTGATTTGAGTATTGCCGTCAATAGAAGCCGCAAGAGCGGCGATCAATGGATTGAAGAAGCGAACTTCTTCGATGTTACGCTCTGGGGTAAAACGGCCGAAAGTCTGAAGCCGTATCTTACAAAAGGCAAGCAAATTGCGATTGACGGGTACCTGAAGCAGGATAGGTGGGAAAAAGACGGACAATCTTTCAGCAAGGTAACCATCGTTGCAAACAACGTGCAGCTGCTCGGCGGCCGCTCGGACGGTAATCAGAACGCGGACGGCGCATCGGGCGCATTTAGACCGCGCGCAGATACTGCCTCCGGCATGGCGATGCAGCAAGGATACGGAAATGACGATTTTGCGCCTTCCGACAGTTTCCCGGAAGATATCCCCTTTTAATTTTATTGGAGTTCAATTATGTCAGATGAAGTGAAAGATAACGAGGTTGTTGAAAATAAAGCGCCGGCTCCGGCTGAAACGAGTACGGAAACGGACGGACGCGACGAAGAAAGCCGCGAAACCGGACGCGCGAAGGGCAAAACCTTCTTCCGTAAGAAAGTATGCCGCTTTTGCACGAATAAAACGAAAATCGACTACAAAGATGTCGATGCGCTCCGCCGCTATACGACCGAACGCGGAAAGATTTTGCCGCGCCGCATAACCGGCACGTGCGCAAAGCATCAGCGCCAGCTTGCCGCCGCAATTAAACGCGCGCGCGCAATCTGTCTGCTTCCGTTTGTAGCCGAATAAGGGAACGTGCGGGGCGGCTCCGGCGGCCTCCGCGCTCATACAACTTTCCGCGGTCGGCAAAGATCCGGACGCGGGCGTTTCTGCCGGCTTACATAAGGCGGCGGGGACGCAAAACGGCGCGGGTGCGATTCCACTCCTGATGACGCATCGCGCAACACTTATCCTAAGAGGAGCTTGTGAATGAAAGTTATTTTGAATGTTGACGTAAAGTACCTCGGCGAAGAGGGCGATGTCAAAAATGTTGCCAACGGTTACGCGCGCAACTTCCTTTTGCCGAGAAATCTTGCGGTGCCGTACAACAATGCGACCGCCGCACTGTTTGAATCCAGAAAAGCGGAAATCGAAGCGAAAAAGGAACTCAAACGCCAGAATTCCCGTTCGCTCAAAGAGCGGCTTGAAGGTTCCGCCTTTGAAATCGTTATGCCGGCGGGCGCAAACGGCAAACTGTACGGCGCAGTTACGGCGCACGTCGTTGCGGAATTGCTTGCCAAGCACGGCTTTGAAATCGAACGCAAGCGCATTGAGATTCCGGGACTTGCCATCAAGGCGGTCGGAACTTATCACGCAACCGTTAAGCTGTATGAAACGCAGACAGCGGAAATTACGCTCGACGTAAAAGCGCAGGACGATGCGGCAAAGGCCGAAAAGAAAGCGGACGATAAGGCGGAATCGAAAGAAGCTGCCGGATCGGCGGACAAACCGGCCGCAGAATAAAAACAACGGTACAATTCGGTTGATGCGGAAGATGGCGGGCGTGTGCGGAATGCAGGCGCCCGCCATTTATATCTTTAAACAAATTGTGGATATTGTGGATAACTTGTAGATAACCGGTGCATTTCGGTGTATGCATAGTGCATTCGCGGTGTATTTTAGGAGGAAAACTATGGCCGAGCTGAAAGATAAGGTGCCGCCGCACAACAACGACGCGGAGCAAGCCGTACTGGGCGCGCTGCTGCTTGAGTGGGGCGCCATGTCGGACGTGGTTACAACGCTTCGGGCGGACCGCTTTTATTCCTTCCAAAATCAAATGATTTACAACGCCATGCTGTCGCTATTTAAGCAGAACGTGCACGGAGACACGCTGACCATTATCAACGAGTTGACCAAACTCGGAAAAATCGAACAGGCCGGCGGCGCGGCATACATCGCCTCGCTGACGGATACGGTTCCCACCGCCGCAAACATCAGCTACTACGTCAGCATCGTGCTGGATGCGGCCGTGCGGCGCGACCTTATCAAAATGTCGTCGGAATTGCGCGCCTCCTCCTTTGACGAAACGCGCAGCAGCCGGACACTGTTGGAAGACGCCGAAAAACGCATCTTCACGCTTTCCGACCACAACGAATCGACACAGGTCTACGAAATGAAAGACGTCGTTTCATCAACGATTGAATTAATCGACCGGCGGTATAAAAACAATTCCGAACTCACCGGCATTCCGAGCGGCATAGCAAAGCTCGACACGATGACCAGCGGCTTCCAAAAGTCGGAGCTCATCGTCATCGGCGCGCGCCCGTCTATCGGAAAAACCGCCTTCGCCCTGTCGATGATGCAAACCATCGCCGTTGAAAAGCACATTCCGTGCGGTTTCTTTTCGCTCGAAATGTCCTACCAGTCCATCGGCCAGCGCCTTTTGTCGCAGGTTTCACGACTGCCCAGCTACAAACTCCGGTCCGGACAGCTGAGCATGGCGGATTTTCAAAAACTGCAAGACGCCGCCGGCATGTGCTACAACGCGCCGCTGTACATCGTCGACACGCCGAACATGCAGCTCATCGATTTGCGGGCGATGGCGCGACGCATGAAGGTCAATCAGGACACGCAAATTATCTTTATCGATTATATCGGTTTGATTACGACCGAAAATCCGGCCGCCCCCGTGTACGAAACCGTTTCCGAAATATCGAAGTCGCTCAAGGCGCTCGCGCGCGAACTGGACATCCCAATTGTCGCCCTGTCGCAAGTCGCCCGCGACGCGGAAGGCCAAGAGCCGAATCTTGCGCAGCTGCGCGGCTCCGGTTCCATCGAGCAGGATGCCGACGTCGTGCTCTTTTTGCACCGCGACCGGAAAATAATAGAAGAAAAAGAGCCCGTGCAAGACGCCAAATGCATCGTCGCCAAACAGCGCAACGGCGCCACCGGCGACGTGATGATGAAATTCTTTCCAACCTTTACAAAATTCGAAAACAGCGCGGACGAACGGTAAGCCGATGCGAGCAGACTGCTCCGGCGCGGCCGGGATGTCGCACGACTTGCGGTCGGCGGCTTACGTGCGCGGCCTACAAGCGTATCGTGATGATGAGTGCGCCGGATTTTTTATCCCGCTGCAGGCGGGGAGGCGGGGAAAGGAGCTGAACGGTCAGCCGGTCGCCGTTTAGGATTTTTTTGCCGGTTTCGTTGACTGCAAGCGTCAAGCCGAGCGCACTGCATGCGTAAAAACCGATTCGGCCTTCCGGCAGGCGGATTAAATCCGAAGTAATGCGCAGCTCAAGTTCGTCTGCGGCCGCTTTTTTCTGCGGGGACGCTTCCGGCCATCCGATCCGAGCCGACAAATAGCTCATCACCGCCCGCTCTTTCGGCAGTCGGGCTTCTTCGGAAAGCTTCAGCAAGCGGGCAGGGGCGTCTTCGGTTCCGAACGCAAAATTGCACCACTTACCGGTGCGCTTTCCTCCGTTCTGTCCGCCGTCCGAACTCATAGGGCACTGCACGGCATGCGGGCACGGAGCCGTCGTATCGAATCCGCGTGTAATCAGCTCCTTCCGTAAACGCGTGAGAAATCCCGCATAGACGGGCGTTCCCGGTTCGACGACGAAAAGCGACGACTGTTCCGACGCATAAGAACGCAGCGCCGCCGCATATTGTTCCGCCGCAAGCGCTTCCGTACGCGCCGAATGCTGCAAAAGCTCATTGAACATGTTGACACAGGAAATGAAAGCGGCTTTTTTTCGAATCGGCGTACCGATGCCGCCGGTTACGCGGACAATATGCCAATGCGGCGGCGCAGTGCGGTCGGGCGGGGGCGCCTTTGCAGCAATCGAAAGGTACAAGTCCTCTCCCAGCGAAAGCGCGCGCTGCGAAATATCCAAACAATACCATGTCAGCCGACGGTTCCGTAAATCGGGGCGAGCGAGCCACAGCGCATTCACCAGCGTCAGCGGGCCGCTGCCGATATCGAGGCACACGGCATCATCAACGGCCGGAATGGAAAGCGCAGCGCCGTCCGCATTTGCAAACAGCCGCGTGAGCCGCACCGTGTTCCACCACGCAAAATAGCGCGCATAGGCGGAAAGGAGGGGGCGGCTGCTCATATAGCCGACTCTTCGCCGCGAGCGCTCATCCGTCAGCTCATGCGACAGCGCGCGGATGTCATCCGGAAGCTGCAAAAACTGCTTACCGGTGAGCGGATACACGCCTTGCACAATCTTATCGAAGCTATCAAGAATGTTACGCGCGTCGGCAGGCATTTGAGACGCATCGAACATCGGCTGCGACGCAATAAGCCGCGCGTCCGCTGTCCGTGTACGGTCGGAAGCGTCCGGCTGCAATGGGCGGGGGCGGCCGGTGTGCGGCGCATTGCGCTTTTGCGCGCGCGAAGGCCGTTCAGCGCGGCCGGAGAATGAATGACAATTCGGCATATTTCCTCGAAAACGAACGAATTTGAAACCGCCGCGCACATGTGCGCCGCTCGTCAAATTATGCGGAAGAGAAATAGCCTGTCAAGGCGGCGGCCTGCGGAAAGGATTCCGAACAGCCGGAGACTTGTCGTGCAGGCCGCTCACGTTTCGCTGGGGCGAAACGTGCTGGATGGTCGTGCGGGAGGCTGGTACGGCGTGCTATCCGTCGGGTTTATCTTCTGTCGGTCGGCTGCTGCGGGGTTGTTTGTGTGCAAGCCGGCTGGTCGTGGGGGCGCGAGGGATAAACGGGCTTCGACGGATTTACCTTCGTCGGCCGCGCACCTCCGGTTTGCATGGATGAATTGGCGTGCGAGTTGCGGGGATGTGCGGCTTGCGGCAAGGCTTCCGAAAAGCCGGAGATTTGTCGTGCAGGCCGCCCACGTTTCGCTGGTGCGAAACGTGCTAGATGGTCGCGCGGGAGGCTCGCGGAATGAGTGCTATCCGTCGGCGTTAGCTTCCGTCGGTTGTCTGCTTGCGGTTTGTTTGTGCGCAACTCGGCTGGTAGCAGGATGCGCAGGATAAACGGTCTGCGGTGGCAGCAATTCCATCGGCCGCGAGCCTCCGAGGTGCATGGATGAATCGGCGAGCGAGTTGCGGGGCTGTGCGGCCTGTGGCAAGGATTCCGAACAGCTGGAGATTTGTCTTGCGGACCGCCCACATTTCGCTGGTTCGAAACGTGCTAACTGGTCGTAGGGCGCGCGGAATAGCTCCATCCGTCGGCTTTCGCTTCCGTCGGTCCCCTGCTTCCGGTTTGTTTGTGCGCAAGCCAGCTGGTAGAAGGCGGCGGCCTGCGGAAAGGATTTCGAAAAGCCGGAGATTTGTCGTGCAGGCCGCTCACGTTTCGCTGGGGCGAAACGTGCTAGATGGTCGTGCGGGCTCGGCGGGGATGTGTGCTAGTCGTCAGTTTTAGCTTCGTCGGTTGCCTGCCTCCACTTTGTTTGTGCGCAAGTCGGCTGGTCGAAGGTCGTGCAGAATGAACGGGATTCGGTGGATGTAACTTTGCCGGTCGCAAGCCGCCGGTTTGCATGGGCGCATCGGCGAGAGATTGGCGGCCTGCGGAAAGGATTCCGAACAGCTGGAGATTTGTCTTGCAGACCGCCCACGTTTCGCTGGTTCGAAACGTGCTAACTGGTCGTAGGGCGCGCGTGAGGCTGGCACGGCATGCTACCCGTCGGCGTTAGCTTCCGTCGGTCGGCTGCTGCGGGTTTGTTTGCGTGCAAGCTGGCTGGTAGAAGGCGGCGGTCTGTGGAGAGCCTTCCGAAAAGCTGGAGATTTGTCGTACAGGCCGCTCACATTTCGCTGATGCGAAACGTGTTGGACGGTCGTAGGGCGCGCGGGATAATGCAACTTCGTCGACCGCGTGCCGTCGCTTGTCTGCATCCACTTGCATCCTCTCAAACGGGCGGAAGCGCGCGGGCTCGGCGGCTGGGGCGATTTTCTTTATATTGTATCATTTTACTTTCAAGATGCGAAATTCCGGGTTATACTATTCGGCATACAAAGCTGCATGGCTTTAGAAAAAACTTAAAGGAGTGCGCAATGAAAAGAGGCACAGCAGTTATGGCAGGAGCGTTGCTTCTGTTGAGCGGAATAGCCGGTATTTTTTCCGGCTGTTCAAAAGGCGACGAGGTAAAAGTCGGGATTGTTTTACCGACGAAGGACGAGCCGCGTTGGATTCAGGATGAAAAGCAGTTTTCTAAATTGCTTGCAAGCAAAAATATCGGTATGCAGATTCTGTTTAGTCAGGGGGATTCAAATAAAGAAAAGCAGAATGTCGAAGCGCTGCTGAACAAGGGCATTAAGGTTTTGATTTTGTGCCCGCAGGACGGAAGTTCGGCGGCGGCGGCAGCGGAAGCGGCAAAGGATGCGGGCGTAACGGTCATTTGCTATGACCGCCTGATCACCAACACAACCGCCATTGACTATTACGTTACGTTCGACAGTTTTGCGGTCGGCGCGACGCAGGGGCAGTTCCTCATCGACAGCCTTCCGGAAGGAACGACGGGCGCACCGCTGTACCTGTATACGGGCGCGGCGTTCGATAACAATTCTTTCATATTCTTTGACGGAGCGTGGTCTGTCTTGCAGCCGAAAATTGCGGACGGAACTTTCGTCATCGAAAATTCCGCCAAGGCGACGGCGCTGCAAGATAAGCAGTTTCTCTCCCGCGCAGAGCTTTCGAGCATTCTGAATCAGGTTACGACAAACTGGGACTTCAATGTGGCGAAAAGCAAGGCGGCCGATCACTTGACGGCAGCGACGGCGGATCAAAAGGGGAATGTTTACGTTCTTGCGCCGAACGACGGAACTGCGCGGAGCATCGCCGACGAGTTTGCAAAGGATCCGGACGTAACGTCGTATGTCATCACCGGTCAGGATGCGGAAATTGCATCCGTGCAATACATTATCGACGGCAAGCAGTCCATGACGGTTTGGAAGAATACGCTGACGCTTGCCGAAGATGCCATTGAAATGGCCGCGGCCATTCTTGACGGCGCAACTCCGACTACAACCTCAACGTATGATAACGGCAAGAAAAAGGTGCTCGCAAAGCAAACCGCCGTTACCGTTATCACAAAAGACAATGTGAAGGAACTTGAAACGTCCGGCTACATTGAATCGGGCAAACTGGTCTACTAAGCGGCGGCATAAACGCCCAAAATTCCGGATTTCCGGCTGCGCTTTCGGCGGAGCGGAAGGAGGAACGCGAGCGGGCGCCGGTTCCGTGCACGGAGATGCGGACGGCCGATCGGCATAACGCGTCGGACGGTGCAAACCAAAATCGGCGGATGGAACGGTGCGCCGACCGCATTGTCGGCAGAGTAAACCGGCTCGCTTACGGATGAGAAGGCTGTCTCCCTATTTTTCCGAAACGGCGCAGCGCGTCTTTCGGAAAGATTCGTACCGGCAGCCTTTTACTTTTGCTTGAGAAAGGTGAATACCATGAAGAAAATAATTCTCGAAATGTCGCACATCACCAAAGAATTTCCCGGAGTCCGGGCGCTCGATGATGTGACATTCAAAGTCGAAGAGGGCGAAATTCACTTTTTGGTCGGAGAAAACGGAGCCGGCAAGTCAACATTGATGAAGGTGTTGTCCGGGGTGCATCCCTACGGTTCGTATTCAGGCAAAATCCTTATCGACGGTAAGGAACAAAAATATAAGGCCATAAAAGACAGTGAAAGAGCGGGACTTGCAATCATTTATCAGGAACTTGCGCTGATTCCGGAGCTTTCCGTGTACGAAAACATCTACATGGGGCACGAAATTAAGAACAAATACGGAATGATTAACTGGCATGAAACCATTGTTCAGGCGAAAAAGCAGCTTGACAAGGTGCGGCTTGATTGCGATCCGAGCATGAAGGTAAAGGACATGGGCACGGGGAAGCAGCAGCTTGTCGAAATTGCAAAGGCGCTAAGCAAGAATATCCGTATTCTCATTCTGGACGAACCGACTTCTTCCTTAAATGAAGATGACAGCGCAAATTTGCTGGATCTCATCGTAGAACTGAAAAAGCACGGCGTAACCAGCATTATGATTTCTCATAAATTGAAGGAAGTCGTGCAAATTGCCGACCACATTACCGTTTTACGCGACGGGCAAACCATTACCACCATTCCGCGCGAACAACTGAGCGAAGCGCTCATCATCAAGCAGATGGTCGGCCGTGAAATTACCAATATTTATCCGAAGCGGAAAAACATTGCGATCGGCGAAAAAACGCTTGAGGTAAAAGATTGGGGCATTTACGATTACGCGGTGTTGCGCCAGCTTTTGCAGAACGTCAATCTTCATGTCCGGCGCGGGGAGATTCTCGGCATTGCAGGACTGATGGGCGCCGGCCGCACCGAGTTCGCGCTCAGCATCTTCGGTAATCCGCGTAAATATAAGGTCGACGGCAAACTTTTCCTGCACGGAAAGGAAGTTGCATTCGGCACGCCGAAAGATGCCATCGAAAATAAGGTCGCCTACGTTTCCGAAGACCGCAAGCGGGACGGCCTCATCCTCGAACAAGACGTAAAGCAGAACATTACGATTGCTTCTTTGCGCCAGCTCGTCAAAACGCTTGTCATCGATAAGCACAAAGAGATAACCGTCAGCGAAAAATACCGCAAAGAACTGACGATCAAAACCGCCTCCATCGATACGGAAGTCAAAACGCTTTCCGGCGGCAACCAGCAAAAGGTATCGCTTGCCAAGTGGCTGATGTCGAAGCCGGAGGTGCTGATTCTTGACGAACCGACGCGCGGCATCGATGTCGGCGCAAAGTTTGAAATCTATACGCTGATGAATACGTTGGTGGAACAGGGCATGAGCATCATTATGATTTCATCGGAGCTGCCGGAAGTGCTGGGGATGAGCGACCGGCTGTACGTCGTATCCGGAGGCGGCATTGCCGGCGAAATGAGCGGCGCGGAGGCGACGCAGGAAAGCATTATGCAGCTGGCGACACAAAATTGATTCCGGCGCGGCAGGTTCGCGCTTGGAAGTCCGCTGTACGCGGAACGTGCGCGCCGCTACGGAAAACGGATCGGGAATCGGCAGATTCCGCATTTATTTTAGGGGGATGAAATGGATAGTAAAATATTGAAAAAGAACGTCCGCAATTACGGAATGTTCATCGCGCTGATGGTTGTATTCGCATTTTTTTCGATTGCAACCGGCGGCAGCTTTATGACGCCGCGCAATTTAAGCAACTTATTCGATCAAACCGGCTATGTGGCCGTTCTTGCGATCGGAATGACGCTGGTGCTTATCATCCGGCAGATTGACTTATCGGTCGGCTTTGCCTGCGGCTTCATCGGTGCGCTTACCGCTTTGATGATGCGCCGCTTTCCGGGTGTTCCGGTTATCGCGGTCATCATTGTCGCCATGCTTGCCGGTCTTGTAATCGGTGTGTACCAAGGCGTATTCGTCTCGAAATTTATGATACCGGCCTTTGTGGTAACGCTTGCGGGAATGTTTATCTTCCGCGGCGCCCTTTTGCGCATTACGGAAGGCACCGGAACGGTCATCGTTGACAATCCGGTATTCAATGCGCTCGGCAACGGCTTCCTGCCCGGTCCGTATTTCCATTTCGTAAAATCGAAGAATATCTCGGACGGTCTGAGCAGAATAACTTTCAATAAGCCCGATGTTATGAATTACAAAGAGCACATCCACTTGCTGACGGTGCTCTTCGCCGTTTTGCTCGTTACGCTTATGATTATAATGTCGATCCGCGAACGGAAAAAACGCAGCGAATACCATCTTGCCGACTTACCGACCGACATGTTCATCGGAAAGCTCGCATTTTTTTCGATATTGATTTTGTTTTTCGGCATCGAACTGTCCCGCTTCTACGGACTTTCATGGACGGTCATCATCGTGCTGGGCGTGCTTGCCGTGTACCACTTCATGCTGAACAACACCGTACTCGGACGGCACATATATGCAGTCGGCGGGAATCCGGAGGCGGCGGAGCTGAGCGGCATCAGCGTCCAGAAAGTAACGCTGTTCGTGTTCGGTTCGATGGGCGTGCTGACCGGACTTGCCGGCGTGCTGTATACGGCGCGTCTTCAGGCGGCCTCGCCGAATGCAGGGAACGCATTTGAAATGGATGCCATTGCATCAAGCTACATCGGAGGCGTTTCCGCCAGCGGCGGCGTCGGAAAGGTAACGGGCACGATAATCGGCGCATTGGTACTGTCCGCCTTGCAAAGCGGCATGAACCTTATGGGCGTCGGCCAGTCCTACCAGTACATTGTCCGCGGCATCGTCCTCGTACTTGCCGTTCTCTTTGACGTCCGTGCGCACCGCATGAAGGTTTAATAACCAGCGAGCGGCCGGCCGACGGAAAGAAAATCCGAAAAGCCGGAATCCGCATCTTGCCGCTCGTTCACGTTTCGCGTTTGAGGCGCGTGCTGGATAGCTGACACGGCAGGCGGGACGAACGGTATCCGGCGGAGTTGGACTCGTCGGGTGCTTGCTTCTGGTTAGGTTACAGGAAGACCGGCAAGAAAGTCGTATGGCCGGAGAAAAAGCTGAAAACTTAGGTGGGGCATCTTGCCGGTCGCTCATGTTTCGCTTTTGCGGCACGTGCCGGATGGCTGGTGCGGCAGACGGGCTGAGTGTTATCCGGCGGAGTTGGCTTTGTCGGGCGGCCGTGTCCGGTTGGGGGTGCATCAGGCGGCTGGTGGCAGGGTGTGCAGTCAACAAAAAATCTGAAAAGTCGGAAGCTACCTCCTGCCGGCCGCTCACGTTTCGCTTTCGTGGCACGTGCTGGATAGCTGGCACTGCGGTCGGGCTGAGTGTTATCCGGCGGAGTTGGCTTTGTCGGGCGGCCGATCCGGTTGGGGTGTGCGTCATGCGGCTGGTGACAGGGGGTACAGTCAGCAAGAAATCCGAAAGGTCGGAATCCACCTTCTGCCTGCCACCCACGTTTCGGTTTCGCGGCACGTGCCGGATGACTGGCACGGCGGACGGACGGAGTGTTATCCGGCGGAGTTAGCTTTGTCAGGCGGCCGATCCGGTTGGGGAGATGCGGCAACCGGCTGGTGGCAGGATGTGCGGACAGCTAGTTAGTGAAAAATCCGAAGACTTAGAAAAGCATCCTGCTGGCCGCCCTCGTTTTGTGTTTGCGGCACGTGCTGGATGGTCGGCACGGCGGGCGAGATGAAGACTATCCGGCGTAGTGAGCTTCGTCGGGAGTGCCCACCTATCCCTTCTGCTTGGCTTTCAGGCGAAGCGGCACGAGGGGCGTACGACCAACTAGCCTGCAAAGAATCTGAAAAGCTAGACGATGCACTTTGCCGCCCACCCACGTTTCGCTTTCACGGCACGTGCCGGATGGCTGGCACTGCGGGCGGGATGAACGCTATCCAGCGGGTTTTAGATTTGTCGGACGAGAGCACTTCCGGTTGGTTTTTGTGTAAGTCGGTTGGTAGCAGAGCGTGCAGTCAGCAAGAAATCCGAAAAGTCGGAATCCGTCTCCTGTCTGCCACCCGCGTTTCGCTTTTGCGGCACGTGCCGTATGGTCGGCACTGCGGGCGGGATGAACGCTATCCGGCGGAGTAAGCTCCGTCGGATAGCGGCCGCAAGCGCCCGATGCGGGCACAGCTGGCTGGTCGGCTTTTTCCGGTACTCTTTTTTAATAAAATTCAATGTGATATAATCGGCGCATATGTTGATTCGGCAATTTAAAACGAGTATTGAATTTCAAAATGACGGCCAGCTGTCGTTTTTCTTTGTTGGCACCGGCGGGGCTTTTTCAAAGAAGTTTTTTCAGAATAATTTGCTGATTGTCAAAGGCCGCGATCATATTCTGATTGACTGCGGGACGGCGTGTCCGTATTCGCTGTCGACATTCAATTCAAAAATTACCGATGTAAAAAACTTTCTGATTACTCATTCTCATGCCGACCATGCAGGCGGGCTTGAAGAAGTCGCTTTGATGAATATGTACGTGACGCAGACGCGGCCGACGATGGTGATCACCGATCATTACAAAAAAATCCTCTGGGAAAACACGATAAAGGGCGGCTGCGGCATCCGCGGGGAAGACAGCAAGCGCAAGATTATGACGTTTGACGATTATTTTGAACAAATCCGGCCGGTTGCGATTGTCGGAAAGCCGCGCCCGATGGCGGAAGCGAATATCGGCTCAATCAACATCAAGCTGTTCCGCACCAAGCACCTGTTTTTGAGCACGGACACGTGGGAAGATTCGTTTTATTCGGTGGGGCTGGTCATCGATAACCGCATTGTGTTTTCCGGCGACACGAAAACGGATCCCGAACTTATCGGCTGGCTTATGGCGGACTTTAATCCCGAATTTATTTTCCATGATTGCCAACTCACTTTTAATCCCGTGCACGCATCCTACGATGAGCTGAAAGCTTTTGCGCCGGACATACGAAAGCGGATATTTTTGTGCCATTACAACGATACGGCGCCGGAGCGCGAGGCGGAAATTGTAGCGGACGGCTTTGCGGGAATCGCGCGCCGCGGCGTTTATTATGATTTTTAATGCGCCGCTTGCCTCCGTATCCGCGTGCGTTTGCGTGCGGCAATGGAGACGGGCGCAAAGCGCGGCCGATTCGGCTGCGGGCGCCGATACGTTTCAAACAGTTTAGAGGTTTTTATGATTCTTTTCATTTCATTTCTTATCATTTTGGCGATGCTTTCGACAAAACTCAGCGCAAAGTTCGGCCTGCCGTTGCTGATTGGGTTCATTTTAATCGGCGTGCTCGTCGGAAGCGATGTGCTCAATCTCTTTTACTTTGACAATGCGGTTTTGACGAAGAAGATTGCGGACATTCTGCTGATCTTTATCATTTTTGACGGCGGATTCCGCATTTCGCGGGAGGTTTTCAAAAAAGTCGCCGGTCCGTCGCTGACGCTTGCGACGTTCGGCGTTGCGCTTACGTCCGTGCTGTTGGGGCTGCTGATTCATTTTGCGCTCAAATTTGACTTCGTGTACTCGATGATCATTTCGTCGATTATTTCTTCCACCGATGCCGCGGCCGTCTTTATGATCACAAAGGCGCATCCCATCAAGGAAAAACTTGCCGCAACGCTCAACGTGGAATCTGCCGCAAACGACCCGATGGCAATTTTGATGACGGTAACATTCATCCAGATTGCAACCGGCGCATCCAAGTCGCCAATACTGGCAGCCGCTGCGCTCGTCTGGCAGTTTGCAGGAGGAATCATCGTCGGCTTTGCCGGCTTTAAGCTGTCCGTCTTTTTGTTTAACCGGCTCAACTCCGATAACCGCGGCAACTACAACGTACTGATTTTAGGGTGCGTCCTTTTTGCTTACGGATTTTCAGACTTGCTCAAGGCGAACGGCATTATCGCCGTCTTCTTTATGGGCTACTGGCTCGGCAATACCGCTTTTCCGGCAAAGCGCAGCGTCAGCAGCTTCCTTGAAAGCGTTTCCGCTATTTTCAATATCACCTTGTTCATCATGCTCGGCTTGCTGTCCTTCCCGCACCGTTTTGCGCATATCTGGAAGGAGGCGCTGATTATTGTCGGCGCGATGATGCTGCTGGCGCGGCCGCTGGCAGTGCTTATTTCGACGCTGCCTTTTAAGTACACGATGAAGGAAAAGACTTTTTTGATGTGGGGCGGCATCAAGGGCGCGGTGCCGATTGTCCTTGCGACGTACCCGCAGGCAAACGGCCTTGACGCAAACGGCTTCATCTTTGACGCCATCTTTTTTGCGGTATTTCTGTCGTGCGTCATGCAGGGAACGACGCTGGCTCCGCTGTCTAAGCTGCTGCGGTTCACCGAGCGTAAGAAACCAGAGTCGCCGCACACGGTAGAATTACATTCGCTGCAAACCAGCGATGTCGATATGTTTGACATATATATATATATATATAGATATAGAAGAAAATGCGCCGTGCATCGGCAAAACCATCGCGGAGCTTAACCTCGACAAAGAAACGCTCATCAGTTCCATTGTGCGGGATGGGAAAATTATCTTCCCGAAAGGCGGTACGCTCATCGAACCGAAGGACATTCTCTTCGTCCTTGCGCACACTGCGCGCATCAACCGCATTGCCGCCGCAATCTGCGGGAACGGCTGAACAGCATCTATTTGCGCAGAGCGGCTCGTTCCGCCGCATTGCGGGCAGACAGCGCAACCGCAGACAATGGAGCATTCGGGATATTTTCCGGATGGCATCTTAAATTCGCTTCCTACAACAATCAAAAGAGGGTATAGTAAAAACATGAATTTCGCAGATTTTAATTTGAATGAAAAGTTATTGGCGGGCATTGCGTCATGCGCATATACCGAATGCACGCCGGTTCAGGAGCAGGTTTTAAAACTTTCGCAAGACGGCGCAGATCTTTACGTTCAGTCGCAGACAGGAACCGGAAAGACAGCCGCGTATCTTGTTTCGATTATTCAAGAAATCCTTAAAGATGAAGAAGATAACAGGGGCAAGGCGCTTATCATGGTGCCGACGCGGGAACTTGCCGTGCAGGTTGAAGAAGAGGCGAAGGCGCTCCTTTCCGCATTGGAGCTAAAGCCGTTCAGTTTTTACGGCGGCATCGGCTACGAAAAACAGATTGAAGCGCTGAAGCGGGGGGTCGATATTATCGTCGGCACGCCGGGTCGGCTCATCGACCTCAACGAAAGCAAGCATTTGGATTTTTCGGCGGTGCGGTTCCTTGTTATTGACGAAGCCGACAGAATGTTCGACATGGGATTTTATCCTGATTTACGCACGCTGATTAAGGTGCTGCCGCCGAGCGAACAGAGGCAGACAATGCTGTTCAGTGCGACGCTCAACTCATACGTCAAAAACCTTGCGTGGGAATACACCCGCGATGCAAAAGAAATCGTTATTGAGGCGGAAAATATTACCGTTTCGGAAATCGGACAGGAATTGATTCACGTTTCAAGCGACGACAAGATGCGCCTGTTGCTCGGTATTTTGCAGAACGAGCAGCCGAAAAGCGCAATCGTTTTCTGCAACACCAAACGCAGCTGCGAGGTAGTTTCAAAACGGCTCGTCCTCAACGGGATGAACAGCGGCTTTATCATCGGCGATCTGCCGCAAGCGAAGCGGCTCAAAATCCTCAACGATTTTAAGGACGGCTCGCTGTCGATTTTAGTTGCGACGGACGTTGCGGCGCGCGGCATCGACGTGAACGACCTTGCGATGGTTATCAACTTCGACCTGCCGAATGAAGCGGAAAATTACGTTCACCGCATCGGACGCACGGCGCGCGCCGGAAAAAGCGGCAAATCCTACACGTTCTGCTCGGAACAGGATGTGTACAGTCTGCCGCCGATTGAGCGGTTCATCGATATGCAGATTCCGTCAAAGGTTGCGGATGCGGCAATGCTTGCGGAAGACAAAAGCGCGGGCGTTTACATCCGGACGGAAGCGGGGCACGAACGGAGCGACTACGCATCGGCGCGTGGCGGATTCCGCAGCGAGCGGCGTTCGCGGCCAGTCGGTAAACGAGCGGGCGGGGAGGAGCGCTTTTCAAAACGCTCCGCAAAACCGGAAAAAAGCGGCGGCCGGACAGGAAGCGGCAAAGGCGGCAGAAAGACTGCTGCAACTCGCCCCGCGTTCAGAAGCAGCGAGGAACTTTCCAAGATGGAAACGCTCCCGTTTGAAGAGCGCTTAAAGATTTACAAGGAAAAATATGCCTCTCCGCAGATGCCGCATGAATCCGGCGGTAAAAAACGGAAGGGCGCAAAAGGGATGCCCGCAGAACGAGACGGCGCAAAAAAGTCCCGCACGACAAGCAAAAATACAAGAAGCGGCGGCAAACCGCAACGCAAGCGGACGCAGTACGTTCCTGCGCCAAAGGCTGCGCCGGCTCCTGCCCCGCAAAAGGGTATTTTTGCGCGCATAAAGTCGTTCTTTTCAAAAAAATAAAATACGGTTGGTAAGCACAGATGATTACAGTAAGCGATGTTAGTTTAAAATTTAGCGAGAAGCCGCTCTTCAAAGACGTAAATCTCAAATTTGCGCCGGGCAACTGCTACGGCATAATCGGCGCAAACGGAGCGGGCAAGTCCACGTTTCTTAAAGTTTTGTCCGGCGAAATCGAACACGACTCGGGCACAATCACCATCGGAACCGGCGAGCGGATGGCCGTTTTGAAGCAGGATCACTTTGCGTTCGACAAATATTCGGTCAAAGACACGGTGCTCATGGGGCATCCAAAGCTGTACGAGGTGTCGCAGATGCGCACGGCCATCTACGAAAAACCCGATTTTACGGAGGAGGACGGCATCAAGGCCAGCGAGCTTGAAGGCGAGTTCGGAGAAATGGGCGGCTGGGAAGCGGAGAACCAAATCGAACAGATGCTTTCGGGCTTGGGCGTTGAGGAGGAATTCCACGACAAGATGATGAGCGAGCTGGATGAAAGCCAAAAGGTGCGCGTCTTGCTGGCGCAGGCGATTTTCGGCAATCCTGACATCCTCCTGCTTGACGAGCCGACAAACGGTCTCGACATCGAATCAATCAGCTGGCTTGAAAATTTCCTCATCGATTTCCCGAATACAGTGATTGTCGTCAGCCACGACCGCCATTTTTTGAATACGGTTTGCACGTACATCTGCGACATTGATTTTGGAAAAATCACGCAGTTTACCGGCAACTACGATTTCTGGTTCCAGATGAGCCAGATTTTGCAGCGGCAGGCAAAGGATATGGCGAAAAAGCGCGAAGAAAAAATGAAGGACTTAAAAGAATTCATTTTGCGCTTTGCGTCGAACGCATCGAAAAGTCGGCAGGCGACGAGCCGCAAGAAGGTGTACGACAAACTTGCGTTAGAGGAGCTGCCAGTTACGAGCCGCAAATTCCCGTATGTGCATTTTAAGGCCGACCGCGAGATCGGCAATAATGTCCTTGAAATGCGGAACCTCAGCTTTTCCGAAGAATCGGCGGCGCTGCTGCAAGATTTTTCCTTGAAAATCAACCGCACGGACAAGGTTGCATTCGTCGGCATTGAACATAACGCAATTTCCGCGCTGTTCGACATCATTGCAGGCGTTAGACAAGCCGATTCGGGCGAGTTCTTCTGGGGGCAAACAACGAGCAACGCCTACCTGCCGCGCGATTCGAGCAGCTACTTCGACACGGATGCCAACATCACGGACTGGCTCAAGCAGTATTCGAAAGAACAGGACGATGCATACGTGCGCGGTTTTTTGGGGCGGATGCTGTTTACCGGAGACGAATCGTTGAAGCCGGTAAAGGTACTCAGCGGCGGCGAAAAGGTACGCTGTATGCTTTCAAAGCTGATGCTTTCCGGCGCGAATGTTTTGATTATGGACGATCCAACCAATCACCTTGACCTTGAGGCGATTCAAAGTTTGAACGAAGCATTGATACAGTTTCCGGGCGTTGTGCTGTTCACCAGCCACGACCACGAATTCATCCAGTCTATTGCCAACCGTATTGTCGAAATCACCCCTAACGGCATTATTGACCGCATGACAACCTTCGACAACTATATTACCGATCCGCAAGTCAGCGAAGTCCGCGCAAAGCTCTACGAAGGCACCGGCAAAAAAATTAAATACCGCATATAAATCCGTAAGCGCCCGCCCGGAGCCGATTGCAACGCTCCGCCGTGCGCTCATGCACCGCGCCCGTTCCAGCGACTCGGGTAAAAGCCGCTGCACGCGCTACGTATATAGTAAAACTGCCGGAAATAGAATCCGGCAGGTTTTTTACCGCCTTACAGAGTGCCAGAAGCGCGAGTGTCTTGCCGGAGGGCCGTATAACCGTGCGTCTCGATAATTTTCCACGTAATGGAAACTTGCCGGTTCCTTCGGCGCGCATCGGGGATGCTGGTTTTTATTATGAAGCGGCGGACGATTTCCGGAGCTGCTTGTATCTCTCTTCGCAGCAACGCACGTTTCGCCAACCGGCGGCACGCTTATTTTGCGGCAGGGCAGGCGACCGATTTTCCCAATCCTGCGTCGATTAATCTTGCAAAACCGGTTTTGCTGTGTAACGGAAATCTGCCGTTCACTTGGCGTGTATCGGGAGAATGGATGCATTTTACGTTTCGCCCCCCCCCCCCACCCCCCCCCCCCCACCGCCTGTTAAGCTTCCAACACCCGTTTTGTTGTTTTCCGAGAACCTGCCCTCCCCGTTGGGTGTGTCGTGGGAGTGGATGTTTCTTTTTTTCCGCCCCCCCCCCCCCCCCCCCCTTCACTTGTGTGCGTCGCAGGCAGTGACATTCGCCCTCTCATCCGTCTCCGGTAGCCGAAAGACGCTGCGCTCAGCTCGTTGGGCAGCTTACGGGGAATCCATAAAGCGGACTACCGCCTCCCGCAGTCGGACGCACCCGTTGCCTGCCCGCAGAATATCGCAGTCACCTCTCCAAAAGGAGACTACCGGAAAATGAACGCACCTCACGCCCTGGCACACTTACACCTGTGTGCGTCGCAGGCGGGGATGCTAGCACTGTTATCCGCGGTAACCGGAGGCATCGCGCTCGGCTCGTCGGGGCAGATTGCAGGGCGTGCATAAAGTGGACTGCCGCCTCCCCGCGCCGGACGCGCCTGTTACCTGCCCGCAGAATATCGCAGTCACCTCGTCCAAAGGAGGCTACCGAAAAATGAACGCACCTCACACCCCGACGCCCTTGCGCTATCGTCCGTCACTAACCGAAAGGCCCCGCGCTCGGCTCAGACGGCGGCAAGACCTCGTTCAATGTCTTCAATGATGTCGTCTGCATTTTCTAAGCCGCAACTGAAGCGTACGAGGCCGCCGTGTATGTCGGCTGCGGCAAGTTGGGAATCGGTAAGTTGGCGGTGGGTTGTGCTGGCCGGGTGGAGGACGCAGGTACGGATGTCCGCAACGTGTACTTCCATTGTTGCAAGCTGCAGGGCGTGCATAAAGCGGACTGCTGCCGCGCGGCCGCCGCGGATGCAAATGGTCGTAACGCCGCCGGAGCCGTTCGGAAGATATTTTTTTGCCCGATCGTAATACGCATCGCCTGCAAGCGACGGGTACGCGACGCGCTCGATTTTCGGGCTCGTCTTAAAATATTCGGCAACTGCCAGCGCATTTTTGCAATACTGCGGCATCCGCACGTGGAGCGTTTCGAGTCCCAGATTCAACAGGAATGCGCTGTGCGCCGCCGGATAGCAGCCGAAGTCCCGCATCAACTGCGTCCGCGCTTTTACGATGTAGGCCGCCGCGCCGAAATCTTTGACGTAGTTTAAGCCGTGATAGCTTGGATCCGGTTCGAGAAAATCGCTGAATTTGCCGGAAGCCGCGTGCGCCGCTGTCCAATCGAATTTCCCGCTGTCAATAATTGCGCCGCCGCCTTGAACGGCATGGCCGTCCATATATTTTGTAGTCGAATGCACAACAATGTCCGCGCCCCATTCAATCGGCCGACACAAAATCGGAGTTGCAAACGTGTTGTCTATGATGAGCGGAACATGATGCGCATGCGCCGCCTCCGCCCATTGTTCGAAATTGAAAACCGTGAGCACCGGGTTCGCGATCGTCTCTCCGAAAACGCATTTGGTGTTCGGCTTAAATGCCGCTGCAAGCGTTTCGGCGGAAGCGTCCGCATCGACCCAAATGCATTCGATTCCCAATTTTTTCAGCGTAAAGCCGAAGAGGTTCACCGTTCCGCCGTAAATCGATGAACTTGCAATCAAACTGTCGCCCGCATTGCAAAGATTCAAAACGGAAAGCAGGGATGCCGCCTGCCCGCTCGCCGTAAGCATACAGCCGACGCCGCCTTCAAGAGCTGCAATCTTCTTTTCGACCGCATCGCAGGTGGGATTTGCAAAGCGCGAATAGACAAATTCGGTCGGCTTATCAAAAAGCGATGCAATGTGCTCGCACGAATCGAATTTAAAAGTGGTGCTTTGAACAATCGGCATAACGCCCGGCTCGCCGTTTGCCGGTTCGTATCCCGCATGCAGGCATTTCGTTTCAATTTTCATATCATTTTCCTTCCATAAAGATGCGCCATATTAACATAGACGCTCACGCCGATGCAATGAAATGGGCTGGCGGGAATATTTTACCGTTGAGATGTAATTTTTCGGCCGCCAGCCTCAAGTTTCGCATGGCGAAACTTGCAAGATGGCTGTGAATGTTGGATGGCGGGAATACTTTATCGCGGAGATGCAATTTTTTGGCCGCCAGCCTCAAGTTTCGCATGGCGAAACTCACAAGCTGGTTGTGAATGCAGGATGGCTTGCGGGAATATTTTATCGTGGAGATGTAATCTTGCTGGCCGCCAGCCTCCAGTTTTGCCTTATGGCAAAACTGGCGAGAGGGCAGAGAATGCTGGACAGCGGATATCGGTCCCGTTCATCGAATAGGCGGAGTACTTCCAGCCGCGTCTTTTGCCTTCCGGCAAAATGGGTGGGCTACGGTGCGGGATCGCCTACAACCGCGAAAGAGGCGAAGCTACCATGTTGGCGGACAGGTTGCTTGCAAGCGTAGTGCTCTGCGCGGCTGCATAACAGATTGCGCTACTGCATCACCTTTTGTCTTGCGGCAAAACGTAAACGAGTTTTTTTATGGTGGGATTGGTTCGGTAAAGAAATTACGCCGTGTAGATGTAATTTTTCGGCCGTCGGCTTCGACTCTTGTCATGAGGCAAAACTGGCTAGAGAGGACTGGTGGGAATATTGGACGGAGGATATCGGTACCGTTCATCGGATGGGTGATGCGTCGGAGCGGGATGGGATGCGGCCAGTGGGCTACGATGTGAGCGGTGCTTGCACACCTAACAGCCATGCAAACTACGAGGCCGCCATGTCGGCGGACAGGTTGCTTGCAATCGGCGCGCGCGCATCGCCTTGTTGCGGCTCAGTGCAGCGGAAAATTGATTGATCCATTTGCCTACGGCGGAACGATGAAGGTATACCTATTTTAACAATGCTTTGAAAATGAGCTGCTCAAAGTCTTACTGAAAGACCGCATTATCACGGACAACTCATCGTTCCATAAAAAAGAAGTTTTGTATCGAATTGCGAAAAAGTGCTCACAGACATCGATTTTCCTGCTGCCGTATCCGCCGGAACTCAAGCCTATTGAGCACACGTGAAGTGCTTTGAAGCGGAATATCGTAAGTAAAGTGCATCAGTACGTTTCCGCCGAGAAGAGACGTGAGGCGATTTTATAGGGAAAGTAGTTATATCTACGTGATAACATGGAAGTCATCCGCTCGGTATTGCTTAGAACCTGTTTAATATCTTCTAAGTAGCAGCGATATAAAAGTCAGTATTATACTTTCTCTCGCAGTGTTTCTACAGCCTGCGCTGCTTATCAAGTCATGCAAAGCTTCGTTCCACTATCCAGCGTTTGGGAATTACTGCGAATGTATGTAATTCATTGCGTTTAACTACTTGTACCGTCACTTGTTCGCCCAAAACTGCCTTTACTCCATCGGCAAACGGCTTGCCGCTATACCCTTCATCACACAAAATGCTTTTCACTTCTGTCAACTCATCTTTATTTTGCTCAAAAGCGGGCAAGGCGCCGGTTCTGTCGGTAACATTGGCTGCCGTCACGGCAAGGGCATGCGGCAATCCTTGCGTATCGACTGCAATGTGCCGCTTTATCCCTGAGATTTTCTTGCCAGCATCATAGCCTTTGCCTTCGGCGCTGTCGGTATTTCTAACGCTCTGTGCATCGACTATAAGCAAGCTGCTCTTGCAGGACTTCCGCCCCTGTTTTGTACGAGCCTCGCCAATTAATTTTTTTTTAAGCACTGATGCAAACGGCTTGGGCACGCATCCGACGGTTTGTTCCAGGTGCTAAAATAATAGTAGACGGTAGTCCATTTGGGAAAAACTTCAGGCAGCATACGCCATTGGCAGCCGCTTTT
>CAUTZW010000022.1:0-33825 GCA_963543045.1 uncultured Treponema sp.
AAGTACAACGAGAAGAAGCAAGCAAAATCGCCTTCGCACAAGGAATTGAGCAGGGGATTGAAAGCGGAATTACACAAGGGATCGAACGTGGAATCGCCGACGGCTTGCATCGGAAAGCGATAGAGGATGCGCGTAATCTAAAGCAACTTGGTGTTGCTACCGATATCATTGCGCGGGCAACCGGCCTCAGCACGGAAGATATTGAGGCGTTGTAAGGTGCTGCATGAAGAAAGCATGGCCAGCTGCACCTCATCTCCGGAAGCATCCGGCAGACCGACTTTACTCCACGCGAACCAGTCCCCCCCCCCCCCCCCCCCTCGCTACATTAAGCTGACCGGATCGATGTCGCATTCGATATAAACGTTCGGGGAGTGGGTGTACCCGTTCAGCAAGCGACTGACGGCAGAGCGGAGCGGGGCGAGGTCGCGGCCGCGCAAGATAATTTGATAGCGGTAGTTTTGTGAGATTTTCAAGATGGGACATTCGGCTGGGCCCATAACGCACGCGGAATTGCCAGTTTCTTGCGTAAGAATGCGGGCGGCAGCCGCGGCGCTTTCTGCAGCGGTTTTCTGCACTGCGGAACGGAATACCAGCCGTATCAGCCGGCAATAGGGCGGAAAACCGAGCGCTTTCCGCTGGTTCAATTCGTATCGGTAAAATTCTTCCGTTTTGCCTTCGCAGGCCAAGCGCACCGCATCGCGTTCCGGCGCATAGCTTTGCACAATCACAGTCCCGTCGGGAAAAAAACGCCCCGCACGTCCGGCTGCTTGCGTTATCAGCGCGAACGCTCGTTCCGCCGCACGGAAATCGGGCAAATGCAGCGCGGTATCCGCAGAAATAATGCCGACCAGTTTTAATTGCGGAAAGTTCAATCCTTTGGCGACCATTTGGGTTCCGAGCAAAATATCGTACGCGCCGTTTCTAAAATCATCGAGTTTTTTTTGCAGTTCGGCGCTGTTTTTAATGCTATCCGCATCGACCCGCACAATCCGCGCGTTTGGAAATTTGGCGGCCGTCTCCGCCTCAATGTATTCCGTCCCGAAACCCGAATAGCCGACATCGAGCGAGCCGCACTTCGGACACGACGGCGGCACTTCCGCCGACCAACCGCAATAGTGGCAGCGCAACCGGTTTTCGGTTTTGTGATACGTCAGCGGCACCGAACAATTCCGGCAAATCATCTCGAAGCCGCAACCGGCGCAGCGAAAAAAATGCGTAAATCCGCGCCGGTTCAAAAAAAGAATCGCCTGCCGCCGCTGCAAAAGCGTGCGCCGCACTTCTTCGGCAAGTTCGTCGGAAATGCACTGCGTGCCGTCGGTTTTCGACAAATCCACCGGCCGAATCTCAGGCATTGCGCCGCCGGCAAGCCGTTCGGTCAGCGTGTGGCGGACAAGCGTCCCCGTTTCCATCAAATGCCACGCTTCGACGGACGGCGTTGCGCTCCCCATGACCAGCGGAATGCCCAACTGCGAGGCGCGGTACATCGCAGCTTGACGCGCATGATAGCGGGGCGTGTTTCCCGACTTGTAGGAGCCGTCATGCTCTTCGTCCACGATAATCAGCCCCAAATCCGGAACCGGCGCGAACACCGCGCTCCGTGCGCCGATGACGATGCGCGCCTGCCCGTGCAAGATCCGTTTCCACTGGCCGAGCCGTTTACCGGAAGTCAATCCCGAATGAAGCACGGCCGCCGTATCGCCGAATCTGCGGGCGACGGAATCGGCAACCTGCTTCGTCAATCCGATTTCCGGCACAAGATAGATAACGCCCTTTCCCTGCGCAAGGATTTGCTCGGCCGCCTGCAAAAACACTTCCGTTTTGCCGGTGCCGGTTTTTCCGTAAAGATAATGGTATGCAGCCGTGCCCGACCGCGCGCTTTCGACAATGCGCGTAACGGCCGCCGCCTGTTCGCTGGAGAGCACGACCGATTTTTCCGCATCGAACGTTTCGTCGAACGCAAAACCCGAATGCGCGCTTTCCCGCCTGCCTGACGGAGCCACGACGGACAGCGCTTCGCCGATTGAACACAAATAATACTGCGAAAGCCACGCGGCGGTGCGCATTCCTTCCGCCGTCAAAAGCGGCTCTTCATCGATGATTTTTGTAACGGGACGGATTTTGTCCTTGTACGGCTCGCACTTTTCCGGCAGCGAATCATACACCTGCGTGATAAAACCGACGGCTTTCCGGTTGCCGAGCCGGATTTCCGCGCGCTTTCCCGCTTCCGGCGGATTCATTTCCGCCGCTTCGTCGGTCAGCGAATATGAAAACGTCCGGTTGAGCGGAATATTCGGCGCGACATCCAGATATTTCACCGTCAGCTCCTGTTGCGGCTCCGGAATTCCGCTGCGTAATCCGGCACCAGCGTCGCAAGCTGCGCCTTAAAGCGTTTGAGATCTTCCCATGCCGGACGTTTTAAATCCTCGTTACGCAGCAAGGCGCTCGGATGGTAGGTTACCAGCAGCGGAATGCCGCGGTATTCGTGGGACTGCCCGCGCAGCCTGCCGAGCGGAGATTCGGTATTGAGGATATTTTGAGAAGCAATCCGCCCGACGGTAAGAATCATCTTGGGCTTGAGCGCGGCAATTTGCGCATCCAAAAACGGGCGGCACGCAGCGCTTTCATCCTTTTCCGGATCCCGATTGCGCGGCGGACGGCATTTGACTACGTTCGCGATAAAGCAGTTTGCATTCCGGTCAAGTTCAATCGCGTTGAGCATCTTATCAAGCAGACGGCCGGCCGGTCCGACAAACGGTAAACCTTGCCGATCTTCTTCTTCGCCCGGCCCCTCGCCGATTACCATAACGGCAGGATTCGGAACGCCCATTCCGGGAACGGCATTCGTCCGCCCCGCGCAAAGTTTGCACGCTCCGCACGCTTTAATCTGTTCCGCCAACGCCGTAAGCGCGTCCGCCGTATCGTGTTCCGCAGCGAGCGCATTCCGATTCGTCGCATCCGTTTGGGCTCCGGACGCATTTTGTTCCGGAGGGATTGCATCCGGCGCATCAGCAGAGGGCGCAACATGAACGGCAGGCGGGGCCGCAGCCGGAGGATCGTCTTGAAACTCCACGTTTTGCGGAAAATCCGGAGAGCTGAAGCCGTAATAATTGTCGGAAATGGTATGAAGCATTTTGAAAAGCAGCTGTTTATCCTGACCGTCCATCGGCGCGAGGATAGCACATAACTTGTAATTCACGCAATAAATAGCTATAATCCGCACTCAATTTGGAACGATACTGTGTTATGCAAAAACGAATTCTCCTTACCGTTTTTTTAATCCTATCCACATCTCTTCCGTTTTTTGCGCAGATAAGCGTCAATCCGCATAACGATTTTTATTCCGACGCGCTCGGCTGGTATCTCAAAGGCTACGTCCGGCAGTTGCCGCAGCTAAAGCCCTATCCGGCGGCGGTGATACAAAACATTCTTGAAGAAGTTGCAGCATGCAGAGATGAGGCGGAAGCCGCCCGTGCCGACTCATACCGTTCGGCATATTTTCTGAAACGCTGGCATACCGGCGTAAACGCCGCCGCCGACATGAAGCTCAAAAAAATTGAAAATCCGGCAAACGGCGGAGCGAGAGACTACGGCCTTAAAACGCTGTTTTACGGCACCGCATTTGCCGCAGGCGACGAAACGATTACCGGCATCCTTTCGCTGGGATACGACGCATCGCTTTCCGTCTTAAACAATACGGTTGCCGCATCGACAGTGGAACCGGCATTCGGCGCGGGCGTGCCCCATAATTTTATCAAACAGCATTCGATTCCAGCGGGCAAGGCGGACATTACTGCCGACGGCAGGCTCGCCGTCCATGTCGGAAGCCCAACCGTCTACGGAACATTCGGACTTAATACATACGGCTACGGGCTTTTCGGCGACGGCGACATTATTCTCAACTCGTACGCGCACCCGTTTTTGAACGGTTCCTTCCATTATAATGGGAAATATTTTCAGTACTCGCAACTGTTCGGGCTGCTTGCGGCGCGTTCCTACGCATTTGCGCACCGTTTTAAGACGGCGAAGTTTTTTGCCTTCCATTCCGTTGAAATCCCGATTTTTACGCCGAAGGTAACTGTTTCGCTCTATGAATCCGTTGTCTGGGGAAAGCATTTTACGCCATCGTATTTTATGCCGGTTCCGTGGTTCATCATCGCAAACGTTGCGGGCTTCAATGAAAACATCCTGTCAGGCCTTCAGTTCAAATGGCATCCGCTCAACGGTCTTGCGCTCACGGCGAGCGCGGTCTTCGACGACTTGAATTTGAAGCAGTTTGCGAAGCTCAAGCTGGACAACGCCGCTGTACGTACCGCGTTCAGGGGCGGATTTGCCTACGCGCCGCAGCATTCCGTGTGTTCGCTCATCGGACTCGATTATACACTCGTCACTCCGTACACCTACACAAAATACAATACGCTCAGCCGTACCGTAAATTATTTGGACTACACCAACTTCGGTGAAAGCGTCGGAACGCGCCTGCCGCCGAATTCCGACCGCATTTG
Source organism: uncultured Treponema sp. (assembly GCA_963543045.1). Lineage (GTDB taxonomy): Bacteria > Spirochaetota > Spirochaetia > Treponematales > Treponemataceae > Treponema_D. The sequence goes on from CAUTZW010000022.1 coordinate 4,503, forward strand.
CTTTAAGATGGATTTTAAACCGCTCGGCGGTTTGCAGGTATCGACGGCGACTGCGTTTGCCCGGCACGGCAATCCGTATGAATCGCTGAGCGACGAAGATGCCGACCGGCTCTGGAAAAGCGGCGCATTTAAAAACAGCGCGGGCGGCGTAACAGCCGACACGCTGGGCGCGGAATCGGCAACGGAGAAAACGGCATTTCTCAAGCAGCAGCACATCATGTATCTGATTCAAGCTGCACTGGCGCTCAAATATGAATTCCCGCGCGCTGGTATTACGCATGCAGAACTTTCCGGAAGGTATACGTTTGAATATATCAAGCAAGACGGCGTCAATGCCGATATGTATTCTGCGAACAGCGGTTTTACCGATGCGGCTTCTTCCCGTGCGGCATGGGAGAATGCGCTGCATGATTCGTATAATCATTATTTTAATTGCGGAATAAAAATTACTTTTTGACGGAATGCTATGGATGGACGGAAGTTTCTTTTTTTATATCTCAATACCGGAGCCGGTCATATCGCTCCCGCACGTGTTTTGTGCGAGGCGTTAAAGGAGTACAACCCGGAGACGGAAATAAAAATGATGAACGGCTTTCCGGAACGGCGGCTGGGGCATTTTATATTTGAAAAAGGCTACAATTACGCGTGCAATTACGTGCACGGCGCCTTCCCGCTCATTTATGATTTGGGACAGCACCGGCTGACGCAGCGTATTCTGCGGGGAACCATTGCGCCCGAAACGCGCCGCTACCTCCGGAAGTTGATTCTGAAAGAAAAGCCGACGGATATTGTTTCCTTTCACTTTGCAATCTCGCCGTTTGTAAAAGAAGTTGTCAAAAACATTCCGTGGCAAATCAATACGACCGTCGTTGTTACCGATCCGTTTACCGTTCCACACCCATGGTTTTTCTATCCCGATATGCGCTTCATGGTTTATTCGCAGGAAGCAAAAGACGCGGCAATCAAAGAATGCGGGGTGCCCGCTGAAAATATTACGGTCATTCCCTTTCTCATCAATAAAAAATATCGGCAACCCGTTTCTGCAAAAGAGGCGGCGGCGCTCCGGAAAAAGTACGGCTTCGATCCGCAAAAGAAAATAGTCCTTTTGGTCGGCGGGGGAGAAGGATTGCCGGGCGCGACCGAAATTATCAATGAATGCATTTTGCATCGGGCCAAATTTTCAGTCGCGGTGATTTGCGGACGGGATACCGTAAAGCGCAGAAATTTTAATCTGCTCCGCATAGCGTATCCCAAGCTCGACCTGCACGTTTTCGGATTCATCGACTACCTCGACGAGCTCATTAAAATCTGCGATTGCGCGGTGATTAAGGCGGGAACCTCGACGCTCTTTGAGGTGCTTTCCTGCCGCAAGCCGATGATTATCTGCAAGTACATTCACAATCAGGAACTCGGCAATATGCGCTATGCCGTACAAAAGCGGGTCGGCTATTTTATCCGCAGCCCGCGCAAGATTTATCGGAAAATCACGGAGCTTTTAAGCGATACGGATTTTGACGAAAAAATGGCGCACCGCTTTGACACCGTTCAAATCGACACGGACGCTTCTAAAGCCGCCGCTCTTCTGCTCCAAAAGTAAAATGTTTTACCTCCCGCTTTTCAAACGCTTCTTGTATCAGCGCATCGCAGTCAAGTGAGCGGTAAATATTTTCCGCCTCGCCGATTGTTCCGTGCAAAACAGGATGCTTCGGGCTGAAAAGGACGCAGCAATCTTCATACGGCAGAATCGATATGTCGAAAGTGCCGATAAAATTGGCCGCTTCGACAATCTCCTCTTTATCCATTCCGACAAGCGGCCGGAACAGCGGAATTTCCGAAAAATGTTCGGTAACGTTCATATTTTCAATCGTTTGGCTGGCAACCTGCCCGAGACTTTCTCCGGTAATCATGCAATCGGCGCCAATACGCCGGACAAGCAGCGCAGCCGCGTTCACCATGCAAACGCGGAGCATGAGCGTCGTCCACGCTTCGGGTGCCTTTTCCTTTATGCGCATCTGCACGTCGGTAAACGGAATAATGTTGAGACAGGTGTGCAGGCCGTAGCACGAAAGGCGTTTGGCAAGCATTTCGACTTTTTGCTGCGCTTCGATAGAAGTATACGGATAGGAATGAAAATAGATGCAGTCGACCTTCATCCCCCGCCGGAGCATTCGGTAACCGGCAACCGGAGAATCCAACCCGCCTGAAAGCAGGAGCAGCCCCTTCCCGCTGCACCCGACCGGCAGCCCGCGGCAGCCCTTTTGGGAATCCGCAAAGACAAAGCAGCGCTCGCGCACTTCAACGTGAATGACGACATCGGGCTTGTGCACATCCACCCGCAAAATGCCCGCATCAAAAACGGGATCGGCAGCGCGGCAGGCAATTTCATAAGAATTGAGGGGAAAGTTTTTGTCGGCACGGCGCGCATCGACCTTAAACGAACCGGCGCCTTCCGCAGCGCTTTCCTTTGCCGCTTCCATAACCGCTTCCTGAATCGCCGCAAGATTTTTTTCCGTAACGCGCGCGCGCGCCCAGCCGGTAATGCCCAAAAGATGCGACAGCGCAAATTCCGCACGCTCCGCCGCCGCTTCATCGCAATCGACATACATCCGCCCCGCCCGCAGCGTAACATTTGCGCCCGCTCCCTCAAGAGAACGCCGAATATTTTTCAGCAGCTGCCGCTCAAACTCACGCAAATTCGCGCCCTTGAGCGTCAGCTCGCCCAATTTTGCAAGATAGGTAATCATGGCCGGATAGTACCAGAAAAGCGGCAATCATGGAATTACGCAGAAATCTTGGCGGCATACGGCCTCGCGCAGGGATGTCGCCGACTTGCACGAGTAGACACAGGAAGCAATCAGAATGTGCCAGTGGCCGACGCACCAGCTCCCACTACGCAAAATGTAACGGCCGCTGCATCATCGCATTATTCCGCTTTTGGCGCAGGCAAAGGCAGCGAGTGCGCAGGATTGCCCAACGAGTTGTACGCAGCGTATACGCGGGAAGCGGTTGACTACATAGACACGGGAAGCAACCGGAATGTGCCGGTGATTGTCGGTGCGCCAGTGCCACTCCGCACAATGTGGCAGCCGCTGCACCATCGCACTAACCTGCTTTTGGTGCAGGCAACGACAACAGACGCGCGGATTACCCGACGAGTTGTACGCGGCGTATATGTGGGAAGCGGTTGACTGCGTGGACACGGGAAGCAACCAGAATGTGCCGACAGCAGACGCGCCAACGCCCACGCCGCGCAATATGGCGGGTATTGCACCATCACGCTATTCCGTTTTTGGCACGAGCAACGGCAGCAGATGCGCAGGATTGCCCGCAGACTTACAACTCAGTAGATACGAGGAAGTGCTTAACTACACGGACACGAGAACCAACCAAAATGTGCCGACAGCCGGTGCACCTACGTTCACTCCGCGCAATGTACCAGCGGCCAGCAGGCCGCATTATGTTTCGGAACATACCCGCCGACGCATGAACATTCTGCGGACGAAAGCAGTCAGTGCGTTTTTTTGAACCATCCGGCAATCCATGCGAAAAAGTTTTGGAACGCTTTCCATATTTTCATCCAGAATGAGGGGTAGCGCACTTTTTCGAGGCGGCGGTAGCCTTCGAGGAGTTCTTCTTGCGTAAAGTCTTTGCGTTGGCTGTTCTCTTCAATTTCCAGTTCAAGTTGTTCGGCGTCGCTTAGGTTGTCCATGATGACTGCATTAATGTTCATCCAGCCGAGCGCTTTGGCGGCCTGCAGGCGGCGTTCGCCCGCGACCAGTTCATAGCGGCTGTTGAGGATAATCGGCGTCAAAAGGCCGTACGTGCGGAGACTTGCTTTGAGGGCTTCCATGTCGCCGAGATCTTGGCGGATGCGTTTGCGTATTTTTATTTCTTCGATTTTCACGAGCATAGTTTATTCCATCAGCGGATTGAATTCGGGGAATTCTTCATGCGTTTCTTCGGAAGGCTCGGCGGCATTCGGTGCCTCCACGTTGCGTTCGCCCTCCCCATTCAAAAAGTCGAGATTCACCTTCAGCGGCGAATGCTCAATCTGCGTCCTCAGATTTTGACCGGATTGATAGCGCTCCCGCCTGAGCCGACTGACTGCAAGCGTTGCGGCCGTTTTGTTTGAATGCAGCAAGCAATGCGCCGTCGGCTGCGTTCCGGAGAGGAACCACTGGCTGGTTACGTGGTTACCGCAATCCTCCGTCGGCAAAAGTCCCGTTTCGGAGCAGACGGTAACCCGCACCACTCCGTTCATCGGCTGCGGAAAGTCTTTGGCAATCAATCCGGTGTGCACTTCCTGCATAAAGTCGCCCCACGCATATCCTGCAAGCGATGCGCCGGTAATATTGAGTCCGAGCGATTGTCCGGGCATATCGAATCCGAACCAAAACACGGACGTATAATACGGCGTAAATCCGGCCGCCCACGCATCCGCCCAGTTCTGCGTCGTTCCGGTTTTGCCTCCCGCCGGCATAACGTACTGCTTGCCGCTATCGGTTTTATAGATGAATTTTTTGCTTTGCCCCGCAAGCGTTCCGGCCTGAACCGTTTGCTGCAGCAGCTTCGTCATAACGAATGCCGTCTGCGGTGAAAGCACCTGCGCCGCCTCTTTCTTTTCCAGCATCGCTTCACGCAGCTGCCGTTCCGGATTGAGGATGATGTTGCCGTTTTTATCTTCGACTGTCCGCACAGCAATCGGCGTAATCTCTTTTCCGCCGCTCGCAATAACCGAATAAGCGCGCGCAAGCTCTATCGGCTTAACCGAACAGACGCCCAGTCCCAGCGGATAGCCGGGTACGAATCCGCGCGTCGGCAATTCTTCCTTCGGAATGCCGAGCAGCGATACAGTCCGGTTGATCGCCGCTTCAAACCCGATGCCGTCAAGTATTTTCAGCGACGGAATATTGAGCGAGCGCATGAGCGCATACCACAGCTGCACGTCGCCTTTCCATGCGCCGAAATAATTTTGCGGAATGTAGGGTTTGCCGTCCGCCGAATGAAAGACGACGGGCGTGTCGGAGATTTCGGTTACCGGCGTAAACTTCCGGGAATTAATCGCTTCCGTATAGTAAAGGGGCTTGAACGTGGAGCCAGGCTGCAATTTCGCCTGAACCGCGCGGATGAACTGGTTTTCCTGATCGAATTTGCTGCCGCCCACAAGCGCGGTTATGTATCCCGTTTCGTTTTCGATAGAAATCATCGTGCCTTCGATGGTCGTTTTTTCGCTCCGCTTTTTTGCCAGCGAATTCGCCTTGTTGATTGCGCCGACTTTCAAACTGTCAATCCCGCAAACCAGCGACATGACATCGATCACCGGATTGATTCTCGTAAGGAACACCGAATTGGCAAGCGACTGCGCCCGCTGATCGCTCAATTTGATTGCGGGCAGGTTAAACGTGAGCGCAAGCAGCTCGGCCATCGGAATGTACGTGCGGTATGCAAGAGAGGAACGGGAATTACGCTCCTGCTGATACTGTTTGTTCGCGCGTTCGATATATTTTTCCATCACTTTTTCCGCCGCGTGCTGATGATGCAGGTCGAGCGTCGTGTTAATCGTCAAACCGCTGGTGTATATGTTTTGCGAACCGTAAATGATTTTGCCCAGTTCGCGGCGCACGTATTCGCTGAACCACGGCGCTTTGTCGTCCTTCATCATATACGCCGATGCGCTCGTACGCGTATAGTCGAAGTCCGCCCAAAAATCGTCGAATGAACGGTCGGCCTCCGCCTTTGTGATGTAGCCTGCCGCCACCATCGACTTCAGAACGCTTTTTTGCCGATCCATCGCCACATTCGGATGGTCGAAAGGATTGTAGACCGCAGGGTTTGACAGCTGAATGACCAAGATGGCAGCTTCGGCGGGCGTAATTTCTTCCGCGCTATGCCCGAAATAATACTTTGACGCGGCATTAACCCCGTAGGTTCCCCCGCCGAAATATATTTTGTTGAGGTACAGTTCAAGGATTTCGTTCTTTGAAAACCGCCGCTCCATCTGAATTGCCCACCACAGTTCCCGCAATTTCCGTAACAGAGATTTATCGCTGCGGTCGCAATATATCGTCCCCGCAAGCTGCTGCGTAAGCGTCGAACCGCCGCCCAACGACCGATGCATCACCTGCCCGAGCACCGCGCGAACCAGCGCCTTAAAACTAAACCCTCTGTGCGAATAAAATATCCGGTCTTCGCGCGTCAATAGCGCATCGAGCATGTGCTGTGGCAACTTGTTGAGCGTAATAATTTCGCGCTTTTCATCCGCAACAAATTCGGTGATGAGCTCCCCGTTTATATCCAAAAGTTTCGTCGGAAGCGCATTATCAAAAGTCGTTATGTATTCAGAATTGATTATGTTACGGGTTTCCGCCAGCGCCAAACCCAAAAGAGAACCGATGACTGCCGCCGCAACAAAAAGAATTACCGGCCAGAGCGACGCCCTTTTATTTTTCATGCGAGCAGAATAGGGAATCGATTTGCCTTTGTCAATGTTGGAATTAGACAGGACTCCGCGATTGCCGGCCTTCCGTGTCGGCTGCCCGCAAATGCAGAAGAGGCCCGCCTCCGATTCACCGCTGCCAATCCGATGCGTAGAAATGGGCATAGTCCGGAAAATTGAGAAGCCGCCCGCTGCCGCTACGGAAGCACAGATGACGCCGCCGGCATAATACTAAAAGTAAATTAAAGTTCCTTGTACGGTGAGACGATAATATAACTATCGGGTGCATTTCCCCTCCCACCCATGCATCCGGTAGCCTGATGGGCACTGGCACGGTCAATTCCGTGCCTTTTTGTTTATTGACACAAGTAAATGCTTTCGCCCAACCTACGAAACTTTGTAATCCTGCATCCGGAAGAATCCATATATGAAAGCCATTGCGTTTACAGCTAAATGAAGAAGAAGCCTCGAGCGCTGCATCAGCCGAGCGTCCGCGCCTCCACCACAAAAACTTGGAGCGGACTGCAAAAACCAGTCGCATGGTCGGCATGACCGCGCAGTCGGCTCCGGTCTGTGCAACTAAACGTGTCGGCGGGACGCATGGCCGTCCTGCAAGCCGTCACACTGCGACGCTAGTTTTACCCAGTTGCCTAATTATAGTAGACACCCCGACCACTGCATCACCCGATCCCCCCCCTTCCTCGTCGTGTATGCCGCTGGCTGTAAGCAACTGGCAAGTTTTCCGAAAAAACTTGGGGCGGACTGCAAAACCAGCCGCACGGTCGGCATGACCGCGCAGGCGACTCCGATCTGTGCAAGTAAAACGTGTCGGCAGAGCGCATGGCCATTCTGCAAGCCGTCACACTGCACGGTAGCTTTAGCCACTTGCCTAAAGGGAAAAGCGATGGTAGCCGTCTCGACCGTTGTATCAGCCGAGCGCCCGCGCCTCCACCGCGAAGCAAAGCGGACTGCAAAACCGGTATTCGGTTAACGTAAATGTTTCGCAGCCCACATCCGCACTAAACTTTAAACTTGTCTATTTCGTTATCGAGCAGGCTGATGCTCTCGCGGTTTTGGTCGGTGGTGGTTTTGGCGGCAGTGATGGTTTGCTTGATTTGTTCGGTGCCGGAAATAATTGCGCTGACGGCATTTTGGATTCCTTCGGCGGCAGCGGCAAGGGCGTTCATTTCATCGGAGGACGCTCTGCTATTGCGCATGATGGCGGAAGAACCGTCTTTGACTTGTACGGTGATGCTGTTCAAATGCTGCACAGTTTCAAGGATTTGCCTGCTTCCGACAATCTGCTCCTTCATTGCGTTCATAATAACTGTTTCCTGATCTTTGACCGTCAGCGTCAACGTTGCAATCGTGTTGAACTGGGTTTGCAGCATGGAAGCGGTTTCGGAAAGATGGTCGAGCTTTTGCTTAAACACGTTGAGGACGTTCGTAATTGTCTTGCCCTGACTGTTCGACTCTTCGGCAAGTTTGCGGATTTCGTCGGCGACAACGGCAAATCCCTTACCTGCCTCTCCCGCATGTGCCGCTTCGATCGCCGCATTCATCGCAAGCAGGTTCGTCTGGCTTGCAATATTCTGAATAACAGTACTCGCTTCCAAAAGCCCTTCCGAATCATCGTGGATGGTGTGCACGGCATCGGCGGCAATCTCGACGTTCGCAACGCCCGTCCGCGCTTCCGATTCAAGGTTCGTAACCGATGCGACATTCTTTTCCAAAATCCCGTTGACCGAATTGATATTCGCAAACATCTGCTCGACGGCCGCAGAGGATTCCGACACTTCCGACGTTTGATTTTCAATTTGAATGTTGAGATCGGTAATTTCCTGCAAAATTGTATTGAGCGCCTTCTGCGTTTCAAGAATGCCGGAAGACTGCCGGGTTATCTGCGCTTTAATATCTTCTATATTACCGACCATGTGCGCCACCGCATTGCCGCTCTGCTCCATTTCAACGATAAGCTCGCGCTCCGTCTGCTTTATAGTCGTCATCTTTTCTTTGACGAGCGCGAACGCCGTGCGGATATGCGAAACTGCACTGTTAAACGGCTTTGCGATAATGCCCACCTCATCATTTGTTTCCGCAATCGACTGAGTAAAATCTCCCTTTCCGAAAATCTCGAATCCGACAAAGAGGCGGTTCATCCGGTTGAACAGTTTTTTTACCAAGAACACGTTACCGACCATAATGCACGACAAAAATATGAGCGCAAACAGCAGCGGCTTTTTTAAGAGCGTAAAGAAGGAGGGAATGAAATCCGTTTCCGGCGTCAGAAGAACCATGCGGAAAGGATAATCGTCCATGTGCTTTTCCGCATACAGCATACGCCCCTTATCCGCCGTTTTCCATGAATGGATTGAATTGATGGAGCACGCAACGGCCGAGTCGGCATTCACAAATGCCGACAACGGTTGCCCGACCGTCCGTTCATCGGAAGCCATAACAACGGTGTTCGATTCATCTACCAATAAAATCATGCTGTTACTGCTTGGGAGGTTTTCTTTGAGCAGGGCAATCATTTTGGAAAGCTCAATGCCGACCGTAACAATGCCGACCGTTTCGTTATTTTCTTTGACCAATGTATCAATCCACAGCGACGGCAAGCCCGTCTCATTGTCAACACCGATGTTGTAGGCAACGGAAGCGTTATTTTGCAGGCTCTTAAACAGCCATGCATCCGATGGATTGTTTTTCGATATGCGCTGTATCTGCATCGGGGCGCCGGGTCTTTTGATGTGGTATTCGTTTTTTCCGGCATGAACGATTCCAACTGCGGCAAAATCCCGCTCAGCAACTTTTTCCATCTTTTGTAAAGCCAGCTTCCGAATGCCCTCGTTTTCCGGTTTTTCGGAAAGCCAGCGGTGCAAGGCGGGGCCGGAAGCCCATTCTTCCGTAACCGTTACGCCGCGCGTCAATGTCTTTTCAAGCTCGACATTCGAAAGTTTTATAATTCTCGGCATCAGACCATATACAAAATCCGCCATACGTTTCCTGCACGGAATAATAGTAATGGCAAGAATAAAAACGGCTGCAAACACCAGCATGAATGAAATAAAAACGTTCGAAATATTTCTAATTTGCATAAGACATGTTCCTAATAAAAATGATTTATTACCTTGCGCCTTGTTCGGCAAACTGCCGCACCATTAAAGACTCGTATAATAATACCCTATAAAACCGCATTTGTAAGCACTATTCTTCCAGCAAGAGAAAGTACAGACGCAATCGACGGCAGCGGCAAACGCGGCACTTTCCCGTACTCTTGAAACATATGTTTTTTACCGATATATAGAGCAGGCATTTGAAAAGGTGCAAACGTTTCAAATGCCTAAAATTTTTTAAATGTAACGCAAGATGCCCGAATAAAAATCATTTCAAGCGTCTGTAAAACACATTTTCTGGAGTAACAGTATGGAAACAGCGAACACGTATGGCCGCAATTCGGCGGGGAAAGTAAAAAAAGTATTTTCGATCACAAAAAAGCTCGTTATTTTTTTCGGCATTTTGACTTTTGCCGGTTCATTTATGCAGGAACTGCTTGCCGTTCTGTCGGCACGAAAAGCGGTCATCGAAAAAGTCGAAACGTTTTTTATCGAAAAGGCTGAAGATGTTGCGGAAATCGTTGACGGGCGCGCCGATTCGATTTTCCAGTTCGTTGAAGGCTTAGCGCGGACTCCGGCGCTCAGCGATCCGAATCTCTCGTATGCGGAAAAAGCGGAAACGCTCGCAAAAGCGGCGGCGCTTAATTCGCAAATCGAATATTTCGGCGTGTGCGACTTGCAGGGCAATCAGCATGACGCAAAAGGAGAAATTGTCAACGTCGGCGATAGGGAATGGTTCCGCTCGGCAGCTGCCGGAAAGCGTTTTGTCTCCGAACCGATGCTGTCGCGTAGAACTAAAAAGATGCAGATTGTCTTTGCCGTACCGATTTTAGACGAAAACCGCAGAGTCATCGGCGTTTTGAGCGCAATGGCTCCGGAAGGCGGCGCATCGGACATTGTAAAAAACATCACCATCGGCGTGACTGGCGAAAGCTACATCGTCGGACTCACCGGAACAATCGTCGGGCACAAACAGCAATCCTTTGTTGAAAAACAATACAACCCGCTCGAAGAAGCCAAGCGCGATAAAAATCTTGCTTCGTCGGCGCGCTTTATTCAGTACGCGCTGTCGCATGAAGCGACGGAAGTTATGAATTACGATTATAACGGCGACCGATATATTGCTGCGTTTGCAACGATGAAATCGACCGGCTGGACGGTGATTATCAAAGCACCGATCAACGAATTTATGGGCGCAGTAAACCGTTTGCGCGTTTCGATGTTCGTTATGGGCGGCATCATTATGGCGATCGTCCTTATTCTTGTGTACTTTGCGGCGGACAAAATCGCCAAACCGCTCCGCATTGCAGTTGCCGCGCTCAAAAACATTGCGCAGGGCGAAGGCGACTTGACCGTCCGCCTTGCCGTCAACACGCAAGATGAAATCGGCCTCATGTCCGAATACTTTAATCAAACGATCGAAAAAATCGCCCATTCAATGTATTCCGTCAGTCAAAATGTCCGCATAATGGAAAGCATCGGCAGCGATCTTGCAAGCAATATGTCCGACACGGCCAGCGCGATAAACGAAATCAGCTCGAACATCGACGGCGTGAAACAGCAAGCCATTTCGCAAAGCGCGAGCGTTACTCAGACGGCCGCAACAATCGGCGAAATTATGACGATAATCCGCCAGCTCAACGACAGCATAGAAAATCAGTCGGCGAGCGTTACCGAATCGTCGGCGGCGGTTGAAGAAATGGTTGCGAACATCGGCTCCATCACCCAGACAATCGAAAAGACCAACGATGCGATTAAAAGTCTTGCGTCCGCAACTGAAAACGGCCGGAAAACCGTCAATGATTCCGCCCGCATTACGCATCAGGTTGAAGAAGAATCCGGCAGCCTCCTTGAAGCAAGCAGCGTTATCGAAAACATTGCAAGCCAAACGAACCTGCTGGCGATGAATGCCGCAATCGAAGCGGCTCATGCCGGAGAAGCGGGTAAGGGATTTGCCGTCGTTGCCGATGAAATCCGGAAACTTGCGGAAGAATCGTCCGCGCAGGGCAAACGCATCACCGCGACGTTGAAGAATTTGAGCATCGAAATTGATACGCTGTCCAAATCATCCGCCGCTGCGGACAAAGATTTTGAAAGCATCTACAGCCTTGCGGAAGAAGTCAAAGATATGAGCGCGCGCCTTATGTCTGCGATGATTGAACAGGAAAACGGCAGTAAGGAAGTGCTTGCAGCAATCCGGAATATCAGCACGGTTACGGTTGAAGTAAATGACGGTTCTGCAAAGATGCTGCACGGAAGCGAACAGGTCGCTGGCGAAATGCAGAAACTCGGAGATTTGACGAGCGTTATTACCGAAAGCATGAATGAAATGTCGATCGGTGCGGCCCAAATCAACAATGCCATGCAGGAAGTCAACGAAAGTTCACAGAAAAATAAAGAAAGTATCGATAAACTTGCGTCGGAAGTAAAAAACTTTAAGTTGGAATAGCCCTTCCGACGCGGAGGAGGCATTATGCGCGGCGGTTATCTGCACCGCTGCGGAACACCTGCCTCTGCCGATTACGGAGCGCCGCGCTCATGCCGTAAAAAAACGGAGCCGCTGCCGTAAAAAGCAGGGCCTCGCGCAGTAGGCGCTCCCGGCCGGCAACACGGTCGGGAAGTATGGCATCAATCAAATACGAGACAGCTGCCGTCGGAAGCGGCGTGCGCATGAATGTCGGCGCCATCGGCATATTTTCCTTGCAGCAGCTCTTTTGCAAGCGGATTTTCAATGAAGGCTTGTACGGCGCGCTTAATCGGACGCGCCCCGAACGCCGGATCGTAGCCTTTTTCCGCAATAAAATGCACCGCATCATCATCGACATGCAGTTTTATTCTCCGGTCTGCAAGACGCGCGGCAACGCGTTCCAACTGAATTCTCACAATTCCTTCGATACAGCTCCGGTCAAGATGGCGGAACAGTACAGTTTCATCAATTCGATTGAGGAATTCCGGACGGAATGCCGCCTTCAAAAGCGCATTAACCCGTTCCCGCGCGGCATCCATCTTTTCATCGGTGTCCGCTTCAAGAATCTCCGTGCTGCCGATATTGCTCGTCATAATGATGATTGCGTTTTTGAAATCGACGGTACGCCCCTGCCCGTCGGTAAGTCTGCCGTCATCAAGAACTTGCAGCAGCACATTGAACACATCCGCATGAGCCTTTTCGATCTCGTCGAACAAAATAACGCTGTACGGACGCCGCCGCACCGCTTCCGTAAGCTGGCCGCCTTCATCATAGCCCACGTATCCGGGCGGCGCTCCAATCAGACGCGTTACGCTGAATTTTTCCATATATTCGGACATATCGATGCGCGTAAGCGCTTTTTCGTCATTGAACAGAAAATCGGCGAGCGTTTTCGCAAGTTCGGTTTTCCCAACGCCCGTCGGCCCAATAAACAAAAAGCTGCCGACCGGTCTGTTCGGATCGCTCAATCCGGAACGGTTCCGCCGGATTGCGTCGGAGACCACCTGCACCGCTTCATCCTGCCCAATAACCCTCCGGTGCAGCACGGATTCAAGCTCAAGATATTTTTGCTTTTCGCCCGCAAGCATTTTGGCAACTGGAATCCCCGTCCACGTACTGACAACCCGCGCTACATCCTCTTCCGTTACCTCTTGGCGCAGAAGCGACGCGCGGCTGGATTCCGCGTCCGCTTGCTTTTCATTCACCGCAGCGGCAAGCTGTTTTTCAAGCGTCGGGATTTTGTCGTATTTTAATTCCGCCGCCTTTTCAAGATTGCCTTCCCGCGTGAATTTTTCCATCTCAAAGCGAGCCTGCTCCAGCTCCTCTTTGACTTTGCGGCTCCGGTCAATCTCAGACTTTTCATTTTGCCATTGCAGCTTCATCGCGTCCCGTTTAGACGAAATTTCGGCAAGTTCCTTTTCGAGTTTTGCAAGCCGATCTTTCGAAGCCGCATCGTCTTCCTTCGACAGCGACTGCCGTTCAATCGAAAGCTGCAAAAGTTTCCGCTCTAGCTGATCCAGCTCGGTCGGCTGACTTTCAATTTCCATTTTGAGCCGACTGGCAGCCTCGTCTACAAGATCAATCGCCTTGTCCGGCATAAAGCGGTTCGTGATATAGCGGCTGCTGAGCGTTGCTGCGGCCACCAACGCCTCATCATTGATGTGCACGCCGTGGTGAATCTCGTATTTTTCGCGAAGGCCGCGCAAAATGGCAATCGTGTCGTCAACGGACGGCTCATTGCAATACACCTGCTGGAACCGCCGCTCAAGCGCCGCATCTTTTTCGATGTACTTGCGGTACTCGTCGAGCGTCGTCGCACCGATCGCACGCAACGAGCCGCGCGCAAGAGCCGGTTTCAAAAGATTCGATGCATCCATCGCGCCGCCGTCGGTTGCGCCGGCGCGTACAATCGTATGCAGCTCATCGATGAACAGGATAATCCGGCCTTCGGATTTTTCAACTTCGCTCACCACCGCTTTAAGCCGCTCCTCGAATTCCCCGCGGAACTTTGCGCCCGCAACCAAAGAACCCAAATCGAGCGAAAGCAGCCGTTTATTTTTGAGACTTTCCGGTACGTCGCCGGAAGCGATGCGGCGCGCAAGCCCTTCAACAACGGCGGTTTTACCGACGCCCGGCTCGCCGATCAACACGGGATTATTCTTTGTGCGGCGGCAAAGCACCTGCATAACGCGGCGGATTTCTTCATCGCGCCCGATAACGGGATCGATTTTATCTTGGCGGGCGGCAGCCGTAAGGTCGCGCGTATATTTTTCAAGCGAGCGCATGGAGCTTTCAGGATCCTGCGAATCGATTTGCACGTTGCCCCGCACGGATTTAAGCGCTTCCAGCACCGCTTTGCCGGTTATCCCGTTTGCCTGCAACAGCTGCCCCGTTTTCCCGTCGCTTTCCGTCATGGCCAGCAGAATGTGCTCGGTCGACAGATACTGATCTTTGAGCTTCGCCATGTGCGTTTCCGCTTTTGCAAGAACCTTCTGCGCTTCATTGGAAAGGCGCATCTGCGTGTTTCCCGTTACTTTCGGATATTCTTTCAGCCGTTCTTCAAGCTGTTTCGCCAGCGATGCGGCATTACCCCCAATCCGCTCAATCACCGGCGGAACAATGCCGTCTTCTTGCGCCAGCAGCGCCAGCAATAAATGTTCAAGTCCTATTTCGCTGTGATCGTTTTTTTGAGCAAGAACGCTCGCATTTTGCAACGCGTCCTGCAATTTGAATGTAAAATGTTCGTAATCCATGATTCTAAAATATACACGGAAAAGCAGTAAATCAAATTTTATTTATCGAATGCCGAAGTGCCGAACGCCCGCAAAGCAACCGTTCCGGCAAGCGGGAATGAGCTGCACGCCGCTCCGGCCGCCGCATTACGCTCCCGAATCGTCCGGCTGCCCAAATTCGCAGAGGGCATTTCCAATCTGCGCGTGCTCAATGAGCTCAAGGTCTTTGCGCAGGCATTTGTATAGCCGAATTTCGCCCGTGCCGTCTCCGCCTGCAATGAGCTTCATCAACTTGCGGCCGCCTTCCGGATATTCAATATTCCGCACAAACAAAAGATGCGCCGGACAAAATACATCGATATCGATAACGAACTGCCGGCTGTTGAACGTTACCGACCAGTGCAGCTTTTCGCCTTCCTGATCCTGCGGCATTTGCACGCAATTCCAAACCGAAGAATACGAACGCTTCGGCGTTTCCGCAGAAAAAATAATTTCCGTCTCTCCAATCCGCATAACAAGCGAAAGCCGCCCGTCATACACTCCCTGCACCGCAAAACAGGAATTCTGCAAAAGTTGCCCCGTAATGAGACTGGTCAAATGAGAGGCGGAAAGATGAATCCAATCGGACGGGAGCGTGTGCCCCCAGTTCCGGTCAAGATAGCCGAACGACCTTTGCGGAAGCACCGTATAGTCTTTGCCGTCGACGGATACGGAACCGGCAAAAACCGTATGCGCGCCCGTCGCATACCATGCCGTATCCTTTCCGGAAAAACCTGAAGGAAAGCCGCAAACAGTTTCGTACTTCAAATCCCAGCGGATAACGCCCGCTCCGCAAAAATATTCGGGATGCTTTTGTATTTCGTCGGCATCAAGTTCAATCAGCCCCATGAGGTTGTGTTCGGAAAAAGAACAGTTGCCCGCTTCGATGTCAAAAATATACGGAGCGCTCTTAATATTCTTAACCGGATAATATTCGCAGAGCTGCTTTGCTTCACTGCCGAGCGTACCGACCCGCACCGCCGTATATGAAGGCGCGACAAGGCATTCGTTTTGAATTGATTGCGCGGAAGTCGTACCGGCAAGGACATTTTGTAGGTCTTCCGCAGAAAGGTCTTCGCGCGGTTTAAATCCCAGCAAAACCTTAGATGCGGAAAGAAAGGGATTAATCATTAAGAATTCAATGAAAAAAGTCCGTTCAATTCCCGTACCGTTTTCAACTCCGTTAAAGACAAACCGCCAAATATTAATCCCTTTTTTTTTCATTGCGCCGCCGAGCTTATGCCGGTTCAGCTTGAGCACTTTTTTTGAAACAGACATTAAATCCTCCCGTTGGGCTGCCGGCCGTTATGGAAGCAGTTTGTCGATTTTCTTATCCATTTTTTCTCTGTCTTCCGGAAAATGCTCATCCAAAAATTCAAAGCACGATACGGCAGCTTTCTGCGCGTGCTCATACCAAATCGTGTACAGTTCAAGTTTCAGATCCTCGCTCGGATACGGCGCGCCCTGAACATCAGAAACCAGTTGCCGAAGCATTTCCACACATTCTTGTATCCTTTTATCCATAATAGCCTCTCATTATTTTAATTCGGTATTATACCGGCAAGCGAATGATAACGCCAGTAGTTTTGTCCGCTTTGCCGCCGATAACGACATTCCGCCGCTCCGCCGCCCGCGCTGCAATTCTTTTTGCTGCTTCCCGAATATCCTCCGGCTTCATTTCAAACATCATTTGCAGTTTGGAAAGCCGATCGGCATCGGAAATACAGCAGAGCGTCCGCATAAATCCGGCATTTCCCCGCCCGACAGGAGAAAACGGCTGCACTTCGTCTCCGTAGGTTCCGGTTATGATGTTTTCGCAATCTTCCTGCTGCAAATGCGCTTCCATCGCGTCGGAAAGGCATTCGGAAAACACATCGAGCGACTGGAACGGGATAGGATCCCGAAACGTCGAAAAGGTAAATTTTCCGATTAAGTTTGCGCAGCTTGCCCGCGCCCCATACGCTCCGCCCGTTGTGCGAATCCGCTCCCACAGATACGTGCCGGAAAGCCAATGAGCGAACGCAAGATCATGCGCGTTTTCTTTAGCGCCGAAGAACGTTCCCGGCAGCACGGACGCGCAGTAGCCGACTTGCGCCGGTACGATGAAAACTTCTTCCGCCGGAAGTTCCGCTTCGCCGTCCAGCAGGCAGAGCTTTTGGAAATCCGACTCATTGCGATTCGGACGCGGCATAAGCGACTTCAAATCATTCGTCCGGACCAGATTTTCAAGTTCCGGCAGGATCGTTTGCATCGCGGCGGCATCGGCCGTAACGTGTAAGAGCGCACCGGCATCCGCCAAAGTACGCTTTATGCGCTCGAAATGGGCTGCCAGCTCTTCCGTCTTTTGCGCGCAAATCGTGTTGGCGGCAAAGACTTGCGAAATGCCGCGCCATATTTCTCCGACAGCGGTGGAATGCGAATACGGACACTGCGCGCGTACAAGGGCATATTTATTTCCCTTCGGCACGACGCTGGCAAAAAGCGCGCTCTTCGCTTCTGCGCAAAGATTTTTTACCCGCTTCAAATCCGTAAATTCGAATGTCGAAACCGCTTCGGAAAAAAGCGCAAGCGCTTCATGCGCCTTTTCCGCAATCATTCTGACGGAAAAAATCAAATAATCGCGGTCGGTGCAATGGAATTTTTCAATACTTTTGCGGAGCTTCTCCGAATCGGCAGTGTTCGCGGATTCAAAAGAAACGAGGCGCGTTTCTATTCCGCCGGTCAAAACCGCCGTATCGGCAGCGCAGTCCGCCCAATGCTTACCGTTCCAACCCGCATTTGCCGCACAGTAGGTAAACAGCGGAAGGTACGGATATTCTTCCGGCGGCAAAACATCAACGGGAACGCACAACTCAACATACGCGATGCCGTTTGTATTTTCCGTATTGCGGAACAGCGGAATTTCATGCGAGCCGTTTTTGACGACGGCAATTTCCGTCGTTATTCCGTCCGGATCAAGCGAAAGATCGGAAAGCTTCAAGCGGGGAATACATGCGCTCTCTTCCGCCGTCTCTCTTTTTTGCTGGTAAGCATGGAGCGCCTTCAATTCCGCTTGAAGTGTCGGCCTATCTGCATCGGCAGAAAGTTTTGCCGTCAACTCCGCTTCCTTCTCGTTCCGCTCTGTAAGATAAGAAGCCGACGGCGTAACGCACACGGAAGCACATTGATTGTTTTCAAGGATATATTTTTTGATGAGCTTTACCGCATAGTCGCACTCTTTTTCCGCCTTCTCCTTGATCTTCCGAAAAGCATCGCGGTACAACAAATGAGCGGCAGGGTCGCCGCCGTAATTCCATCCGGCAAGCGCGCGCTCCAAAAGCACGAGCGCATACGGGCCGCCGGCGCGCACAACTTCGCGGTTTGCAAACTCCGCCGCCATAAGCGCCGCATCCAAATCTTTCCGGTCTATTCCGCGTTCGCAAAGCGCCTTCAATCCGCTGAAAATCAAATCATACACTTTATCTTCATCGCCCGCCTGAACGCCGTGCAGACCGACCGAAAAAATAAAATCCTTCATTTCGGCAAACGTTCCGCTCAGCGGCGCAAGGTCATCGCCCAACTGAGAATCCGTCAAAAGTTTTGCAAGCGGAGAGCCGTCATGGCCGACTAGTACTTCGGCCAAAAACGAACATTCAAGCAATTCGTCAAGATTTTTTGTCTGCCCGCAGAGCCAGTTGACGGTTACCGTCGCGCCAGTCACCCCAACATCGGGAGCCTTTTCCGACACTTTGATCGGACGGGTAAGCGGCTTGGGCGTTTCCATGCGCGTAAACGCTTCATCCACCGCCGGATACGAAGCGCACGGCGCAGGCACGGCGCATTTTTGTTCAAGACGATTGAGAAAGCGTTCCTGCAAAAAATCCAACTGCTCTTCGGTCGCAATATTTCCGTACAAAAAGACGAGGCAATTATCCGGCCGGTAATATTTTTTGTGGAACATTTTAAAATCATCATAAGAAAAAAACGGAATCGCCGCCGGATCGCCGCCGGAATCGAATGCATAATTCGTATCGGGAAAAAGACTCCGCAACTGGATGTCAGCAGCAACGGATTCAAAAGACGAATAATTGCCCTTCATCTCGTTATACACAACGCCTTGAATGGAAAAGGTTCCCCCATCGTCAAGTTCCAAGCGGTGCGCTTCCTGCATAAAGGCTTCCTTCTTCAAAAGCGGAAAGAAAACCGCATCGCCGTACACATCCATGAGATTAAAATAGTCGGCTTTAACCATTGAACTTGCCGGATAAACGGTTTTATCGGAACAGGTATACGCATTCAGATACGTGTTTACGCTTTGATTCATCATATTGGCGAACGGTTCTTTGAGCGGAAAGCGTTCCGAACCGCAGAAAACTGAATGCTCAAGAATATGAGCGGCGCCCGTTGCATTTTTAATGGGAGTGCGGAATGCAAAAGCGAATAGATTTTCCGGATCATCATTCAAAAGATGAAAAACTTCCAATCCCGTTTTCCGGTTACGAAGATAGATGCCCGCCGCATTATTGTCAGGCACATCGGTAACCGAAATCAAATCAAAACCCTTGTATGATTCTCCAATTTTATTCTTAACAAACGACATGGCGCAAAGTATAGCGGAAAGAAAACCCTTGGAACAGCATCGAAGGAATTGCCTGCGTCAACGGATAATGCCGGTTGTGCAATATGCGGGATGGTTTGTGGCGTTCGGCGCAATTCTTCCGCCACCCGTTCAGCTTACTATCCTGCTGCACCTTCCAGCACTCCGGCTGATTATGCTGCGTGACGGCCACCTTCCAATCTCTGCACAACTGTCTCGCCGAGCATCCGGATTACTATGCCGCATGATCACCTGCTCACAATCCCGATGAATCCCTCTGCACTCAAGTTCATTGTACAGCTGGTAGTCGATTTCTGATATTCGGCACAACTTATCGCCACCTGTTCCGATTACTATCCTGATGCACTGCACGCACTCCGGATAGCTGTACCGCATGATGGCCGATTTATGATGTCCGGCGCAACTCTTCCCGCCACCCGTTCGCCTTGACACAAGCACGGCCGCCTTTTATCATGCGCGCATGGAAAACTTGAGCGGGTTGTTTTTGAAGGATGCTTCTTATCGCATTGGCGCGGGCGCTTATTATTACTGCATTTTTTACCGCCTCTGTACGGAGCGTTCAGGCTTACGATAACTGTGTATCAGTTTTCCGATAAACCGTTTAATGCAAGACCTCTGTACGCAGGGGTCTTTTTTTATTTTCAGATAGCGCCGTAAGATGCGGCAAGAGAGGCAGATGATGATTGTAACGGTAAAAAAAGGAGCCGATAGCGCAAAAATTAATGAATACATCGGCGAATGGAAGGAGCGCGGCTTCGGTGTGCATGTATCAAACGGAGAAAACCTGACTATTTTAGGGCTTTTAGGCGACACGACTTCGCTCGATACGGAACAAATCCTTGCCAATCCGATTGTAGAAAGCGTACAGCGGATTTCCGCGCCGTATAAGCTTGCAAACCGCTCGTTCCATCCGGCGGATTCCGTTATCGAAGTCGGCGGCGGGCAGAAAGGCGTTTGTGCGGGGACTTTCGGCGGCAGCATTATCGGCGTGATTGCCGGGCCGTGTTCGGTTGAAACGGAAGAGCAGGTAGTCGGAATCGCGGAAGCAGTAAAAGCCAGCGGCGCGCGTTACCTCCGCGGCGGGGCTTTTAAACCGCGCACGTCTCCGTACGCCTTTCAGGGTCTGGGCGCAAAGGGACTGGAATTCCTTTTGCACGCAAAAAAAGTAACCGGACTTCCGGTAGTGACGGAACTTATGGACATTCGGCAGCTGGAATATTTTGACGGCGTCGACATGATTCAAATCGGCGCGCGGAATATGCAGAATTTCGATTTGCTCAAAGAAATGGGAAAGGTCAAAAAACCGATTCTGCTGAAGCGCGGAATGTCGGCAACGGTAAAGGAGCTGCTGATGTCGGCGGAATACATTATGGCAAGCGGAAATGAAAACGTCATTCTTTGCGAGCGCGGAATCCGCACGTTCGACGGCTACACCCGCAACTGTCTCGATTTGAGCATCATTCCGTATCTGCACAAAGTTAGCCACCTTCCCGTGATTATCGATCCGAGCCACGCATGCGGCATGAATTGGATGGTGCCGACGCTCGCAAAAGCGGCGATTGCGGCCGGAGCGGACGGCTTAATTATCGAAGTGCACAATAATCCTGAAAAGGCGTTATGCGACGGCGAACAGTCTTTAAAACCTGCGGAATTCGATGAAGTCATGTGCGTTCTTCCGAAATTTGCCGAAATTAACGGGCGGTCGATGTGACGGACATACAAAATCTTACCTACGGTATTGTCGGTCTCGGCATTATGGGCGGGTCGATTGCAAAAAGCATCCGGCGGAACGTGATTCGGACGACAGCGGCCGATACTGCCGACGGAAAAATACTGGTATGCGACAAAAACACCGAAAGCCTTGATGCCGCGCAAAAAGACGGCATCGCCGACAGCATCTATCCGGCCGATGCGGTTAAAGAAATGTTAGGGCTCTGCGACATCGTGTTTGTCTGCCTGTATCCGCGCGCAACGCTTGCGTTTTTGACGGAAAATAAAGCCGCATTCAAAAGCGGAGCGATTGTAACGGACATAAGCGGCGTAAAAAATATCTTCGAGAATGCAAAAGACGATTTTATCCGCAACGACGTTGATTTCATACTCGGCCACCCGATGGCCGGCGGCGAAAAGGAAGGATACGCAAATGCTTCGGCGGACTTTTTTATCGGCCGGAATTACATTCTCATTCCCCGTGCGCACAACAAAGCGGAAAACCTTGCGCTCATGCGGACGCTCATTACCCGTATGGGATTTTCCCGCATCACGGAAACGACCGCTGACATTCACGACCAAAAAATTGCATTCACCTCGCAGCTCTGCCACATCATTGCAAGTGCGCTCGTTGCCGGAGCGGAAGACGAACAGATTACCGCATTCGGCGGCGGCAGCTTCGAAGATTTAACGAGAATTGCAATGATTAACGCCCCGCTGTGGACGGAATTATTTTTGCTGAATAAAAAATTGCTGCTCCCGCATATCGACGCTTTTAAATCGAAGCTGGATGAACTCCGGACAGCCGTTGAACAAGATGATTCGGAAAAGCTTACCGCTCTGCTTAAAGATGTCCGAAAACGGCGGATGCAGATGGGCAAAATATAGTAGGGAAAAAATAAAAAGCATATTTGCGGCACGGTTTTAAAAGCCGCAGATACGCTTTAACATTCCAGAGGTTCGGCCGCACGTTACGACTGACTTTCTATCCGTTTATTTCTGAAATACAGCATTATATCCGTGCTGACCATAATGATATTCGGTATGTAAAACCAGAAGGCCAAATTGTAATTATGCGTAAGGGATTTCGATATGATTCCGCATATATAACCTCCTGCAATAAAACACATAAACAACAAGCTCTTTCCCTTAGTTGATTTTGAACGAATCGACCGTATAATCGACATCGGCCACGAAATTCCAAAGCAGAGAATCATAATGGATTCTAGAATACTCGCAACGCTATTTAATCCCAAAAACTGTACGATAGGCATACACACCTTCCATATAAAAAATTGAAATGCTACCGTAATTCCGCTTTTTATCGCAAAATCACGGATAGGTGGGCACTATACAACCCGATAACTCCATATGTCAATGAAAAGGAAAACGGAATAGTCAACGAGAAAGCGCCGCTTACCACGCAACAATCGGAAATAATAAGCAATTATTGCGATTTCCGAGTCAAAATATTTTGTTTTAAGGCGTTTAATTTATCAGCCAAGTCTTCAGGGATTTTCATTTCCGCTTGATTTACCGTTTCCGGTTGAGCATGATTTTGAATCATCTCTTCCGCCAAATCAAAATGTTCAGCCATTTTTTTTGAATGATATTCAAATTCTTTTTTGTAATTCACATCATGGAGTCCGGCATTACTTCCCTTTAAACGATAAGAAAGAGAGGAAACATTTAATCCAGGAGCATACATTTTCAAGCCTTTTACAATAAATCCGGAATTCATTTGCAGCAGCTGAATCCATCCCGGGTGGTCTGTTTCTAATAACAAAATTCCGTTTTTCACATCGACAATCGAAGTGTGCTCATAAATATTTTGTCCGTTTCCATGAATAGCAGTAATTATTTTTTTCCACGCATTAAACAACTTATTATTTTTTTCAATGGCGCTTCGTTCAATGCTACTGAACGTTGCAGTTACCATATCCGCACAGGAAATAAAATCATTTTTGCTCATGCCAGCTGCCTCCTTCTATTGTATAAACTTTTGTTGCGCTGTGCCGGTAGTTGTCATATGGTTCGCCGGTTAAAAATGTACAAAAAAGCTGATCGTATTCAGGAAGCAGCGACGTGAGCTTCGTGCGCTTCACCGGATCCAACTCAAGCAGAACGTCATCCATCAACAAAACGGGTTTAATGCCGGTAATTCGATTATACCAAACCGCTTGCAGCACTCTTAGCAGGAGCGAAATAAGACGGCACTGACCGGTAGATGCTCTGTGAATGAAATTCATGCCGTCTTTCTTAAAAACGATCTTATCCAAATGCGGGCCGCTTAATGTCCGCATCATAATCTTATTGCTCTCGCGTTTTTCAAAAAGGTGCGCCGCAATTTCCGCTTCGGTTGGAAAGCGATAGCCGACGTCTTCTTTTATCTCTTTCCACGATGGTTCGTATTCGATCGACAAACCGGCAATTCCGGAAATATCTTCATATAATTTCCCGAAAATCTGATTGAATTGGAAAACGGTTTTTTTGCGCTTTTTCTGAATCTCAAGTCCGTATTTTGCAAGTTGCGCGTCGTAAATATCGAGCATTTTATAATCAGATTCTTTTAAAATGAGATTGCGCGTCTTTAAGATTTTCCGGTAATTCCGTAAATCATCGATGTAAAAAGCATCGTACATTGTCAGCGATTGATCTAAAAAAAAGCGGCGGACTTCAGGCGCTCCGGTTGTAAATTGCATATCGTCGTGAGAAAACAGCACGCACGGAATGGTATTTATTAAATCTTTTCTGTCGCGAATCTTTTTTCCGTTTTTTTCAATAAGCTTTTTATTATTTTCAAACGCTATATGAATCTGCTGAGTATTATTCTTTTCATTATTATACAAAGAATTAACAGCAAAATTCTTTTCTCCGTATTTTATAATCTGACTATCGACATGCGTTTTAAACGACGATCCGTAAGCCGAATAATACAGCGCTTCCAAAATATTCGTTTTCCCCTGACCGTTTTCACCGACAAAATAAACCTCTTTTGAGGAGAGGTCTATTTTATCGTCCTGCAAATTGCGAAAATGATACAAAGAAAGCGACAGAAACGGCATTAGTTCGTAATATTCATCGGCATAATGATGTGGAAATAATCTTCCGCCGGTTCAGGGCGAAGCGTTACCGCGCGCATCGATTCAGTAAACTCGAACACAATATTTCCCGCTTCCATATTTTTAAGCGGTTCCGAAATGTATTTGTTATTAAACGCAATTGTTACTTCTTCGCCGTCGTACTTGCACGGAATCTCTTCATCAGCCGTTCCGATTTCCGATTCGGGAGAAGTTAATGTGAGCGTTCCCGGCGCGATTTTAAATATTACCCGATTTACCTTTTTATCGATCATTATTTCCGTACGTTTTAACGCTTCTTGAATATCCGCTTTGGCGACTTCAAAGTGCGACGTTTGTTTTTCCGGAATTACTTTTTGATAGTTCGGAAATTGTCCGTCCAAAAGTTTGGAAGAGAATTCGTAATTCAAAAACTTTACAAAAATCAATTTATCTACAATTGCAATAGAAATATTACCTTCATCCGGAGCATTTTTTAATATGCAGCGCAAAATTTTTGTCGGTACAATTGCATTGGAAAAATCAATTCCGCTGCCGAACGGTTTTTCAACAAAAGAGAGACGCCGCGCATCAGTTGCGACCATAACCAAATTGTCGTTCTTTTTAGTAAGATATACGCCGGTCATAAAATATCTATTCATATCTTCGGAAACCGCAAAAATCGTTTGTTCTATCATCTGTTTAAATTCTTTTGACGGCACTTCAAAGAATGGAACGTCGGTCGCTGCAGGAATATCCGTAAATTTTTCGCTGGCAATACTCTTTAGCTGAAATTTTATCTTTTTCGCGACCGGTTTAATCGTAACCTTTATATCCTGCTGATCGAATTCAATATCTCCCGATGGTGAAGATGCAAGGATACTCATAAATTTGTCGCAAAATATTGTAGAGGATCCCTCTTCGATTATATCGACAGGAATTTGACTGATATAATTAACGGTGGTGTCTGAAGCTTTAATCGTCAATGTATTGTTTTCAGCATTGATAAGAATGTTTGAAAGAATGGAAATCGGACTTTTATTCGTTATTATTTCCTGCGCAATGACAATTTCTTTGATCATTGAATCCCGATCAAATACGAATTTCATACATACTCCTTTGCGGTGAAGTGTTATGCACCACTATACTTACTAAATTTATAAATTTAGTAGTAGTAGTAGTAGGTTGTGTTTAAAGGTGAAAACTGGTGTAATTCTTTTTAAAGGAATGAATTGTTAAGTTTATAATTGATATGTTGAAATCAACTTTTTATAAACTTATCCACATAAAACGCTTTAAATACACAATCTACACCGTTTTTTCCACAGCATTTTATCATATTATCTACAATCTTGTCTTTACGCTTTGTATTCCTTTATTTCCTTTATTAATAAATTTATTTTTTGCCCGAAGCTGGAATCGGTTTTAATTTTTTCTTTAATTTTATCGCATGCATGCATTATTGATGAATGATCTCTTCCGCCAAATTCGTTTCCAAGTTCGGTAAAAGTGTATTCCGTCAGTTCTTTTGCTATATAGAGCGCAATATGACGCGGAATAACGTATTTTTTATCGCGCTTTTTCCCTTTCAAATCCGATATCGAAATTTGATAATTTTCGGCAATGACTTTCTGAATATTCTCTATGGATATATTACCGACGTTTGGAGACGTATATATGTCCTTTAATTGCTGCTTTGCAATTTCGAGCGTGATATTTGTGTTGATAAATTCCGAATACCCGAGAATCTTGTTTAAAGCCGCTTCCAAATCGCGGATATTAGTTTCGATTGTACTTGCGATGTAGTCGATTACTTCGTTCGGTAATGTTTTTTCTGCAATTTCAAGTTTTTTGCAGAGAATGGCTTTCCGCGTTTCATAGGTAGGCGGATGAAGGTCGAGGCACATGCCGCTTCCAAGTCGGCTTACAAGCCTATCTGCCATGTATTGAATTTCTCGCAGCGGCCGGTCACAGGTAAAAACCATTTGCGATTTGTTTTTGGATAACGCTTCAAAAGTGTAGAAAAGCTCATCTTGCGCTGCTTCTTTTTTCTGCAGAAAGTGAATATCGTCCACTAAAAGAACGTCAAGCTTTCTGTATTTTGAATGAAAACTATGCGTTGTTTTTTTATTGATATCGTTCGTCAATTCATTGAGGAACGATTCCGCTTGTATGTAACATATTTTTAGTTTATCGCCGCTTTGATTAAAGATTTTATTTCCAATCGCTTGCATAAGATGCGTTTTTCCAAGCCCGACTCCCCCGTAAATGAGAATGGGATTCATTTTGGTTCCGGGATTTTCGGCAACCGATAGCGCAATGTTGTAAATAAACTGTAAATTTTCGCCCGGTATAAAAGAATCGAACGTGTATTTTTCATTGAGGGCGGTATTTTTATATTGCGCGGAAAATTGCGACAATTCTTGCTTTATTTCTTTCTTTTCTTTTGCCGATTCCGGTTTTTCTTCCGCCGGTTCTTGAGGCTGCGGCTCTTGAGGCGTTGATTTAATGGACTCGAATGAATTTTTTATTGCCGGTTTTATTTGAATGTTTTTTTGACCGGTAATTTGTTCGATTTTTTCTTGAATCTTTCTGACATTTCCTTTTTTTACCATTTGCTGCCACAGAAAATCCGAAGGCACGGCGACGGTTATGGAATCGATAGTGTCTTCAACATATTCCATATTGAACCATAGCTTAAAATCGTTTTCCTGACCATTTGCTTTATATTCTTCAAATAATTGATTTTTAGAAAAATCCCAGAATTCTTTATAATTATTTTCGCCCATGCGGCGGATTATATCCTGCCTTTACTTTTTGTTGCAATATAAGTATACTTTGCGCCAGTAATCACCAAAAGCTGTATTGCCTATATACAAATCAATCGAACAAATAATGCTGATTATTTGAATTAGCGTAATTTCAAAGGAAAAAATAATGTCTGCAACTTACGATGCCGGTAATATTCAAGTATTAAAAGGACTGGAAGCCGTTCGGAAGCGTCCGGGAATGTATATCGGTTCTACGGGTCCGAAAGGGCTGCATCATCTTGTGTACGAAGTAATCGACAACAGTATCGATGAAGCGATGGCGGGTTTTTGCGATACGATTACGATTGCGCTTGAAAAAAACGATATTGTCCGCGTTGAAGATAACGGTCGCGGAATTCCTGTTGATATTCACCCGACAGAGCATATCAGTGCGCTTGAGCTGGTCTTAACGCGCCTTCATGCCGGCGGTAAGTTCGATAAAGGTTCATACAAGGTTTCAGGCGGTTTGCACGGCGTCGGCGTAAGCTGCGTGAATGCGCTTTCAACGTGGATGGAAGCGTTTGTGCGGCGCGACGGGCATACGTATTGTCAAAAATACGAAATCGGCGTGGCAAAAACGAAAGTCGAAAAAATCGGAGAAGCGGAGGGACACGGAACGACGATTCGCTGGAAAGCCGATAAAACGATTTTTACGGAAACGACGACCTATGATTTTGATGTTTTAGCGCAGCGTCTGCGCGAACTTGCGTTTTTGAACAGCGGTATAAAAATCATTTTCTGCGACGAGCGGCTGGAAACGCCCAAAGAAGTCGTTTATAAATTCGACGGCGGCATAAAAGAGTATGTTTTATTCCTAAACGAGGGAAAGCCCGTTGTGCCTGCCGATCCGATTTACATTACCGGCGAGCAAAACGATGTTATTACCGAACTTTCGATGCAGTATAACGATTCGTACAACGAGAACATTCACACCTTCGTAAACGACATCAATACGCGGGACGGCGGCACGCACCTTGAAGGATTTAAGTCCGCTTTGACATCCGTTTTGAATAAGTCCCTCGACGCAAACGACAAACTCAAAAAGAAACTCGATAAAGACGAAAAACTGACCGGCGAGGACGTGCGTTCCGGTTTGACGGCGATTTTGTCGATGAAAGTGCCGGAGCCTGAGTTTGAAGGTCAGACGAAAGAAAAACTCGGCAACACGGAAGTGCGCACGATTGTCGATTCGTTGGTAAAAGAAAAGCTCGTCATATTTTTTGAGCAAAATCCGGACGTTCTTGAAAAAGTTTTGGAAAAAGCCATCGGGGAGGCGAGCGCTCGTATTGCGGCGCGCCGCGCAAAAGAGGCGACCCGCAAAAAGACTATCGGCGACAGCTTCGGATTGCCGGCAAAGTTGTCGGATTGTTCATGGAAAGATCCCGAAAAATGCGAATTATATATCGTCGAGGGAGACTCTGCCGGCGGTTCGGCAAAGAAAGGCAGGGACAGCCACACGCAGGCTATTTTGCCGCTTTGGGGAAAAATGCTCAACGTTGAAAAAGTGCGCCCCGACAAAGTTATGAATAACGACAAACTCGAGCCGGTTATCGCGACGCTCGGCGCGGGTTTCGGCAAAGATTTTAACATCGAAAAGCTCCGCTATCATAAAATTATCATTATGGCTGATGCCGATGTCGACGGCTCGCATATACGCACGCTGCTTTTGACCTTCTTTTTTCGCTATATGCCGGAAATTATCGAAAAAGGATATGTGTATCTTGCGATGCCGCCGCTTTTTAAGGTCCAGCTTGGAAAACAAAAGCCGGTTTACGTCTACACGGAAGAAGAGCGCGAGGCGGAATTGCAAAAACTCGGCGACAACAGAGGAAAGGCGAGCGTTCAACGGTATAAAGGTTTGGGCGAAATGGACGGCACGCAGCTTTGGGAAACGACGATGGATCCTTCCACGCGGAAAATGAAAGTCGTAACCGTCCCCGATGCCGTTGCCGCCGACAGGATTTTTACCGTCTGTATGGGCGAAGACGTAGAGCCGCGCAGAAAGTTCATAGAAGAAAACGCAGTCTACGCAAATCTCGACGTTTAGAAACTTTGAGAAAACGTAATGGCTGGTAGAATGCGAGCGAAAAAATTGCACGTCGGAGAAAGCGTGACAGGCGTACGTATATCCTGCGCCGGATTGAAGCGGCGTGCGAAAGCGCGTTCCGAAATGAGCGGTAAGCGAATGGAGGAATGGAGGCGAAAGCCGGAACCGCGCAAAGCCGGTTACGAACTCCGTTTGCGCCCAATACTTTGAAGTTATTGAGATAGGAAAGATAAAATGGACGAAATTCAGACGCCGGAAGGCGGGACTTTGATAAAAATTCCGATTGAAGCGGAAGTAAAACAGGCATATA